>JBIKOG010000291.1:0-8615 GCA_044358225.1 Bryobacteraceae bacterium | reverse complement strand
GACAGCAAAAAGGGGCGCACTGTTCCCGCGCATCGCCTTTTCCTCCACCGCCATTTGGAGATGGCTCAGGAGAAAGCTCCGATTGGCCAAGCCGGTCAGAGGATCCTTGAACGTATCCGTCAACAGGCGCTTTTCCACCTCGATGAGCGGCGTAATGTCGCTGTGAGAACCGGCCAACACAATAGGTTCCCCATCGGCGTCCCGGATGACGGTTGCGCGGGCGAGAACCCACATGTAGGTCCCGTCTTTCCGGCGCATCCGGTGTTCATTCCTGAACTGGGGCGCGTCCCCGTGCAGATGGTTTGTGAGTTCCTCTCGCAACCGGGCAATGTAGCCGGGATGCACCCGGCTCAACCACTCATCCGGATGAGTCTTCAATTCCGATCGGTCAAATCCTAGCAGACTGGCCCAGGCTGCTGAGAAATGGAAGACATCCCCTCTCAGCTCCCAGTACCAGAGGCCATCCTGCGTTCCCTCCACCGCCCGCTCCAGGTATTCCCGTTGGAATCGATCGCCGGACGGCGCCTGCGGCGCCAATGCCATCCCTTTACGGCGGCGCCGGTAGACGTTCGCTGCAGATAGCGCCGCTGCGCTGGCCAGGACCAACGTCCAGTACCAGAAGTCTTGCGCAGGCATCGAGTGTCGACCCAGCACCGCCCATCCCAAGGCGGCCATCGCAAGAACCACAGAATGCCACCGTAGAGAAAAAGACGTAGCGCCGGAGACGAAAAACAGGAACGCAATCACGGCCACGGTGGCTGGTTTGTCCTCAAAATGAAGGCTGATAAAGGCGTACACGAGGATGGAGGCGGCGACTACCGTGAAAGCGAAGGAAATCGCCCGGACTGGGATCAGATCCCGCCGCAGCAGCCCCCACGACACAAAGCACACCAACCCCGTGAAAAAGGCGGCATAACCGGCCGGCGAGACCGCTGACGCTGGACGCAAGAAGACGTCGCCGCCAGAGATGGCGAGGTAGATGCAAACGATGACTGGTAAAAACGCAAGAAGGCGGGTGTTGACGGCCGCTTTCAGTTCATCCCCAGCAGGGGATGCCCCGCGTATAATTCCCTCGGAAATGTGAGGGTCTAACACTGACATGAAACTACATTAGACACTACTGGCGAACGAATTACCATAGACCCAAAAACCCATTTACAATCACCCTTAAGTACCGGTCATTACTAAGTGAAAACACTTAAAGGGCGAACGCGGAGTACTATTTACCAGCGCCCCGAAAGCAATAAAGCGCCTCGTCACTCCGCAGAAACACTTCGCCTCCCGACAACGCCGGTGTAGCGTAGATCGGCTCGCCTATCTGCATGGAAGACAAGACGTTCCACTCGCCGCCAGCCCGCAGAACAGCGGCGTTGCCATCCTCGCTGGCCAGATAGAGTTTCCCCTCCGCGACAACCGGAGACGCTGAGTACCCGCCGAGGGCTCCGGTTACTCTCCCAGTCTTCAGAACTTTTCCGGAGTTAACATCGATCGAAGTCAGAATGCCCCCATTTTTAACAAAATACAACACACCTTCATAGACAAGCGGAGTGGGAATTACGCCAGTGAAACTCTTATCATAGCGCCATAGCTCCTTGGGGGCCAAGGCACCGGCGGCGTCATATTCCAGCCGGTAGGCGACCAGACAGTTAGGCCCCATGATCTCCTTTTGCTTGAGGTTCCATTCGTCCTCGGTGATCACCATGTCGCGATTCCCAGTGAACCTGGCAATCCCGCCAAGGAACGGTTCATCCAGGTATTCGTCCTTGGTAAGGCGTCCATCTATGTTCTTATCCAGTTTTTCCAGTCGCTGCGAAAACGGTGCCGGGGCATCGGAGCCATAGCCCTGCACGTAGAGAACGCCATTGTCGATCACGGGGCTGCCAACGACCGTCGTGGGCAACCCGCGCAACGTGCTGACCCGTTTACCGTCATTGAGCGAGTAGGCGCCCAACTGCCCACGGCTGGCGGTGAGGACATACGGCCTCTTTCCAGCCGGAGCATAGACCAGCGGAGTTCCCCAGGCTTCGCCCTCCTCGCGGTCCTTCTTCCATCGCAACTCGCCGTTACGGGCATCGAGCGCGGCGAGAAAGGAGCCCTCCACCTGATCGGCCAGCAGGTAAAGATTGGCGCCAGCCAGCACAGGCGCCGCGCCCAGGCCCATGGTGGTATTGAACGGACCCATTGGGGCCCGCCACAGCTCCTTTCCTCCCGTATCATAGGCGACAAACCCGAAGTCTTTGAAGAAAGAAAAGATCGTCTTGCCGTCCGTAACGGAGGCGATCGCGGCGGGGTGGTTGAGCCGGTTGGCGGAGAGTTGCGACACCCGGTCGACGGACCGCTCCCACAGCAGTTTGCCGGTTCGCCGGTCAAAGCACTGCGTATAGAGTTTCCCGTCGGCGTACCCGGTAAGAATCACGTGGGACTTCGTCAGAATCGGAGACGATTTACCCGGCCGCACCGGGACGCGCCACGCCAGATTCGACTCCTTACTCAGCGCCTCCGGGTATCCGCTGCCGCTGGCGACACCGGAGCCATTGGGCCCGCGAAAACGGGTCCAGTCCTCGGCAAATCCCGCGAGGGAGGCCGTCAGCATTACCGTGAGGCAGAAAGTCCGCATTTGGTCAGCGAGTCTATCACGCCGACGCCACCCGGTGCGCTCACGATCCGGGGAAACGAACCGCCGAATCCGTATTCATCAGCAACTGAAAGTGTTGGGACAAGCGTTCCTCGGACGAGGTTTCAAAGTGCAACAGCACGGCGACACGCACGCCCTGCACCACGGCGAGCAGCGTATGCCGACGCGCCCCTTCCGCGTCGTCGCTGATCACCACCTGCGCCATCACAGCCAGACCGTCTTCGGTCGTCCCGTGGTGTTCGGGCGAGATGCGAACGACGTTCCGGCCGCGCACGGCTTCCCGCAGCTCTCCAGAGAGAGTTCCCCGCAAGGAGACCGAAGGGGCACGATATACGCGCAGCAGCGCTTCCTCGATCTCGGGGTCCGGCGCCAGATACACTTCCTGATCAGGAGCCTTGGCCCAGACCGGCCAGCCATCCGGAGGTGACACCACGCCGCCAAAACCGGCACCGAACAGCACCGTCCGAACGGCGAGGAGCAGGATCAGAAGTCGCATGCCCTACATAGCGAAATGCGGGAGCAAAATCGCTCAGTAGGCCAATAGATTCAGGGCCGCGCCGATCAGATCTTCCACTTGCGGCAGAATGTGATCTTCCAGCACGGGGCTGTAGGCAACCCAAGTATCCTTGGCGGCCACGCGCTTCACCGGGCCGTCGAGATGCTCGAACAGTTCATCGGCAATCCGGGCTGCCAACTCGGCGCCGTAGCCCCAGCTGAGCGTGTCTTCGTAGGCGACGATCACGCGATTCGTCTTCCGCACCGACAGCGAAATCGCTTCCCAATCGTAGGGAGCCAGACTGCGCAGGTCGATCACCTCAACCGTCCGCCCGTTCAGACGGCCTTCCACCTGTTGGGCCGCCAGAAGCGACTTCTGCACCAGTGCGCCATAGGTCAGGATCGTCAAATCCTTGCCCGTTTTCGCGATGCGCGCCTTACCGAACGGGATGGTGAAATCCGGCCCCGGATGCGGCGAGCGATTGTACGGTTCGCGGTAGAGTTTCTTGTGTTCGAGGAACAGAACCGGGTCATCACTGCGAATGGCGGTACGCAACAAGCCAATGGCGTCGAGCGCGTTCGACGGGAACACCACGCGCAGGCCCGGGATGTGTGTGAAAGCTACTTCGCCGCACTGGCTGTGGTAGATCGATCCACCGGTAAGATAGCCGCCAATGGGCACGCGCAGCACGGCCGGGCAGGAGAATCCGTTGTTGGAACGCCACCGGATATTGGCCATTTCGTCGCGAATTTGCATCATCGCGGGCCAAATATAGTCGAAAAACTGGATCTCGGCAACCGGTTTCATGCCGCGTGTGGACATGCCGATGGCGCGTCCGGCGATGCAAGCTTCGGCAATCGGCGTGTTGAAACAGCGTTTGCTGCCAAACTCGCGCTGCAGCCCGAGCGTCGCCTTGAACACCCCGCCTTTGCCCTTCACTTCGGCGAGGTTGGCATCGCGGGAGCAGTCGGCGACATCTTCGCCGAACACGATAACGCGCGGGTCGCGGGCCATCTCTTCGGCAAGGGTCAGGTTGATGGAATCCACCATCGTCCGCGCGTCACCGGAGAACTGCGGCTCGCACTCGAAGCGGTGGGAGGTGGGATCGACGGCCGGAGAGTACAGGAACCGCATAGCGGTGCCTAAATCGGGGGGCGGCGCCTGTAGAGCGTACTCCGTCACCGCGTCGAGTTCCTGATCGATCTCGGCGAACATCTCGGAGATCTCAGATTCCTGCATCACACCGTTTTCGATGAGCCAGGCCGGATAGAGCGTCAGCGGATCACGGAGCGCCTCGGCGGCCCGCTCGGCTTCGGTCTTATAGTTCCGTTCGTCGTCGCTCAGCGAGTGGCTGTAGGGGCGAATACAGTGCGCGTGGACCAACGCCGGGCCGACTCCGGCGCGGCAATGGGCGGCGGCCTCTTCCATGGCCTTCCAGGATTCGACGAAATCGGACCCATTCACTTCCAACCGCAACAGGCTGGGGAAGCCGGACAGGAGCTTGGAGATATTGCCACCCGGTGTCTGGTACTCCACCGGAACGGAGATGGCGAAGCCGTTGTCTTCAATCAGGAAAATGACGGGCAGCTTCTCCAGGCACGCGGCGTTGATGGCTTCCCAGAACTCGCCTTCACTGGTGGCGCCATCGCCGGAGGTAACCAGGGTGACTTCGTCAGAATCCGGATACATCAGCCGGCCGGCGTGGGCGCACCCGATGGCCTGAACATATTGGGACCCGGTGGGCGAAGAGCCGGTAACGACGTGTAGTTCGCGGGACGACCAGTGAGACGGCATCTGGCGGCCACCGGACTGCGTGTCCTCCGCTGCGCCAACGGCCTGCAACATCATCATCTTCGGCGTGATGCCGCAGGAGAGAGCCAGTGCCCGATCACGGTAATAGGGATAGAACCAATCGAACCCGGGACGGAGATAGAGACCAGCCGCGGTTTGGATGGCTTCGTGACCCGCGCCGGAGACCTGAAAGTAGATCCGGTTTTGACGCTTGAGCACCACTTCACGGTCGTCGATGCGCCGCGAGGTTTGCATGATGCGAAGCGCCTGAATGAGGGTGGCTCGGTCCAGCTGCTTCATCGCGGAGCGGCTAAGACCAGACCCGTCGGCGGCGGCGGTCCGGGAACTCATAGGATGATTATCGCAAACGCCAGAGGGCCGCGGCAGTTGCTATCCTACTTGTTTGCCAACCATTGTTTAGTTCCTTCGTGAATTGACGGCCACTTGCAACGCAGTGATCGACGAAGGAAAGGTGTGTTTGGAAATGTCGATATTCGACTGGGGTTGGAACTCCGCATGGGCGGAGAGATTTTCGCCGCATCGGCTGGCTGGATTGGCGCCCGCACGGGTTGTCGATGGCAGCCGCGGCGTGTATGAACTGGAGACGGACTCGGGACGGGTCCGCGGGGAGTTGGCAGGGCGGCTGGAGTATGCGGCCGGATCGCCGTTAGAACTCCCCGTGGCCGGGGATTGGGTGGCGATTACGCCAACGGACCCGGCACTCATGGTGCATGTGGTGGAACGGCAATCGCTGTTCACCCGGGTTCAGGATGGCGGCCAGCGGCAGGCATTGGCGGCGAACGTCGATGTCGCGTTCCTTGTCTGTGGCTTGGACCGGGACTGGAATCCGGCTCGTCTGGACCGCTACCTGGCGCTGGCCATGGAGGCCGGCGTACAGCCGGTAATCGTCTTGAACAAGCGGGATCTCTGCGCGGATCCGGCGGCGATTTATGCGATTGCCGCAACGCTAGCGCCGGCGGTTCTGCTGAGCGGAACACTCGACGATCCCGCGCCGCTGCTGGGTTCGTTCGTCCAACCGGGACAGACCGCGGCGCTGTTCGGTTCGAGCGGTGTGGGCAAGTCAACCATCGTGAATGCGTTACTGCGGGAAGAGGCACAGACGATCGGCGAAACGGTGTGCCAGCACACCACGACGACGCGAACGCTGATCCGCTTGCCGCAGGGCTGGCTGCTGCTCGACATGCCGGGCCTGCGGGCAGTGGGCGTTGGGGGTGGTGTTGCCGACGCTTTCGCCGACGTGGCGCAATTGGCCGCGCTATGCCGGTTCTCCGACTGCAGCCATGACGGGGAGCCAGGTTGCGCAGTGGAAACCGCAATTGCGCCGGAGCGGTTGGCCAGTTTCCGAAAACTGCAGAAAGAAGCGGCCTACCAGCACCGGCGCGAGGACGGAAACGCCGCGCGCGCGGAGAAAGAGAGGTGGAAACAGATTCACGCGGCGATGAAAAAGATGCCCAAGAAGGGGCGTTAGCAGTTCACCGGCTTGCCGCCGTTGGCGCGGGATTCGTTCATGCACAGCGTGATATGGACGCTGGTGGCCGAGTCCCGCGGCATGCACATTTCCGGCTGTTTGCCGGCGTTGACGCAGTCGGCAAAGTACTGAATTTCGGCGGCGTAACCGTCGACGGTATCCAGCGAGAGCGGAGCGGCGTCGCCGGCGGCGTTGTAGAGCGTGGGCGGGCGGTTGTCGGTAGAGAAATCGATGGTCCCGCCTTCCGCCGAAACCGTGTATTCCATGGAGAACGGATAAGCCTTCGGGTGGTGCCAACCGCCGGTGATGGTGACCGAGGGAATGTGATCGTAGTGCAACTGCGCCGTGATCATATCGAGACCGATCTCCAGATTTTCAAAGCCCGTGGCGGAAACGGCGCGGGGCTTGCCGAAGAGGTGGTTGGCGATGTCGACATCGTGGATGAGCAGGTCGAACACCCCGCCGCCAGAGACGGCCGTGTTCTTCAGCCATTGGCTCCACGCGGGGGCGGCGCAGCGGCGGCGGAAGAAGGCCGATTTCACGGCGCCGAGTTCCCCCGAGTCCAACGCCTTTTTCAGCGCCGTGTAGGCAGGGAAAAACCGAAGAACCTGCGCGGACATCAGAATCCGCCCGGCGTCTTCGGCGGCGACGATCATCTCGTCGCATTCGGCGCGGGTGAGGCCCATCGGCTTTTCGACGAGTACGTGCTTGCCGGCCTTGAGCGCGGCCAGCGTGAGAGGCTTATGCAGGTTCGTGGGCAGGCAGATATCGACAGCGTCGACGTTGGGATCGGCGAAGAGCTCTTCGGCCGTGGCGTACTGCGCGACGTTGGAGAAATCGAACTTCTCGCCGGGGCCGCCGAGGTTCCCCTGAATGCTGCTCATGTCACCGGAACGCTTGATTGGGTCACTTTCGGCGACGGCGGCGAGCGTGGCTCCCGTAACTGTTTGCAGCCCCTTCAAGTGGGTGCTGCCCATGAATCCTAGACCAACAATGGCGATACGCATTTATCCATTATGGATCGGCAAACGCAGCCTTAGTTGTTGGCGAACGCAGCCAGCGTGGCAATCAGAATGATTCCCAATGTAGCCAAGCCACCGAGAACCACCCAACCGACAGTCCGGCCTGTTTTCGACGCGGCGGTATCGTTAACCGCGACAACCTTGATCGACTTGGCTTTAGCAAAGTCCACGCTGACCTCCTCGACTTTGTCGTTTCGGACCCGTTGGATCTTGAAAACCTGATCGTTGGCCTCGCCAAGACGGCCTTTGATCTTCTCTTTTTGAATCGTACGTACTTCGACAACGGCACCTGCCGGGATGGCGAGCACCTGTTCCTTCATAGACAGTTTGGGGCCCTGTTGTAGCGAAGGCGCGGCAGGCGCGCCGGGAAGGAAAGACAATACGAGAACTAGCACAAGCAGTTGGCGGATCATCTCGATGACCTCCTAAAGCCCACCCGCTCTGGGCTCAGTATAGGCCCGTTTCAAACAAGTTACGCCAGTTTTTTCAAGCGGAACGTTTGTTTCGGACTGGGCCCGGCCTTCGTTTGCGCGCTGCCTTTGTTTCCCGCGTTAATTACGCTTTCCCGCTCGCGGGTGAGTTCGATTTCCCCGCTCTTCAGGCTGCCAGTGAAACGGAGCTTGGAATCGTTGATCTGGTTGCCGGCCTGCTCGGCGGCGAGCACGACGAAGGTGACAAGTTCGCCGGCGACGATGCCTTCGACGATCGGACTGCTGCGGTAATCGCCGTAGAGTTTTCCGCTAAGCTTGGTGCCGGATTGGACCAACTGAAAGGCGATATCCACCGACTCCCCGTTGCGGGTGGGCATCTGTCCAACCCATATACCAGTAAGATCGGCCGCGGAAACAGTCAGGGCGAAGAGCAGAGTAAGAGGCGCCTTCATGGCTACCCCTTCAGGAGGCCGGCGAGAGGGCCAGTGCTATCGGCAAAGCGTTCGACGGGCGCTCCAAAGGCGTCGAGCATGGAGACGTAGAGATTGGCCAGAGGGTCGTCTTCGGTGTACACCAGATGCTGCCCGCTATCGATGCGGCCGCCGCCGCGGCCACCGAGGACGATGGGGAGTTTGTGCGGGTTGTGACTGTTGCCATCGCTGAGGGCGCTGGCGAAGAGCACCATCGAGTTATCGAGGACAGTTCCCTCCCCTTCCTTCATTTCACTCAGCCGCTGCAGCAGGTAGGCATA
>JBIKOG010000290.1:0-8667 GCA_044358225.1 Bryobacteraceae bacterium | reverse complement strand
GGGGGGGGCGGGGTGGGGCCGGCTTGTGGTGGCGCCCGAGGGGGCGGGGGGGCGGGGGGCGGTGACGTGGAAGATTTTCCCGATGTGTGATCCGGATGGCGTTGCGCGAGGCGGAGTTCGATTCAATAAGTTCGGGTATGACTTGAACCGGAATTGGGATGTGAATGGGGTGGCGAAGATGCCGGAGATTACGGCGCAGCGGGGGGCGGTGCGGAAGTGGCTGGAGGGGGGACGGAAGATTGATGTGCTGTTTAGTCTGCACAATACGGAGACTTCCGAGTATTTGGAGGGGACGCCGGAGAACGGGGGCGGCGGACGGCACAAGGCGCTGGCGGAACGGCTGTTTGGGTTGCTGGAGAAAGAGAGTTCGTTTGCGCCGACGCGGCCGTTGTTCTATTCAGAAACGTCGACGACGGCGGGGATGGCGGGGCGTATGACGGTGAGCCAGGGTTTGTATCGGGATTTTGGGATGGCGACCTTTATCATGGAGCAGCGGATTTCAGTGCAGCCCAAATATGGACGGAAGCCGTTGGTGGCGGACCGGTTGCGGTTTGGGCGGGAGTTGGCGGAGGTGTTTGGGAAGGCGCTAGGGCGGTAACATCCTGGCAGTGGGGAGCGCCGTACCTGCTACACTGCCATGATTATGCGCGCACTCCTTCTACTTGCTATCCCTGGATTATTTGCGGCGGCGGACCCTGCGGCATGGCCGCGTTGGCGCGGGCCGAATGAAACTGGTGTAGCCAAGGGGACGGCTCCGGTGGAGTGGTCCGACACGAAGAATATCGTCTGGAAGGCGAATATTCCGGGGCGCGGGCATAGTTCGCCCGTGTTGTGGGGGGATTTGGTCTTTTTGACCACGGCGATTCCGGCGAAACCGGTGGCTGAGGCGACGGTGAGCGGGGGCGGCGGGGGCCGGGGACCGGGCGGCGGGTTTGCGGCCGGGGTGGAGCATAAGTTTGTCGTCATGGCGTTGGACCGGAAAACGGGTAAGACCGTTTGGGAGAAGACGCTATTGACCGCGACGCCGCACGAGGGGTACCACTTCCGGTACGGGAGTTTTGCATCCAACTCACCGATTACGGACGGGAAGATGGTGTACGCGTTCTTTGGGTCGCGCGGGATTTACGCGTTGGACCTGAAGGGGAATGTGGTTTGGGAGAAGACGTTTGGGAAGATGCGGATGCGGTTGGCGTTTGGCGAGGGCGTGCCGACGGTGCTGGATGGCGACCGGTTGTTGTTGAATTTCGACCAGGAAGACGGCAGCTACATGACGGTGTTGGACAAGACGACGGGGAAAGAGATTTGGAAAGTGGAGCGGCAGGAGGCCAGTTCGTGGTCGCCGCCTTCGGTGGTTACGGTGGGGGGGGGGAAGCAGATTATCGTGGCGGCGTCGACGAAGGTGCGGGCGTATGATTATCAGACGGGGAAGGTGATCTGGGAGTGCGGCGGGTTGGGGTCGAATGTGATTCCGGCGCCGGTGTTTTACAACAATACGGTGATTGTGATGAGCGGGCACCGGGAACCGAACCGGATGGCGATTAAGTTGGGGCGGGATGGCGATTTGACGGGGACTGATGCGGTGGTTTGGTCAAACACCAAGGGGAATTCCTATACGCCGTCGCCGGTTTTGCACGAGGGGAAGCTGTATTTTGTGACGGACAACGGGATTTTGAGCGCGATCAACGCCGGGACCGGGGAGGTTTATTATCAGGAACGGTTGCCGGGGACGTATTCGTTAAAAGCTTCGTTGGTGGCGGCGAATGGAAACTTGTACGTTTCGACCGAGCAGGGGGACGTGCTGGTGGTGAAGATGGGTGAGAAGTTTGAGGTGGTTGCGACGAATAGGATGGCGGATGAGTTCTTCATTGCCTCGCCGGCGATTGCCGATGGGGAGATGTACTTGCGCGGGAAGAATACGCTGTACTTGATTCGGCAGAAGTAGGATTTCCCTGACATCAGGGAAATCCGGTAGCACGGCCCTGTGGAAAAGGGGGTTAGAAGGGGCGGACGGGAAGGGTGAAGGGCGCGACGTTGGCGCCTTCCACCGTCACCAGGACCGGCTGGTTGCCTTGGGCGACCAGGGTCTGGATGGTGAACTGGAGCTGCAGGAAGCTGCCGGAGGGATTCACGGTCAACGGGCGGTGTTCGATGCCGCCGATATTGAGCGTGATCCGGGGCTGCGAACCGGCGGGAGCCAGATTCTCCGGCAGGCCGGTTATCAGCATGTTCATCAATTCGCCGTACCGGGCCGGGCGCTCGGCTGTGATCTGTACGCCGAAACCGGCGGTGACGGAGGAAACGACCGCCTGCTGCTGAACGACCGGGATGGCGATGGGCAAGGCCGAGTCGGCACCGGATTGCAGTTTCAGGACGGCCACACCGGGTGCGATGCCGGCGGGGACAGAGAAGGTGACCAGAGAGCCATCCACGCCCAGGACTTGCGCAGGACGATCGTTGACCGTGAGCTGCAAGGGCGACAGGCCGTTGATGGCCAGGCCGTTGACCTGCACGGTGGCGGAGTTGCCAGCAATCAGGCCGCCGCTGGCGGTGGCAGGAACCGAGATCCAGCCCGACTTGGCAGAGGTGACCTGTAATGCACCGCTTTGGCTTGACAGGCGAAGTCCGTTCAAAACGCTGAAGTTATAAGAATTTCCAGCGGCGCCTGGTGCAACCCAGATGTTGGCCAGGGCGCGGTTGGGCGAGGGGAACCAAACACGGCGGATATCGATATCCGGCGTGCCAAAGCCGATGGAGGTTAGGTCTTCGGCGAAGTTGGCACCGGTGATTTCAACCACCGATTCGGTCCCGGCAGGGAGGGTAGTGGTGGCAAGGGTCGTTGGAGGCAGCTCGTTCGAGAGGTTCGTCACGTTGATGGCGGGCTGCATGAAGAGGCTGCTCTGGCCATCGGAGCTGAAGGCGACGGCGTGCATGACGGCGCCGGAGGCCGCTGGCGGCGGGATGACCGTCAGGCGCCCGGAGTTTTCATCGTAGCCACGGACGGTTGCGAAGGCGCCATCGAAGGCGACGCGGGTGGAGGGGGTCAAGCCGGTACCGGCGACAAGCAAATCATTCCCATCGCCGCGGGTGATGGATTCGATCTGCGGGGCGGCGCGTTCAACGACACGGAGACCGTAGGGAAGAATGTAGAGGTCGTTGTTCCGGGAGAAGATCAGGTGGACCGGAGCTTCGCTAACGAACTGGCCGAACTGGAATTCCGCCTGGAGATAGAAGTCCGGGGAGGGGGCATAGGGGCGAATGCCCCCATTCGAGACCGAAACGGCGCCGCTGATGGAGCTGATTTGGAGCCCGGAGACCGGCTGGCCGCCCTGGACGAGGCCGTTGCCGGTCATGACGACCAGATTGCGGGCGCCAGCGGTGTAGACGTGGGCCGGTTTCACGGCGCGCTGGCCGGGGAAGCTGTAGGTCTGGACCGAGTGGATGGCGGTGGGCGTGTTGCGACGGGTGACGGAGAAGTTGACGCCCTCGACCGTGTTGCCGGCGGTAATGGCGATGGCGGCGAAGGGGACGCGGCTGGCGGGATAGAAAACGGTATCGAACTGCTGGCCGCCGGCGAGGGGACGGTTGACGTTATCGACAGGGAGGACGACGTTGCCCGGGGTGGCTTCGCCCTGGAGGGCGGGCGGGAGCGGATGGGCGTAGAGGAAATACTGTCCGGGGGTCAGACCGTCGATGCGGAAGGTGCCGTCGGGGTGGGTGAGGGTGCCGATGGCGGCGCCGCCGGGGGCGACGGCGACCACGCTGGCGAGGCCCATACCGGCGCCGTCGGCGGTGACGCGGCCAGTGGCGGAACCGAGCCCTTCCCGGAAGGTGCGGGAGGGGTAGAGAAGCGAGAGGCCGACGACGTCATCGGGCAGGATGGGACGAATCTTGGTGGTGGCGCGGGTGATTTCCGTGGCCATGGCGCCGGAGACGAATGAGTGCTGCAGGCCGAGAGCGTGGCCGAACTCGTGAACGGCGGTGAGGAAATACTGCTCGCTCCAGGAGGGGCGGGAGCCGATGTCTTTGGAGAGGACGACGACCGAGCGCTGAATGGGGATCAGGGCGCCGGCGGTGGTGTTGATGACATCGTTGCGAACGGTGGGGCCGCCGTAGCCGTTGACGCCCGGGGGAAGATCTTCGAAAACCACGTCGATGGAGGGGGTGGCGGCGTTCTGGTTGGCGTTTTGCTGGGTGACGCCACCGAAACGGATCCGGAGGTCCGAGGTTTCAATATCGTTCCAAACCTTGGCGGCGGAACGGATTTGGCTGACGACGAGGGCGAAGTTGTCGGTATCTGCGTAGCGCGAGGGGCCGGAATCGGCGATGTGGAAGGTGACGGTGCTGTTGGGAAGCGAAGAGAGGTCGAACTTTTCGGGAATGGAGTTGAAGGGTCCGAAAGCGGAGTTGTAGTGAACGAAGTGGTAGTAGCCGAAAGAGACCGAACTCAGGAGAAACGAAACGGCGGCGAGTTTGGTGAGGAGGCGCGTCACTACTGTTGCGCTCCTTGGCTTCTTACGCGGGAGGAAAACTCCTGGGAGGTGAAACGCATCCCGGTATCGGAGGTGGGACGGCCGGTTCTGGCGTCGATGAGGCCTTCCTGGATGGCGCCTCGGGAGAAGATCGTCTGCCCGGCGGCGTTCTTGGACACCTGGAAGATACCCTGGGAGAGCCCAATGATGTGGGTGAGGCCTGTTTTCGACGTCCAGAGGAAGAGGACGAGATCGGTATCGGCAGGAAAAGTCGGGACGCCGGAGAAGGTCTGCTGGCTGCGGCCGATGGTGCCACCGGGGAGGACAACGTCGATGGTCTTGGCCGCGGCACCTTTGTACTGCTCACTGACCTGCACTTTGTAGTGCGAGTAGTAGATCGCACCATGCTGCCGCACGGTAGAAAGCGCAATCCGCCCGCGTACGATTTGGGTGGACTTGGCCACCATTTCGTCGAAGGTGAGCTTTTCGAGCGTCGTCGCCGTGAGGGTGGACGCCAGAGCCGCAAGGATTGTCATCAGGAGTCGCATGACGAGGAAAGAAGATGCACGCCGAATGCCAGAGTGTGTATCTTTATTTTCAGTAGCTTACGAAGCAGTCGCCGAACAGAGGCGTGTTGGTGTGACACACACGGTGGGACAGGTTGCCCAGGAACATTTACGGGGGGGAATGTTTCCGCACCTATTGTACGACAAAGAGCGGTATTTTTACCGCATGTCGAACGTGCTCAATGGTTTGGCCGTAGACGATGTCCCCCAGACGGCCATGACCATGGGCTGCCATCACGATGAGATCCGGTTTTTCCGATTTGGCGAAACGGATGATCTCGTCGGGAGGTGAGTTTGAGTGACGGATGAAGTATTCACAGTTAACAGATTGTTTTGACAAGCGGTTTTTTATTTCAGTGAAGTATTCCGATCCGCCTGTGACCTCCGCGGTGGAGCTGTCGTGGCCGTAGATCTGACTGGTGACGCCTTCTTCGACGTGGAGGAGGAGAATGCGTGCGCCGGACTGGCGGGCGAGGGCAGCGGCGTGGCGGAGGGCGATTTTGTCGGAGCCGGAGTGATCGAGCGGGACGAGGATGGTTTTGTATTCGGGGAGGCTGGCTTCGTCGGTTAACAGGTCGGCAACGGGCAGGTCGGCTGCGCGTGGCGGCACGAGGGGTCCGAAGAGGAGATAGGCGAGCAGGAGGGCGAGGGCGACGCCGGGAAGCACCATAAGATAAACGTTTGAACCACTGGATAACACCTTTTCAAATGTGTTTTTTACTAGCCATCCATTCAAAAAAAGGATGATGCCGGCTACGATGACGGCGAGGGTCGTCACCCAGGGCCGATTTGCGAAGGTTCCCATTCGCTGTTTGTCTCCGGTGAGGCGAATGAGAGGGATGATGGCGAAGGGAAGCTGGAGACTGAGGACGACCTGACTGAGGATGAGGAGCTTGTACACCTCTTTGTCTCCGGAGGTATAAATGACGGCCACGGCGGGGATGAGGGCAAGGCCCCGGGTGACCAAGCGCCGCATCCACGGATTCAAGCGAAGGTTTAAGAAACCTTCCATAACAATTTGACCTGAAAGGGTTCCGGTTAGCGTAGAGGCTTGGCCTGAGAGGAGGAGAGAGATGGCAAAGAGGCCACTGGCGAAGGCGGTACCGAGCAACGGGCTGAGCATTTGATGCGCCTGTTGAATCTCGGTGACGGCGACGCCGCGATGATAGAAAACGGCCGCGGCTAGGATGAGGATGGCGGCGTTAACCAATAGTGCAGCGTTAAGTGCAAAAACAGAGTCTATCAGATTGAAATGACAGGCCTTTTTCTTCTCCTCCGGACTGGCACCGAATTGCCGTGTCTGCACCAGGGAGGAGTGCAGGTAGAGGTTGTGCGGCATGACGGTGGCGCCGAGGATACCGATGGCGATGTAGAGACTCTCGCCATTGATGGAGGGCACGAGGCCGCTGGCGACCTGCCCCCATTCGGGTTTGGCAAGGAAGAGTTCGATGGCGAAGCAGATACCGATGGCGGCGACGAGCGCCCTCACGATCCACTCGAACTTCTGTACGCCAAGTTTCAGTAAATAGAGAATAAAGAACGAATCGACTGCGGTGAGCAGGACGGCCCAGAGGAGAGGAAGACCGAAGAGGAGGTTGAGGGCGATGGCGGCGCCGAGGACCTCCGCGAGATCGGTGGCGGCGATGGCGATTTCGCAAAGGACCCAGAGGGCGAGGGCGATTGGCTTGGGGTAGGCCTCGCGGCAGGCTTGGGCGAGATCGCGCCGGGTGACGATGCCGAGGCGGGCGCTGAGCGTCTGGAGAAGAATGGCCATGGCGTTGGAGACGACCAGGACCCAGAGGAGTTGGTAGCCGAAGCGGGATCCGCCCTCCAGATCGGTGGCCCAATTGCCGGGGTCCATGTAGCCGATGGAGACGAGATAGGCAGGGCCGGCGAAGGCGGCAAGCCGCTTCCACGCTCCGGGAGCGGAAGTTGAGACGCTCGAATTGAGTTCAGAGAGGGAGCGGGGGTTGGAGTGAAGCATGGTTTCACCCAGGACTTAACCGTAGTTTACCATGGGCGGCAAATCGTTTGTAAAGAACAGTTGCGGCACTGTATTCGGGTATACTAGCGGGCTATGAAGGCGCTTGCCGGTCCATTCGCGTTGTTGCTATTGCTTCCTTTGTATGGAGGGGACTGGCCGCGATTTCGTGGTCCGAACGGAGCGGGAGTGGGGGAGGCGGTTGCGATTCCGGCGGAGTTCGGGCCGGGGAAGAACCAGGAGTGGAAGAGCGCTGTGCCGTTTGGCCAGTCGTCTCCGGTGGTGACGGGTGGGCGGGTTTTCCTGGCGGGGAGCGAGGGTGGGCAGCTGTTGACGTTGGCCTACGACGTGAAGACGGGGCGGGAGTTGTGGCGGCGGGCGATTCGACCTCCGTCCATTAAGAGCATTTACAAGGCCAACGATCCGGCAGCGCCGACGCCGGCGACGGATCGGCGGAACGTGTATGTGTTTTTTGCCGATTTCGGGCTGGTTGCCTATTCGTTGGACGGCAAAGAGATGTGGCGGCATCCGTTGCCCCCGACTACCAATTTCTATGGGATTGGGGGTTCGCCGGTGGTGGCGAATGGGTTGGTGGTGATGTTGTGTGACCAGATGCGGGCGTCTTACGTGGTTGCGCTGGACGCGGGGACGGGAAAACAGCGTTGGCGGCGGGAGCGGCCGGAGGTGCAGGACGGGTGGTCGGTGCCGGTGGTGTATCGGGACCAGTTGATTCTTGTCGGGTCGTCGCGAGTGGACTAGTATCAGCTGTCGACCGGGGAGGGGCGGTGGTGGTTTCCGTTGGCTTCGAACGGGAGTATGGGGACGCCGGTGATTCATGGGGAGACGTTGCTGGTGACGGCGTCGGGATCGGAGGCGCCGTGGATGCCGACGTTTGCGGCGACGGCGGCGAAATTGGACAAGAACGGGGACGGGTTGGTGTCGGTGGAAGAGGCGAAGGGGGAGACGGATTGGTTTGAGCACTTCGGGTGGGTGGATGCGGATCGGAACGGGCAGTTGGACGGGAAGGAGTGGGAGGAGGCGCGGGCGTTGGGGACGGGGGATTATGGGGCGGTGGCGTTGCCGCTGGACGGGAGGGGGAAGTTGGACAGGGGAGTGGCGCGGTGGCGGTTGAAGCGGAACCTTCCCTATATACCGTCGGCGTTGCTGTATGACGGGGTGTTTTATTTGGTGAAGTCCGGGGGGATCATTACGTCGGTGAACCCGGAGACGGGGGCGATTTTGAAGCAGGGGCGGACGAACGGGGCGTTGGGGGAGTATTTTGCGTCGCCGGTAGCGGCGGGTGGGCGGATTTATGCGGTGAGTTGTGAGGGGAAGTTGACCGTGTTGAAGGCGGGAGCGCAGTGGGAGATTCTGGCTACGAACGAGTTTGGGGAGGAGGTGTTTGCGACGCCGGCGATTGGGGATGGGCGGCTGCTGGTTCGGACGCGCGGGCACCTTTATAGCTTCGGTGGGGCTTCAGGGGGCCGGAACCCATAAAGCATTTCGTTTTACGGATAAAAATAGGGTGACTGACAGTGCGCCGGGATAAACCGGCATGTAGTAGGGAATGAAAGAGTCCTACAGGAAAGGAGTAGCGCCCCATCTTGGCCTCGAGTTTTGCGGGTGTCGTCGCGAGGCGGCAGTCGAAGCG
>JBIKOG010000088.1:0-28446 GCA_044358225.1 Bryobacteraceae bacterium | reverse complement strand
CGGGTTGGTCGGTGTGCGTCGGAGCGATCCGGCGCCAATTATCCGAGGTAGGAGCCGTATGCGGTAGTGCCGCTCGTACGGATCTGTGCGGGGGGCGGGTCGTGAGATCCGTCCCTACCGCTACCCAATTTAATGTTTCGGCGTAAAATCAAGAGCGTGCCACCACTCCAGCGTGTACTCGCCGCCGCCCTCCTCCTCGCCACCCCCGCCCTCGCGCAAAAGAAACCCGTAACCCTCGAAGCCGCCGCCTCCGCCCGCCCCATGGGCGACACCGTCTCCCCCGTCTGGGCCCCCGATGGCACCTGCTTCCTCTACACCGAAGCCCGCAAGCTCCGCCTCTACAACGCTGCCACCAAAGAGTCCCGCGTCCTGGCCAACCTCGCCGACCTCGAAGGCAAGGCCAAAGCCGACACCAAAACCGGCGGCGCCTTCCAGTGGCAGAACCGCCGCGTCGCCGGCGGCCGTCCCCAATGGTCCGATGACGGCAAATCCATCCTCGTCCCCGCCGCCGGCGACCTCTTCCTCCTCGATCCCGCCACCGGCAACGCCCGCCAAATCACCGCCACCACCACCCCCGAAGAGGACCCCCAGCTCTCCCCCGACGGCGCCCACATCGGCTACCGTTCTAACAACGATCTCTACGTCATCAACGTCGACTCCGGCAAAGTCCGCCGCCTCACCACCGACGGCAGCGCCACCATCTGGAACGCCCGCCTCGATTGGGTGTACCCCGAAGAACTCTCCATCCCACGCGCCTGGTGGTGGTCCCCCGACAGCCGCGAAATCGCCTATCTCCAGTTCGATGTCGCCGCCGAAATGATGCACCCGCAGGTCGACCCCGGCCCCGTCCAGGCCGTCCTCGAACCCCAGCGCTTCCCCAAGGCCGGCACCCCCAACGCCACCATCAAGCTCGGCGTCGTCCCCGCCCGCGGCGGCAAGACCCGCTGGATGGACATCGGCCCGACCGCCGACAACCTCATCGCGCGCGTCCAGTGGATGCCCGGCGGCAAGGAAATCGCCGTCCAGCGCCTCCCCCGCACCCAGGAGCGTCTCGAACTGCTCGCCTTCAACGCCGCCACCGGCAAGTCCCGCCTGCTGCTAGAAGAGAAAGACTCCGCCTGGATCAACGTCCACAACATCCTCCACTTCTTCCCGGACGGCAAATTCCTCTGGGCCAGCGAGCGCGACGGCTTCCGCCATCTCTATATGTACGGCGCCGGCGAACCCAAACAGCTCACCCACGGCGACTGGGAAGTCGTCGAACTCAACGCCGTCGACACCGCCCGCAACCAGGCCTGGGTAACGACCACCAAAGACAGCCCCATCGAGCGCCAACTCTACACCGTCGACCTCGCCACCGGCGACCTCAAAAAACGAACCCCCGAACCCGGTACCCACAGCGCCAACGTCTCTCCCACCGCCGCCTTCTATCTCGACTCGCATCAAAGCAACCGGGCGGCGGCACGCCAGACGCTGTTCGGAAACGCGGGCACCCAGGTCGCCGTGCTCCACGAACCCACCGCCGACCGGTCCAACTACGACCTCCAACCCGTTGAAACCCTGACATTTAAGGGCAAGGATGGAACCCTCTTCTACGCCCAGATCATCAAGCCAAAGGACTTCAACCCGGCCAAAAAGTACCCTGCCATTGTGATGGTTTACGGCGGCCCCCACGCCCAAACGGTGCGCGACACCTGGACCGGCGCCAACTGGGACCAGGCGCTCGCCGCCAAGGGCTACGTCATCTGGCGCATGGATAATCGCGGCTCCAACTACCGAGGCCACGCCTTCGAAAAGGTGGTGCACAAACAGTTCGGCAAGATTGAACTGGCCGACCAGCTCGAAGGCGTCGACTATCTCATCAAGCAAGGCTATGTGGATCCCAACCGCATCGGGATCTACGGCTGGAGCTACGGCGGTTACATGACCCTCTATTCGATGACCCATTCGAAGGTGTTCGCCGCCGGCATCGCCGGCGCGCCAGTCACCGATTGGCGCCACTACGACACGATTTATACCGAACGGTACATGGGCCTCCCCGCCAAGAACGAGGAAGGGTACAAGGAAAGCAGCCCCGTCAGCAGCGCCGGAAATCTAAGCGGCAAGCTGATGTTAGTGCACAACTTTCAAGACGATAACGTACTCTTCCAGAACAGCCAGAACATGATGGAAGCCTTGCAGAAGTCCGGCAAGCAGTTCGAGATGATGTTCTACCCCTTAAAGAGCCACGGCGTCACTGGCCCGTTGCGTCTTCATCTCCTCCAAACAACAACCAACTTCCTCGACCGCACCCTCACCCCCTAACCCAGATTCCCCTGGGTGCCGTGACACCGGGGAACCCCGTAATTTCGGAGTTCCCCGGTTACACTCGGCGCCCCGGATTCCCCCTGGAGCCGGGCTACCGGGAAACCCTCAATTAAGGAATTCCCCGACCACTAATTCCGCCGATCCCTACCGCTCCAGCACCGCCCGAACTCCAAACACGCCGACCCCCTGTGACGCCTTCCAGGAATCCCCAAGGCTCGTCCCCACAATGTCCCTGAACCTGCCCCAGATTCCCCCTGGAGCCTGGCTACCGGGAAAACCCTCAACTGAGGAATCCCCCGACCATCAGTTCCGCCGATCCCTACCGCTCCAGCACAGCCCGAACTCCAAACACGCCCGCCCCCATCGACGCCTTTCAGAACTCCCCGAGGCTCATCCCCGCAATATCCATGGGTCCACCCAGGATTCCTCCTTGGACCCTGGCTACCGGGAAACTCCGTCAGTTCAGGAAACCCCGGTGGCTTACCGCCCCAGCACCCTCACGGTGATCCCGCTGCCGCCCACTGGCCCAAAATAGACCCGCTGCGTCGCCTTCTGGAAATCCCCCGGCTTCGCCTTTGGGATCTCCATGAATTTCTGCGGATTCCGGTCCACCAGCGGGAACCACGAACTCTGCACCTGGACCATCACCTTATGCCCGCGCCGGAATGTATGAAATACGTCCGGCATCCGGAAGGTAATCTTATCCATCTGTCCGGGTACAAACGCCTCCGGTTTCTCAAAACTATTCCGGAACTTACCCCGGAACGGCTCACCACGGACTAACTGCTGATACCCGCCCATCCGCACCCGGCGCGGATTCGGATTCGGATCCGGAAAGTCGTTCGGATAAACGTCAATCAACTTCACGACAAAATCAGAATCCGTCCCCGTGGTCGAAACCTGCAACGTAACATCCAGCGGCCCGGCTACGGTCAGATCCTCCTGCAACTCCGCCATTTCAAACACCAGCACGTCCGGCCGGGACGCCGCCTGCCGCTGGTCGTCCAGCATATACTCCACCGTCATCGTGTTCGCCGTATAGGGCACCGATGGCACCGGCCGCGCCGGATCGCTCACATACTCCGCATACCCGCCCCGCGACGGCGGATTCCAACCCAGCCTCCCGTCCCCCTGCAAATGCAGCGTTCGCTCCACAGCCTCCTTCGGCGGCCACGCCGGTAGATGACGCCACTGGTTCGCCCCTGTTTCAAACACGATTGCCTCCGCTAACCCCGCCGCCTTCTCCTCGCGCAGAATCCGCTCAAAGAACGGAAACTCCACCTGCTCCCGATACCACCGCGACGTCTTCTGATGAAACGGCACGTCGCCCAGATGATCCCCATCCCCCCGCGACCACTGGCCGTGCGACCACGGCCCCATGACCAGAATGTTATAAGTGCCGGCGCTCCCCGCCTCTGTCTTTTTGTAAGTCTCCAAGGCCCCGAATAAGTCCTCGGCGTCAAACCATCCACCCACAGTCATCACCGCCGGTTTCACATTCCGTAAGTGCGGCCGCACATCGCGAGCCTTCCAGAAGGAGTCATAATTGGAATGGTCCATCAACTCCTTCCAATAAGGCACCCGGTTCTTCAGTAACTGCTCGTTGATCTCCTCGAGCGTACCCATCTTCAGGAACAGCGAATACCCGTCCGGCGACGGATACTCGGGGTTCTTTCGGACCTCGGTTGGGTTGGCCTGCGTGTCCTTGTCGTTGGAGTACATCCACCGCGCCGCGTGCGCCAGAAAGAACGCGCCGTTGTGCCGCCAGTCGTCGCCGATGAACCAGTCCCCTACCGGAGCCTGCGGCGACACCGCTTTCAATGCCGGATGCGCCTCCACCATCCCCATCGTCGCGTAGAACCCCGGATAGGAGATCCCCCACATCCCCACCCGCCCATTGTGGTTCGGCAGCCGCTTCACCAACCAGTCGATCGTGTCGTACGTGTCGCTGGCCTCATCGATGTCCTTCGGCCCGTTTTTCACCGTCTTATGCGGCCGGACCTGCTCAAACACCCCTTCGCTCTTGAACCGCCCGCGGACATCCTGATAAACAAAAATGTACCCGGCCTTTTGCGCATACTCCGACGGACCCAGCGCCGCCCGGTAGATATCGGTCCCATACGGCTGGCAGCTGTACGGCGTCCGCGTCAGCATCACCGGGTACTTTTTACTCGCGTCTTTCGGCTGATAAACGGCCGTATACAAGCGCACACCGTCGCGCATCGGAATCATAAACTCGTACTTGGTGTACTGCTCGCGAACCGGAGGCGGTTCGAGCGGCTTTTCGTCGGCGAAGGCCGCCAAAGCGGCGAACAGGGGAATCAAAATGCGCATGGGATGTTGAGTATCCTGACACATCCGCTCCGCAACCTGCCAGCTCCGCCAACCGCCATCAACCTGGCAATCATCCATTCCGGGGCGGGGACCTGACGTTCCGCCACCAGGGCCCCGCCCAGCCGCGGCTGGTTAACGGCGCCACACTGGTGGATCTCGATCCGCTGGGCCGCGCCCCCGCCCGCGAAAGCGCCTTCCACCGACCCGCCCATTCGGTCCGTCGCGCTGCCATTCGCCTCCAGGAAGGCGTAGGTGGCTGCGTAGCTTGTCTGCCTGAACCGGTTGGCGCTCGCCGAATGGTTCGCCGACCGGTCTGCGCCAGAATCTGAACTCCTCCGCCAAATCCTTCCCATCCTGAACTCCAAGCTCAACTCGATTTAACCTGCCTCCCCGCGCCAAGCGGCCGTTGGCGACGCCACAGCATGATTGGCTGCACTAACCGCTATGCGCTTGCCCCTGCTGCTGCTGCTCACCTCTTTGCTCGTCGCCGCGCAACCAAAACCCGCCAACATGCGCGTCAGTACCTGGGTGCGGGAGGACATCTTTGCCGGATTCATGGACAACGATATGGCCCGCCACGCCATCGGCGTGAAGAAGCTGGAGGCCATTCTCGCGGCCAATCCCAAGGCTGCCGACGCCATCGCCTGGCAGGGCGGTAGCGAGTTGCTCTACGCTGTCCGCGCCCACGCCGCCGGCGACGCCGAAGGGTTCAACGCCAGCTATGCGAAGGCCAACGGATCCTTCGCCCGTGCCGCGGCCCTTGCCAAAGAGATCCCCGCTTACGCACAAGGGGTGCTGGCAATCACCGGAGGCTCGTGGGCTGTGTTCGCTGACCGAGTGCCCTCCGCTCAACGCACCGCCGCCTGGCAGCGCGTCCGTGAAAACTACACCGCGCTCCGCGCCGCGCAGCAGCCGACTTGGGCAAAACTCCCCGTCCACTTCCGCGGCGAGATCGACGCCGGTCTGGCCCAGGCCGCCCAGCGACTTGGCGAAGCGGAACTGGCCGCCAAGCTGACCGCCGAACTGGCCTCCGCTCTGCCCGGTTCTCCCTACGCGGTCTTCGCCAAACGATGGCTCGATAAGCCCGAGACGATGGCCAAGTCCAAGCTGACCTGCTCCACCTGTCACGACCCCGGCCGGCTACAAGCCGTACTCAGCGCCGGCGATTAGGCGCCAACGGCCTTCCGGCTCGGCAGTGAGGGCGAATGTTCGTTGACCGCCCGGCTGAGGATCTCCAGGCTGTTTCGTTCCTCAAATCGCGGGACGCAACGGTTCAGGAAGATTTCCACCAATAGCCGGTCGAAGTGGG
The DNA here is from genome assembly GCA_044358225.1 of Bryobacteraceae bacterium. Lineage (GTDB taxonomy): Bacteria > Acidobacteriota > Terriglobia > Bryobacterales > Bryobacteraceae. Next base: position 22,496 of record JBIKOG010000088.1, on the reverse strand, counting down.
CGCCGGCGCCCTTTCGGAGGATCTCGTGCACCTGTTCGGCCGTCATTCCCTTGCGGTAGGGGCGGTCAGTACTCAAGGCATCATAGACGTCGGCGACCTTGACGATTCGAGCGGCGATTGGAATCTGCTCCCCGCGCAGACCACGCGGGTAACCGGTTCCATCCAGGTTCTCGTGATGCAGTTCCACCGCGTCCAGGTACTTTTCGAACTGGATGACCTGTTCCAGAATTTTGCGCCCGATTGTCGGGTGCTGCTTCATCAGGTCGAACTCTTCCTTGGTCAGCCGTTCGTGCTTATGGAGGACCTCGTCGGGCACCCCGATCTTCCCAATGTCATGCAATAGCGCGCCGATACGGATGTCGTCGATCTGATCCTGGGGCAGGCCAAAGTCCTTTGCCAAGGCTTCCGAGTAGGCCGAAACGCGGTGACTGTGGCCGGCGGTGTAGGGGTCCCGGGCGTCGAGCATGGCCACGATGGCGCCCATGAACTGGAAGTAGGCCTGGCTGAGTTGCCGCTGGCCCACTTCGATCGACTGCACGGCGCCGTGGAGGGTCTTCGCCAGCGCATTTACCTCGGCGATCCGGCTGCGCGGAGCTTCAATGTCGGCGAGGTTGCCGGATTCCTGCGCCTTGGCGCACGAACGGGTTAACTCCTGCAGCGGGCGGGCGATGGCGTTGCCCGTCAGAAATGTAAGTCCCAGTGCGCCGATAATGCTCAGAAATGCACCGGCGACCATCAGGTTTCGCATGATCCCCAGCAGCGGACTGGCCAGGACATCGAAGGAGTGGATCAGGTAGGCTTCATACTCACCGTGCGCAAAGCCGGAGGCCGAGCGCAGGAGAAGGAAGCGCTGTCCGGCGACTTCCACCTCGCACAACGCGTCTTCGGTGGCGCATTCGGGCAGCGTGACTCCGGGCTGCACGGCGGCCGCCTGCTGCTTACCGGTGGAGAGCATGACTTCCCGGTTCTTGGTGATGAGGTACCAGTTGACGCCGTCGAGGGGCATTTCGCGGAGCCAATGGCGTCCGGTAGTCAGCCAGCCGACTGATTTACCGTCGCGAACGAGCGGATAACTGGAGAAGAAGTAGTAGTCGCCGTCGAGTTCGCCCAGTTGGCGAGTGGCGGTGATGGGCGCGTGATGGGCGGCTTCGAGCAGATCCTTCCCGTTCCTGCGAACGGTGGCCACCGGTGATTTTTCGACGCCAGCGATGGAGTAGACGTCTTCATCGAGGAGATTGCCGAGCTGGGTGAGCTGGTTGACGAAGGACGAATTGGTGACCTTGCCACCGGGCCGCAGCGCAACGGTGATACCGCTGGCTTCCGCCAGGGCGCCTGCCGATTTACGAACCCGCTCATCTCCGCTGGCGTGGGCGCGCTGGGTTTGTGCATCCCGCGCCACCAGTTCCTGCCGAATGTGGTCCCGCAGTTGGCTCTGGACCAGCCGGTCCAGCAATGAGAAGCAGCTTAAAAAAATGATTCCGACGGGAAAGGCTACGCGAACAAAGATATGACGAGCAAGCGACGTCGGGCGGGAGCCCGATTCCTTCTGTTCGCTGACTCGTGTTTTGAATAAACTCATATCCGTTCGGGCCGCGTCCTTAGACCCTAAGGGTTCTATCGGAGGGACGGGGGATAGAGTTTAGCTGCCGAGGGGCTATTTCTTCGCGAATTCCGGGACAGTATCGACAATCTTCACTTTATGGGTACGAAGTTTACGGAGGGAGAAGCCTTTGAACTCCGCTTCCACCACCAATCCGTCGTTGGTACCGGGGGCGGTCTGGTCGAAAACCAAGTTGCCGAGTGAGTAACAGATGACTCCTGTCTGGTACTCTTCGCAGGGCTGGACGACATGCGGATGGTGCCCGATGACGAGGGTGGCGCCGGCCTCGATGGCGGCCCGGGCGAACTGTTGCTGCTGCGGGTGGGGTGTTTTGGCGTATTCGGCGCCGGCGTGCATGGAGACCACCGTCACGTTCGAAATCTGGCGGATGGCGGCGATGTCCTCGCGAAGGCGGAGGATGTCGAGTCCGTTGATCCGGTTGTCGTCGTCCTTGTGGTTGCCGTTCCGTTGATCGTAGGTGTAGCCGAGGAAGCCGAACTTGACGGTGTTGGCGGTAAGGACGACGCCGCGGCGGGCGGCGGCTTCGTCGCGTCCGGTGCCGACGGCGGCGATCTTGTTCTTCTCCAGCCAGTCCAGCGTGTAGAGGAGCCCGTACTCGTGCTGATCGCGGGTATGGTTATTGGCCGTGGAGACGACGTCGATCCCGGCGGCGAGCAGTCCTTCGATCGCGGCGGGCGGGGCCTTGAACACCATGCCGGCGGTGGGTGGATTGCCTTTGTCGGAGAAGGGCGATTCGACGTTGACGAAGGCCAGATCGGCCTCCTTGAAGAACGGGGCGATCTTGCGGAAGGGCAGGGAATTGTCGCCGGAGGCCTTGATTCGTTGGGCGACGTGGCGGGAGAGCATGACATCGCCGCCGAAGACGAGCCGGTTGATGGGAGGCGGAACTTCGACTTCGGCCTTGCGGGGGGCGGGCGCTTCTTTCGGTTTGGGGGCGGAGCCGCCGCAACCGATGAGCCCTAGAGCGAAGAGCGCCACGACGGACAGCCGCATTGGGGTTAGCGGAGCCCCGCGGCGGCGGCTTCGTCGAGGAACCAGGTAACGGTGCCCTCGTGGTGGCGGGTAAGCTGTGCCGGGGCGTCGAGGAGCGATTCCGGGGCGGACCAGACGGTTTTCAGTGCCGGGGCCTTATCGGCTCCGGTGACCAGCATGAGCGTATGGCGGGCGCGGGCGAGGACGCCGGGGAGCAGGGTGATGCGGGCGGCCTTGAGTTTTTCGACGTAGACGGCGGCGGTGATGCCGGCGCCGTCGAGCACAAGGGGCTCGCCGGGGAAGAGACTGGCGGTGTGGACATCGGGGCCCATGCCCTGTTGGATGATGTCGAAGACCGGGAACTCGCCTTCGTCCAGGTGGAAATGGCCGCGGATGTCGTCGGCGTAGCGTTCGGCGGCTTCGGAGACTGGCAGTTCGGCCTGCATCCGGTGGATGTTAGCCGGGGGGTAATTGATGATTTCCAGCCAGTTATCGTGCGCGAGGGTGTAGTTACTCTGGGGATCGCCGGGTGGGACAGCGCGCTCGTCGACCCAGAAGAGGTGGACGCGGGACCAGTCGAAGGTGGACTTGGCGAGGTACTGGAAGAGCAGTTTCGGGGTGGTGCCGCCGGATACGGCGATGGCGGCGGTGGGCCGCTCGGCGAGCGCTTCGGCGAGGATCTGCAGGATGTGATCGCCACAGGCTTCGGCGGCGGCCAGCGGGTCGGCGCTCAATACGGTCTGAAAGTTCATGTCAGTTAGTGCCGCGAGTTACCGCGCGCAGGGTGGTGTCGTAAGTGGGATCGGGGCCCAGGATGCTGAGCTCTTCTTCGAGTAAGTCGGCGTCGGAGCGGACGGGGTCCGGGACGCGGGTGACCATGCCGTCGAGGCTGGTGGCGACGAGGGCTTCGCCGGCATCGGCGACCTCGACGCGCTGGCCGCCGGCGACGAGGCGAATGCGTTGGACGCCGGAGCCGGTGGCGGTGATCTGGGCGTTGGGCAGGATGCGGCGGAGCCACGCGGCGAGGTACTGCACGTCGGTGCCGGTGGGGCCGAAGCGGCCTTTGATTTCGACGCGGTCGATGCGGTTGACCAGGTTGCGGCAGGCGCTGGTTTCGAACATCTGGGCGATGGTCTCGCGCCAGACGGTGAGGCGGCTCCAGGCGAGGTCTTTGACGCGCCAGCCAGCCTGGCGGCGGAGTTCCATTTCCTTGAGACCGGCGAGGGCGTCGGGGAATTGGGCCGAGTCGATGATGAGCGGCCGGGCGAGGGGAAGCAGGGCCTGGAAGGCCGGTTCCATGAGCAATTGGGCGTCGCGGATCCAGAGGAGGACGGGGAGGTCGGCGACGGTGAGGCCGAGGGCGACGGCGTAGAAATCCGGGATGTGGTCGCGCGTGGCAGTGAATTCGATCTGTTCGCAGCAGAGCTGCTGGCGGCGTCCGAAGGCCAGTTGGCATTGGGCGAAGACGCGGGCGGCGAACTCGGGCTCGGGTTTATCGACCAGCCGGAGGACGACGTAGCGGCTGGGGTGGGAGTGCATGAGGTCGCCGAGGGTGCCGGCGAGGTCCTGTTCATCGCCGTCGCCGGTGGTGGCGACGAGGAGGGTGAGGGAGCAGGCGCGGACGACGGCGTATTCGGTTTCGTGCTGGCCGAGTTCTTTCCAGACGCTGGCCAGATCCTTGAGGAGCTTCTCCGCGCGGATCTCTTCGACGAGGGCCGGCATTAGAGGGGCCTCCGTTGGGGCTGGGCAAATTGGCTGGGGCTGGGGGGCGGCTGGGTTAGGGGCCGGAGGGGGGTGGTGGCGCGGGCGCGGCGGGCCGGTTGGGCGCGGTGGGCTGTGGTCCGGAGGGAGCTGGCACGCGGGGCGATGATGGCGCCGGGTACGTTGGCGGTGGGCGCGGGCCGGGTGGCGATGGTGCGCGCTGCGGTGGTGGTGCTGGTGGCGAACGCGGGGCGGTTGGCGCTGGTCGTGATGGCGCCGTTGGCACGTGGCGCGGGGCGGGTGGCCGGTTGGCCGCGGTGGGCCATGGGCCGGGTGGAGATTGTGTGCGCCTCGGTGGCGGGGCTGACGGCGTTGGTGCGGGTGCCCGGTTGGGCGCGGTGGGCGGGGCTCCTCATGGGATCCTCCACTCGTGGCCGTTGCGGGCGAGCATGTCGTCCGATTCCTTCGGGCCCCAGGTGCCGGCGGGGTAGTTGGGGAACTGCTCGGGCTTGTTCTCCTGCCACGCTTCGAGGATTGGCTGTACGGCGGTCCAACTGGCCTCGACCATGTCCTGGCGGGTGTAGAGCGTCGCGTCGCCGACCATGGCGTCGACCAGCAGCGTCTCGTACGCTGTGGGGGTGCGGCCGCCGAAGCTGGTGCCGTAGTTGAAGTCCATCGACACGGGACGGAGCTTCATGCCTGCGCCGGGCTGCTTGGAACTGAAGCGCAGCGAGATGCCTTCTTCCGGCTGAATCCGGAGGATGAGCATGTTGGGGCGGGCGGTGTCGATCGACTCGCCGCCTTCGCCTTCGGTCATGAAGAGCGAGTGGGGAACGGGGTTGAAGCGGATGGCGATGTCGGTGACACGCTTAGGCATTCGCTTGCCGGTGCGAACGTAGAACGGTACGCCGGCCCAGCGCCAGTTTTCGATCTGGAAGTTGACGGCGGCGTAGGTGTCGGTCATGGCCTGCGGGTCGACGCCTTCTTCCTGCCGGAAGCCGGGGAGGTCCTTGCCACCGACACGGGCCGGGCCGTACTGGCCAGCGGCGGTGTACTGGTGGACTTCGCTGTGCTTATACGTCCGGATGGAGCGGAGAAGCTTGGCGCGTTCGTCACGGACGCCGGTGGCTTCGAACACCGCGCTGGGCTCCATGGCGACGGTGGCCAGGACCTGCAGCAGGTGGTTCTGGATCATGTCGCGGAGGGCGCCGGCTTCCTGATAGTAGCCGCCACGGCCCTCGACGCCGATGGACTCGGCGGCGGTGATCTGGATGTGGTTGATGTACTGGCGGTTCCAGAGCGGCTCGAAGAGCGGGTTGCCGAAGCGGAAGGCCAGGATGTTCTGGACGGTCTCTTTGCCGAGGTAGTGATCGATGCGGTAGAGCTGGTCTTCGGTGAAGTGCTCGTGGAGCTGGTTTTCCAGTTCGCGGGCGCTGGACTGGTCGTGGCCGAAGGGCTTTTCAACGACGAGGCGGCGCCAGGCGCCGTTGGCGGCTTTGGCGAGACCGGCGCGGCCGAGACCACCGGCGGCGGTGCCGTAGTGGCTGGGTTGCGTCGAGAGATAGAAGAGGACGTTGCCGGCGGTCTGGCGCGCCTTGGCTATCTCGTCGAGGCGGACGGCGAGGCGCTGGTAGGCGGTGTCGTCGCCGACGTCGCCGGCGAGGTAGAAGAGACCTCGGGCGAAGTCGTCCCAGAGAGCCTGATCGAACGGGCTGTTCTCGAGGAACTCCTTGACGGACGCCTCCATCTTCTTCCGGAAGTCGTCATCGGACATCGCGGTGCGCGATATGCCGACGACGGCGAAGCCTTGGGGGAGCCTGCGCTCGAAGGCCAGCCGGTAGAGGGAGGGGAGTAACTTGCGCTTGGTCAGGTCGCCGTTGGCGCCGAAGATAACTACGGCGCAGGAAGGGACGCGGCGCTCGAACCGGAGCGGGTCCTGAAAGGGATTGGCTTGCGCCATATCAATCAATCTAGCACCCGGGATACCCCTACGTCTTTTCAGTCTGGTTAAGATGGTGGCTGACTTCATGAAGTTTGTCCTCCTTTCTTTGATTTCGATCGGGCTGGCGGCGCAGCCGGGTGACCCTGCGGTGCTGTCGGAACAGGCGCGGGCGGCGATGGCGTCGGGGCGGTTTGACGAGGCCGCGACGGTGTATCGGAAGCTGATTGCGCAGATGCCCAATGTGGGCGGGCTGCGGATGAACCTCGGGCTGGCGTTGTTTCAGGCGCGCCAGTACCGGGCGGCGGCGACCGAGTTAAAGACGGCGCTGCGGTTGGAGCCGGGGTTGTTGCCGGCGTCGATGATGCTGGGCATTTGCCACGGGAAGCTGGGCGAGCCGCTGTTGGCGATTCCGTTATTGGAGAAGGCCACGAAGACCATGCCGGAAAACCCGGTGGTGGTTTTGGAGCTGGCTGATGCCTACTACGCCGTGGGGCGTCATCCGGAGGCGATCCGGCAGTTTGAGCTGCTGGCCGGGATGCAGCCGAAGAACCCGGTGGCGTGGCGCGGGTTGGGGGTGGCGCTGACGGAGCATTCGCAGGCGCTGTTCGGGACGCTGCCGGCGGGCGGGGCGGAGGCGTTGACGCTGTTGGCGCGGTCGCGGTTGGCGGCCGATGAACCGAAGGCGGCGTTCCGGTTGTTGCGGCAGGCGTTGGAGAAGAACCCGCGGTTTGGGCCGGCGCATGGGTATTTGGCGGAGTTGTACGAGAAGACGGGCCATGCGGACTGGGCGGCGGCGGAGCGGGCGTTGGCCGGGCCTGGGGCGGGCGTGTTTGCCGATATCGTGGCCAAGAGCGAGCAGGCGCTGCGGGCGTTTGGGCTGTTGGCGGAGTTAGGCCCGTCGGTGCCGTTGTTTGAGACGGAGGCGGAGGCGGCGCGGGCGCGGGGGGCGCATGGGGAGGCGGTGGCGGCGTGGCGGAAGGCGCTGGCATTGCAGCCGGGGGCGGCGGCGTTGGAGAAGGGGTTGGCGCGGGCGCTGTTTGTGGGGCGGGCGTATGAGGAGGCGCTGCCTTTGTTGGTGAAGCATGGGATGGAGGCCGAGGTGGGGGAGGCGCTGTTGGAGACGGGGAAGGCGGCGGAGGCGATTCCGCATTTGTTGAAGGCGCGGGGGGCGGGTCGTGAGATCCGTCCCTACCGCTACCCAATTTAACGTTCGCAATACGACCAACGGCCGCCGGTACCCACCGGCGGCCGTTTTACTTTCGTAAGAAACCCGTGTCAGTCACCAGTTTCTTCGGTTCGTTTTACAGCGCCGCCTAGTTCTTCCTGCTCGCCTGAATCGCCACAATCCTCGACGTCTGCACCCGCCGTTCGCCCTTCGCAAAGCTCAACCGCATCCCCGGCGCCACGTACCCCTCCCGGACAACCCCGGTCACATGCACGCAGCCCAACCCCGCCGTCAGCATCGGTTCCGGGCAATAGTCGGGGTGTCCCCAGATCATCATCTCCCCGGAAGCCTGCGGAATTACCGTATACGTCGTGTTCCGCGTCCGCACTTCCAACACCGTGCCCACCGGCAACAGCGCTAGCTCAACGCCCCCATCGGCATCCACCGCCAACGGGATCCCGCCAACAATCCCGCTCTGCGCCCCGCTGCTCGAGTTGTAAATCCCGGAATTGGCCACAATACTCTCTTCGTCTAGTTAGATCCGCTCCACGCCTATCCGTTGCCAGGAATTAGGATTCTTCCGAGAATTGAGTCGTCCGTACTAAGCAATTACCCCGCAAATCCAAAAAGGGATAAATTGGTGCCCGGCACCAAATTCAGTCACAACACTTATAAATAAAGAAAAAACGAAATAACCCCCTCCCCACCAACAACTTACGCCAGATAGTACTAAATCCGACATAGTCCTGCCCCCCAAACTCACATGTTAATTGTGGAAGTAGGGAGAATCACCAATGTCACCACTCGAACTCAAACAGAAGCGGGCTGAACAAGCTCGCATCAACGGCGCAAAGTCCACCGGCCCCAAAACGCCGGAAGGCTTAAAGGCCGCCCAAACCGCCACCCTCACCCACGGTCTCTACGCCACCGAAGAGACCCTCAAAGCCAGCATCGACCCGGAAGCCTTCGAAGCCCTGCGCCAGAAGTATCACCGCATCTGGGCCCCGCCCGACGAATACACCGCCGAGCGCGTCGACGATCTCGCCTTCGCCCGTTGGGACCTGAACCGTCTCCAACTCGCCCGTCGCAACGAGATCACGGAGCTGTTCCTGCAAACCAACTCAGTCATCGAAACCGAAGTGGCCGCCTCGGCCCCCGGCAGCATCATCGAGCGCCTCGACGCCCGCATCCGCCGCCAGCAGTTGACCATCTCACGCCTGGAAAGGGACATCCTCCGCCTGAAAAAACAGCTCAATGCCGAAGGACCCTCCCACGAATCCGCTGCACCAGCCGCCTTTTCCACAGGGCCGTGCTACCAGGAAACTCCTAAATCGCAGGAAAATCCGACCGCTAACCCGGAAATTCCCGCTCCGCCGCCCGTCGAGCCCGTGCAACAGCCCGACACCGCGCTCCGCACATAAGCAAAAGGGCCCCGCAGTCGCCAGAAAAACGACCACGAAGCCCCTGCCGACACCCGAAGTGTGTCAAAAAACAGCTAAACCGAGAACGTCCGCCCCTTATTCTGCCCCACCAGAATCTGGAACAGCCGGTGCGAAATCAGCTCGTGCAGCGACAGCAGCTCTTTATTCGCCGCCGTCATCCCCGCCGCGTCGCGATAATCGGACACGCGCGGCCCGCCGGCCTTCAACGCCTCCGTCGCGCCCACGATCACCGAATCGGTCATCGCCTCGCCCGCCATTTCCCACAATGTGATGAACCGGTCCACCGCCGTCGGGAAGCTCAAATGGAACACCCCGTGCACCGACGTCGTGCGCGGCGGCTTGTAATCCAAGTTGAACGGCCCGTTGTACCCATAGGTGCGCAGCAGCACGAACACGTTCAACCAATCCAGCGGATTCACCAGCCCGATGGCAATGTCAACATCGTGCTTGCCCGCGTACCCGTCGTTAATGTCGAAGTGGAACAGCTTCCCGCACATCAGCGCCCGCGCCAGCGCCGCACGCGGCGCCGTGCCCCACATCAATTCGTGCAGGTACTCCGGGTTCAACCCCACCATCCCCGGATGCTTAATCAGCCCCGAGAAGATCAGCGCCAGCATCGAATCCGACGTCGGCAACAAAATCTCCGCCACCGGTTCAAACGGTTTGGCTTCCATGCAATGCTTCAACGTCGCCCGGCCCAGCTTCCCGGCCAGTTCAATGTCTTTCTCACAAGCCGCGTTGATGCACTCGGCGTACCACTTCAAGGTCTGCAACTCGTCCATCGCGCCCTGAATAAAATACCCCAGCGCGCCCGGCCAGTAGACGGCATACTGCGCGCCCAGCTCGTGCCCGATGCCAACCGTGTTCTCCACACGCCAGTTGGCGTACTCACGCACCTGGCCCGCATGCGGAGCTGAACTCGCCGCCCACACCGGATTGTGAAAGGTCTCCGTGGTCACCATCGAACACGCCAGCCCATTCTTCTTGAGCGATTCGCCGATCCGCCCGACAATCTCCGCCTGCCCGTCCCGCCCCAAATGCTCGGTCGGAATCACGTCGGTGTCGTGTGTGCACCAGTAGCCAATGCCAATCTTGGCGTACTCTTCAATCACGCGCTCAAACCCGACGGTGGGCCGCGTCTTATCCTGAAACAGCGAATTGCCTTCATACGCCGCCGCCCACTGCGGGCCGGTGATGAAGTATTTCCGCCGCTGCTCGGGCGTGTAGGAGCCGCCGCAGGCCGCGGTCAGGCGTTCGACGACTGATTGTTGTTGGTCGACTGGGATCGGTGTCATAGCAAGAATCCAATCATAGTAAAGCGCACGCCCGGCAGGGAAGCCCCGAACCATTGATAGAATAAACGGCTGATGACTCAACCCGCCAAGCCCGTCTCCTTGCCAACGCTGGTACCGCCGTCGGCCGAGTTCGCCGCCCAAGCCAACGTCTCCGGAATGGACGCCTACAAGGCGCTCTACGACAGCGCCGTCAACGATCCCTCTGCCTTCTGGGGCAACTTAGCCGAGACCGAACTCGACTGGTTTAAACCCTTCGACAAAGCGCTCGACTGGCAGCCGCCCTTCGTCCAATGGTTCACCGGCGGCAAACTCAACGTCGCCTATAACTGCGTCGAGCGCCACACCAAAACCGCCCGCAAGAACAAGGCCGCCATCATCTTCGAAGGCGAGCCCGGCGACCAGCGCATCATCACCTACCAGGAATTGCACCGCCTCGTCTGCCGCTTCGCCTCCTCGCTGCAGCAGCTCGGCCTCAAGGCCGGCGACCGGTCGATCATCTACATGCCGATGATCCCCGAAGCCGCCATCGCCATGCTCGCCTGCGCCCGCATCGGTGTCACCCACTCAGTGGTCTTCGGCGGCTTCTCCGCCGAGGCGTTGAAGGCCCGCATCCAGGATCTGGAAGCCAAAGTCGTCCTCACCGCCGATGGCGGCTGGCGCCGCGGCAAGGAAGTCCGCTTGAAGGACGCCGTCGACGAAGCCCTGAAATTCTGCCCCACCGTTGAACACTGCGTCGTCTACAAACGCACCGGTTCGGAATGCCACATGGAGTCCGGCCGCGATCACTGGTGGAACGTCCTCGACGAAACCGCCCGTGAAGACGTCCCCGCCGCCGAACTCGACAGCGAGCACCCGCTCTACGTCCTCTACACCTCCGGCACCACCGGCAAGCCCAAGGGCATCCTCCACACCACCGGCGGCTACCTGCTCCAGGCCCAGATGACCATGAAGTGGATCTTCGACCTGAAGGAGTCCGACACCTACTGGTGCACCGCTGACGTCGGCTGGGTCACCGGCCACTCCTACGTCGTCTACGGCCCGCTCGCCGCGGGCGCCACAACGGTCATCTACGAGGGCGCGCCCGACACGCCGGCCTTCGATCGCTGGTGGCGTCTCGTCGACAAGTACAAGGTCAGCATCTTCTACACCTCGCCCACCGCCATTCGCGCCTTGATCCGCCAGGGCGATCACTGGCCCGAGCGCCACAACCTCTCCTCCATCCGCCTGCTCGGCTCGGTCGGTGAACCCATCAATCCCGCCGCCTGGGAATGGTTCCACCGCATCATCGGCAACGAGAAGTGCCCCATCGTCGACACCTGGTGGCAGACGGAAACCGGCGCGATCTTAATCGCGCCCATGCCCGGCGCCGTCCCGTTGAAGCCCGGTTCCGGCACGCTGCCCATTCCCGGCCTCGTCGCCGAAATCGTCGACCATGCCGGCAACCCGGTGCCCGATGGCCACGAAGGGTTCCTGATTCTCAAGACCCCCTGGCCCTCCATGCTGCGCACCATCTGGGGCGATCCGGAACGCTACAAGGAACAGTATTGGTCCAAGGTTCCCGGCGCCTACTTCACCGGCGACGCCGCCCGCCGCGACAAGGACGGTTACTACTGGGTCCTCGGCCGCGTCGATGACGTCATGAACGTCAGCGGCCACCGCCTGAGCACCATGGAAATCGAATCGGCTCTCGTCCGCCATCCGGCGGTCGCCGAATCGGCCGTCGTCGGCAAGCCCCACGAAATCACCGGCCAGGCCGTGTGCTGCTTCGTGACATTGAAGAAGGGCATTACCGATCACGAAAAGCTGGGCCTGGAACTGCGCCAGTGGGTCGCTCACGAGATCGGGCCGTTCGCCCGTCCCGAAGAGATCCGCTTCACCGAGGCGTTGCCCAAGACCCGCAGCGGCAAAATCATGCGCCGCCTGCTCCGCGAAATCGTCACAAGCCACACGGTGGCCGGCGATGTCACCACGCTCGAAGACATGAACGTGCTGACGTCGCTCTCCGCCCAGCACGACGAAGACTAACCCCCATAAACGAAAAAAGGCCCGGTGCGCCGCAAAGCGCACCGGGCCTTTTTCGTTTGGTTGTTACCAGTACAGCTTCAGGCCGAGCTGCATCTGGCGCGGGTCGTTCACTTGGTTCAAGACGACTCCGAAGTTGCCGGCATTCAGATTGGTGCTGCCGGTGCCGAAGATCGTGCGGTTGAACAGGTTGAAGGCCTCACCACGCAAGTCAATGCGGATCCCTTCCGTAATCTGGAAGGTGCGGGCGACGCTGATGTTCTCGGACTGGCCCCAGAAGGTTCGCACCTTCGGGTTGTGCCGGGTGGCGTTGCCGAAGTCCGCCGGCTGGGTGCCGAAGAAGGACGGCGGCTGCAGGAAGCGGTCGACGGCGGGGTCGAACTGGTCGCCCACGATCGGCGCGCGCCAACCGGTGTAGGTGGAAATGGTCGGGCGGGTGATGCCGTTGAAGATCGGCAACGGGTTGTTGCGTGTCAGCTCAATCGGCGTACCGCTGTTGTAGACCTGAATCGCCGCCAGGCGCCAGCCGCCGGCAATGTGGCTCAGGATGCCGCTCGTCGCCCACTTCTGGCCCTTGCCGAAGGGCAGGGAATAGAGGGTCGAGAACTTGATGCCGTGCGTCTGGTCATACTGGCCGATCGACTTTTCGCTGCGCCGGTAGTAGTGATCCTGCGCCGCCGTTTCGGTGTTGGCGAAATAACTGTCGGAATCGGTGATCATCTTCGAGAACACATAGCTCCATTGCAGCGTCAGCTCCTTGGAGAAGCGACGGTCAAACTTGACGATCGCCGCGTGGTAGGACGAATGGCCGCTCTTGTCGCCGTTCTGCGGGCCGGTGGAGATGTTTTGGTACTGCGGGAAGGGGCGCAGCGCCTGGTTGGCGCTGCCGGTGAACCCCGGGAACGGGGCGCGCACGCCGGCGGCCACAGCGGCAGGCGCCGAGAAGGATCCGGTCAGCATGGCGATCGCCTGCGTTCGGCCCATCTGGCCGACAAGCCGGTTGAAGACCGCCGTGTCCAGTTGGTTCATGCGGAGAATGCCCGATTGCAGGTGCGTGCCGACGTTGGCGTTATAGCCGATTTCGAGAACGGTGTTGGCCGCGATCTGGCGCTGGGTGGTCAGCGTCCAGAAGAGCGATTCCGGGGCGCGCGTGGCGTCCTGCCCGTTCCAGTAGTCCACATCCAGACCGTTCTGGAAGCTAGGGTTGATGGACGGCGGCAACGCATAGGACGGCAGACCCTGGTCGAGCTTGAAGGTCGGTGTGATTCCCTGGTTGGTGTTCTGGAACGCCCACTGGCCGATGAAGCCGGCGAAGTGACCGCTGCCCTGCACGGCGGTGACGCGAGAGAAGGAGCGGCCGAACGCAGTGCGAATGGTGGTCTTCGAGTCCGGCGAATAGGCCAGGCCGATGCGCGGACCGATGCCGCCATACCAGCCGGGGACCAGCGAACGGGAGTTCTCACGGCCCGGGCCAAAGCCGGCAAACCAGAGCGCGCCGGGGATGTTGCCGGCGGCCGGGTTGGGCCGGGTGGGATTGAAGTCGGAGTACTCGTCCTTCTTGTTGGTGGGCGGCATCGTGAGGTCGTAGCGGATACCGATGTTCAGGACCAGCTTGCGCGTCAGACGCCAATCGTCCTGAGCGTAGAAGCCGAAGTAGGGGAAGTTCTGCGCCACTTCGCGGGGCGTTTCGGTGCGGCCGAGGTGCGCGTCGCCCAGCAGGAAGCTGGCGAAGGAACTGCCGCTGGTGAAGGCGGTGGCGCCGGGAACGCTGGTGCCGAGGAAGTTGAAATCGGCGCGTCCGGCAATGTCCTGATGGCCGACGCCATTGGCGGTCTGGTTCTGGTGTTGGAAGCCAAACTTAAAGGTGTGCGAACCGCGCACGTAGCTCAGGTCGTTCTTCAGGCCCCAGCCGGGTTGCAGCGTTCCGTTGTTGGAGGCCGAACCCCAGCCGGTGAATTCCGTGAAGTTGATCGTGGGGAAGTTGTTGTCGCAGTTGATGACGTTCTTGATGCAGATCTTGTCCTTCCAGCCTTTGCCGACGTTGGCCGAGAAGCTGTCCTTGATGAAGCGGTTGAAGGAGAAGGAGAAATGGTTGACCATGCTGGGCGAGATCGTCCAGTCGTGGCTCCAGCGGAAGGCTTCGGTATCCCAGGCGGAGAGAGCGCCGTTCCAGAGCGGTTCGGGCAGTCCGGGAGGGCCCGCCGGGCCTGGCTTGTTGCGGAAGGTGGTCATGTTCCAGAGGAAACCGAGACGGTGGTTGGCGCCGAAGTTCTGATCGCCTTTCACGCTCCATTTGTCGGTCGGGGTGACTTGCGTTCCGCCGGAGACGATGTAGTTGTTGCGAACGTAGCCGCTGGTGCCGGGCGCGAAGCCGCGATTGGGGGCGACGCCTTTGCCGTAGGAGGCGATCTGGCTGGCCAGGGGCGAAAAGAGGCTCGCCGGAATCACGTTGTTCGGAAACGGATCACGGATGGAGCCGACGCCATTGGGGTTGGCGCGGGTGGTGTTGGGGTTGTAGATGGGCAGCAGTTGGTTGTTCTGGTTGACCCATTTGCTGAAGTCGCCGTTGTACATTTCCGGCGTGGGCACAGAGAGAATGGAATCGTTGGCGCCGACGCGGTTGCGGAAGCCTTCGTAGGAGACGAAGTAGAAGGTCTTGTTGCGGCCGTCGTAGAGTTTCGGAATGCGCACCGGCCCGGAGGCGGTGAAGCCGAAATCGTTCTGGCGATAGATGGAGCGGGTGCGGGCGAAGAAGCCGCGCGCGTCGAGTTTATCGTTGCGAAGGAAGTCGTAGGCGGAGCCGTGGAAGGCGTTGGTACCGGACTTGGAGGCGAAGCTCATGACGCCGCCGCCGGCCTGGCCGTACTCGGCTTTGAAGCCGTTGGTGTCGACGGAGAACTCGGTGAGCGCTTCAACGGAGGGCGTGTTGAGAGCGGCTTCGGCGGTATCACCGGAGCGGTTGGTGCCGACGGAGTAGCCGTCGAGCGTGGCGTCCCAGGCGGCCACCTGACCGCCACCGAGGGCGAGGCGTTGGCCGTCTCCCTTTGCTTCGGCGGCGACGGCGACGAGGTTGAAGGGGCTGCGCATGGAACCGGCGACGACGAGCGGCAGCTCATCGACCAGCTTGTTTTCCACCACCGTGGTGACCTTGGCGTTCTCGGTCTGAATGGTAGAGGCGGCGGCGGTGACTTCGATGGATTCCGAAACCTGGCCGAGTTGCAGGGCCGTATCGATACGGAGGGTGCTGCCGGCCGAGAGGGTAATGTTTTGTTGGAGGAATCGTTTGAAACCGGTGGCGGTGACTTCCAGGCGGTAGCCGCCGGGAAGGAGGTTGCCGAGGTTGTACTCGCCGGAAGCGGTGGCGACGGCCCGGGTGATTGTATTGGTGTCCCGTTGGGTGAGCGTGAGTTGCGCGCCGGGGACGGCGGCACCGGTCTGGTCCGTTACGACACCGGTGATGTTGCCACGTTCACTTTGGGCCAAAAGGGTAGCTGTGCCAAGACATAGCAAGGCAGTTAGGGTTCTCAATTGAAGCATAGAGTTGGGAGTACATTATCACACTGGAATGCGGGTACGCTGGTGAGCTCCGCGCGAGCCGGAAGATGATAAATTCCCAATATCAGCCTGCTTTTACCCGAATCCTCTTCCCAACCACGCTTCTCCTGCTGGCGTTTGGCGCCACATCGGCGCAAGGCGCGGTTCTGTTTAGCACTGGATTTGAGACGGAATCCCTTGGCAATCTGCCAGGGCAAGACGGCTGGTCGGTGAGTATCGGCACAGCGGCTGGATTTCAGGTGCAATCGAGCTTTGTGAATACGGGGACGCAGGCACTGCAATTGAATCCGGCCGGCCAAACGAATGGCGTTGCGATCCGTCGCTCTGTGCCGGGCTCTGGGCAGACTCAAGTCTACCTGTCATCGGACTTTTTCGTGGCGTTGAACGGCAACCCTACGCAATTTCGGATGTTTCTCGACGACAATTCCGGTAATCCATTCGCACAGTACTTGATCCAGGGCAATGGCTTGACAGGCTTGTTTGACAATCAGGGCACTACGATCTCCGGGCCGCAACTGAGTCTGGGCACGTGGAACAATATTCGTCTTCAGGTCGATTTCTCTGCTCGGACAGTCGATGGCTACCTAAATGGGGTGGGCATCGGGACGCTCCCTTTATTGCCGAATGTGGGAACCTCGGTTGGTCGCGTGGGCTTTCTCATGTTTCCGGGCACTACTGGTACCCGGCTAGCATTTGCTGACAATGTGGAATTTGGATCGATTCCTGAGCCGAGCAGCATGGCGCTGGTGGCGGCAGGGTTGGCGGCCGTGGGGTTACGGTTGCGACGGAAGCGATAGCGCCAGCCGGCCGCCGAATCCGGGTACGCTGGAGGGTATGCAAGGTGTGCAACTGATCACGGATGGCCTGTTCGCGGAGTTGACGGAACGGGCTGGCGCGTCGCCGCGGCGGCGGATGAATCACAACTTTCACGAGGGGCCCGGGGACAACCCGCACCGAATGCTGAACGTGTTGCTGCGCGGGACGTACGTGCGGCCGCACCGGCATGTGACGCCGGCGAAGAGCGAGGCGTTCTTGCCGCTGACGGGGCGCGTGGGGATAGTCTGCTTTGATGACAACGGCGTGACGACGGGGCAGTATCAGTTGGACGCGGCGGGGCCGGTGCGGGGGATCGACCTGGCGCCGGGCGTATGGCACACGGTGGTGGCGTTGAGTGATGTGACCGTTTGTTATGAAGTGAAGCCGGGGCCGTGGGAGCCGGCGAGCGATAAAGATTTCGCCGCGTGGGCGCCGTCGGAGCAGACGCCGGAGGCGGCGGGGCTGGTGCTGGCGTGGGAGGGGTTGTTTTCTCTGTAACAGATCTTGGGCTGCCCTCGGAGGTCTGCGTTTTTTGGCGCCTCGGAGGAAGAACTTTGAAACAAAATAATACATCTACAATTAAAAGGCTGGCGCGCGAACTGCTTACCACGACGTGCCTGACTGTTGCCGCCACTGGCGCGGCGCAGGGGGCCACAATCAACGAGAGTGGCAATTTTGGTGCCACCGATCAATTCGGCAATAGCTTTGGCACCGCGTTTGCTCTTCCTGCGGGGACCGACCGCGTATTTGGCGCTATCAGCCCCACTGGTGGGGACAACGATTTCTTCGCGTTCTCCGGGCTGGCGGCGGGGACAGCGTACAGCTTTGTGGGCACCTACGAGAATTTTCGGTTTGTTTGAATTTTGGATAGTGCGGGTGGCGCCCTGAATGCGGCAGTGAGCAACCCGGCGGGGCCATTCGGTGGAATCGTTCCGGCGATGGTGTGCTGGTGGTCCAGGTTTTGCAGAGCGAACAAATCGCTTACTATGATCTGGAACTAACCGCCCAGTTGGCCCCGACCTCGGGCGTGCCGGAACCTGCTACGGTGGCGACTGTTGGGCTGGGCCTGGCCGCGGCTGGGCTGGCAGCGCGCCGCCGTAAGCTCGCGAAGTAGTTCCGAGGGAAGACGGCATGGAATTCAATATCCTGCCGGTCCTCTCGCCGGAAGAGGTGGAACGGTTCGTCTCCGATCTTTCCCGCGCGACGTTTGTCGATGGCAAAACGACCGCCGTTGGCGCCGCGCGAGAAATCAAACACAACCTCCAGGCGGAACGGTCCGCCGCCAACTCGTCCGCGTTGGATGAGACGATTTTCGCGGCGTTGCAGCGCAACAAGGAGTTTCAATCGTTCGCATTCTCGAAACGAATTCCGCCACCCAGCTATGCCAGGTATGAACCGGGCATGCAGTACGGCACGCACATCGATGGCGCGGTGATGGCCGGCATCCGGACGGATTTGGCGATGACGCTGTTCCTGAGTTCGCCGGAGACCTATGACGGCGGCGAGTTGGTGATCGAATTCGCGTCTGGTGAGCAGGAGATCAAACTGGCGGCGGGGGAGGCGGTGGTCTATCCCGCGACGACCCTGCATCGGGTGGCGCCGGTGACCCGGGGCACACGGCTAGTGGCTGTCACCTGGATTCAGTGCGCGGTGCGGGAAGAGCGCGTGCGGTCCGTGTTGTATGACCTGAGCCGGGCTGTGAGCCATGCGGAGGCCGCGAAGGATGCGGAGCAGACGCTGCTTCTTTCGAAGTGCTTTCATAATCTGCTTCGTTGTGTGGTTGAGCCCTAAGCGATGACAGCGGAGCCCCTTCTCGAAGTGATCGACGGCCTGGCGCCGGAGGAGCTATTCGCGCAGGCGTGCCAGGTGGGTGCGGCTACCGGTTGGGCTTTCGGACATGGGTCGAAGGACCACGACACCGGGCGCTTCTGGAAGATGGAGCTGGATGGGAGCGGCGTCTTTGACGCGATTTGGAGCGAGGCGCGGGAGCGGTGTGAGCAGTTGGCTGGGTTACCTCTCAAGGTCATGCGGCAGTATGCCAACGGGCACACGTACGGGCTTGGCGGCGGGGTTCACGTGGACGATGTGCGGCCGGGATCGTACACGCTGCTGTACTACCCGATGGCGGAATGGCGGGAGGAGTGGGAGGGCGAAACGCTCTTCTATGGCGAGGATGGTGAGGTGGCGCTGGCGGTGCGGCCACGGCCGAATCGGGCTGTGTTGTTCGATTCACGGATCCGGCATGTGGGACGCGCGCCGGGGCGCGCGTTTCCCGGGTTGCGGGTGACGGTTGCCTTCAAGTTGGAGGCGGTGTTGGCGGAGGCCCCTATTGTTATGGTCGAGGGGTTGGAGACGGAGCTCAACGTTGTTTTCGCGGCCGAGCGGGTGCGGGCAATGGTTGAGGCGCATTTGACGAAGCTTGGGCAGACGGTTCGGTTGCCGGGGTTTCGGCCGGGCAAGATCCCGATGGCGGTGCTGGAGAAACGGTACGGGGACGCCGCGCGGGCCGAGGCGCAGCGGGCGCTGGCCGCGGAGGTGGCCGCGAGCCATACGCCAGAGGGCGGGTATGTGGCGAGGATCCAGGCGAGCGAGGCGTCGGGTGGGATTGGCTTTGCGGTTACTGTCGTGCGGCCCGGTGCGCTGGCTGAGCCGGATCTGTCCGCGGTGACGCTGGTGCGGCTTTCTGGAATTCCGACGGAGACGGCGCGCGAGCATTTGAAGGAGCAGTTGCTGGACTACCTGAATGGCAGCTATTCGTTCACGCTGCCTGGGGGCGCGGTGGAGCGCGAGTTCCAGGGGATTTGGCGAGCCGCGCAGGCCCAGGGGCTTTCGGGTGAGGAGGCGGCGGTGGAGCTGCGCGCGATCGCCGAGCGGCGGGTGCGGACGGGGATCGTCATTGCGGAATTGGCGCGGCGGCGGCAGATTTCGGGGCCGGCGATGGAGGATCGGGTTGCCGATTTGTTGATTGCGCAGTCGAAGATTGTGGAGCGGGACGCGACGGCGGAAGAGATTGCCGAGCTGGGTTAGCGAGCGCTCTCCGGGTGCGGTTCGATGTGGCAATGGTCATATCGCGGCTGGAGCAGTCCGTACTTCTTTCGTGGTGAGATTCGTCCGCCAGGCTGCGATTGCGGGTCGAGTGAATTGGTTGGTCCGGGGCGGTGCCTTCTGTTATTCCGCTGGCGGACAGCGCACTTCACCTGGAGGTCGAAGTGGGCGATGCCGAGTGATGCCGGCGTGCTGGGGCAGTACTTCCAGGCGTACTGGAGCTTGTCAGTTTCATTTGGCCTTTTTCTAATCATTCAGGCCGGAAATGCTGTTCGACGGCAGAATTGGTACGGATCTCAATCAATTCCCTTGTGGCCATGGACTTCGGCGTCTATAATCAGTGGACCTTAAGTTTGTGTTTGTATCTCATTTTGCCTTTTTACAAGGATATGCAAGGAGCCGGATTTATGAGCAGTTCGTACCTAAGGCTTGGGATCTTGTCGCTTGCCGCGATGAGCCCAAATGTCCTGTTGGGTGCGACCCTGAATTTCTCGGGGTCATTCACTTCCGATGCCGATGTGGCGGTCATCAATTTCACACTAAACAGTAACTCGTTCATCACCGTGCAGTCGTTCGGGTATGGCGGTTCGAGCAGTCCTACGGTGGCGCCGGGCGGCTTTGCCGGGAGCTTGTCATTGTACGATTCGTTGGGGAACCAGCAAGCGAACGATTTTGTGGGCGGAACGGCGGTGGGATTGGGTTGCAGCCACGCAGGCAACCAGGATCCGGTAACGGGTTTCTGTGAAGACCCCAGTTTGTCTTTTTCGGGTGTGATCGGGACGTACATGTTGACGCTGAGTGTCCAGGGGAACGATGGGCCGAGCTTTTTGGGGGACGGATTCCTGCTGGCGCCGGGGACGAATTTCCCGGGCGGGCCGTTTCTGGATCCCGGGGACGGATCGACGATCCGGAACGGAAACTGGTGGGTGCAGGTGCAGTTGGACGGTTCGGCCGATATGGGCGTGCCAGAACCGGCTTCGGTTTTATTGAGTGCCGTGGGTTTATCAACCTTGATTTTTTTGACCCGGAGGAAACATGTTTAGGACATCGAGACTCGCCGGGTTGGTCCTGGCGGTGAGCGCATATGGCGCTGAAGGATTGTTGACGGGTGACACCTATATCACGAGCGCGAATGCGGCCGGAAATTTTGGGGCGCAGGCGACGATGCTGATGGGATCCGGAGGCACTGCCATCACGCAGTTCAGTTTGTCGACGCTGCCGGCTGGAACCTTGGCCGCGTCCATTCAGAAGGCGACGCTGATCGTCTATGTGAACCGGGTGACGGCGGCTGGAAACATGTCGGTCTCGTTGCTGAATGCTTCGTTTACGGAAGGTACGGCGACGTTTGCGAACACGAGTGGAAGCGTGGCGGGGGTTCCCTTTGCGGGGCCGATCCCGATGGGGTCGGCGCAGGTCGGCACCTACATTGCGGTGGATGTGACCACGCAAGTGCAGAATGCGTTGATTCCCGGCTTCGTCGGGTTTGCGTTCACGCCGGATGGGACGCTGATTTCCCAACTGGATACCAAGGAGAACACGACGACTAGCCATCCGGCGCAGTTGCTGATTTCGTTGGCGTCGAGCGGGCCGGCGGGTCCGACGGGACCGACTGGCGCGACGGGGCCTGCTGGCCCTGTCGGTCCCATTGGCCCTGCTGGTGCGGCGGGCGGTCCTGGACCAGCCGGCCCTCCTGGCCCTGCTGGCACACCCGGCGGTCCTGGCCCCGCTGGCCCCGCTGGCACACCCGGCGGTC
The DNA here is from genome assembly GCA_044358225.1 of Bryobacteraceae bacterium. Classification (GTDB taxonomy): domain Bacteria; phylum Acidobacteriota; class Terriglobia; order Bryobacterales; family Bryobacteraceae. Next base: position 1,167 of record JBIKOG010000088.1, on the reverse strand, counting down.
CTGGCCCCGCCGGTCCCGCTGGCACACCGGGTGCTGCTGGACCTGTTGGGCCTGTTGGCCCTGTTGGCCCTGCGGGTCCGAGCGGCGGCGGCTCGCGCGTACTGAACGCGGATGGCCAACTGATTGGAACTTTACTCGAGATCACCAATCGGTCAGTGACCGTCATGAATACAGGTGGCTATGTATTCTCCATTTTCACGAACGGGAATATTGTTCCCACCCAAACTTATTTTAGCGGTGCTGGTTGCACTGGTACGCCCTACCTGAACGATGGTAGTTCTGTCGGTGGGAGACTTCGCTACTATAAAATCCTGGCGTATTCCACCGATACGAACTCCCTCTACACAATGTCGAACCCGAACTCGACAAATGATTCTACCTCTGCACTTCGGACGCTCGGCTCATTTCGCAATACGGATCTGAACAGCACGACTGGGGCTGGAGCTACGTGCGACGTTCAAGGAAACGATTTCGCTTGGGCTCTAACCACAGTGACGCCAGCAGCCGCAGGGATACCGGTAGTTGCTGGAAGCAATCCGCTCCGGGTGACTGTGCCACTGCAGTTCCAGTAGTTGGAAGTTAGCAAGACCCACGAAGGCCCCGGTGAACAGCCGGGGCCTTCGTGTGTTTGTGGGACGCGACCGTTTCGATATTGAGTGCACCGGATTGGGGTCGTTCGAGGGGCCAATCGGGTCCGCGGTTGGCGGGTTATGCTGTTTTTGCGGGCGTTGCCGCGGATTTTTTGTCTGCCGGCTTTCCGAGGCGGTACGGGAGTTTCGGACCGGCCGTGTTTGTCGCCCAGAGGCGAGTGGCGCTCGTTTTGCGGGCTGTTTGGTCGACTCGATCGCCGTTAGGCGTTGAGCGCGATTGTCAGTTCCATGCCGCGGCGGGAGAGGTGGCGCGCGCGGCGTTGGAGGTCATCGAAGAAAGCGGTCTGGTTTTGCGGAGCGAAGAGTTGTTCGCCGGATTGGTATTCGACCAGGACACGGTCTAACGACATGGCGAGGGCGCTGCGGCCGTCGGAGGAGGGTTTCACGGCGTTGATGGCAGTGTAGGGGATGCGGATGGTTCGCAGGCCGGCGCGGATTACCAATTCGGTTTCCGTGGTTTCGTAGGACTGCGGGAAGAGGAAGCCGAAAATCACGAGCAGTGAGAGTGCGGTGGTGG
>JBIKOG010000288.1:0-8687 GCA_044358225.1 Bryobacteraceae bacterium | reverse complement strand
AACCGCCATCCGCCTCGCCGCCGACGGCTTCCCCATCCAGGAAATGGTGGGCCGCGTCTGGGACGCCGAACTCGTCCGCAAGGACCCCGAAGGCGTCCGGGTCTACTACCCCAACAACCACGTCCCCGCCGTCGGAGAAATCTACAAGAACCCCGACCTCGCCCGCGCCATGCGCCTCATCGCCGACCAGGGAGCCGACGCGTTCTATAAGGACGACATCGCCAAAGCCATCCTCGCCAAGTCCACCCGCCAAGGCGGCCTCATGGCGGCGTCGGATTTGGCCAACTACCAGCCCGAATGGGTCACCCCCATCTCCACGACATACCGCGGATGGCGCGTCCACGAGCTGCCCCCCAACGGCCAGGGCCTAGCCGCCCTGTCCATGCTCAACATCCTCGAAAACTTCGACCACGCCAGCCCCTACAGCGCCACCGAATTCCACCGCAAAATCGAGGCCATGAAGCTCGCCTACGCCGACCTCAAATACGTCGGCGACACCCGCGTCGTCAACGTGCCCACCGCCGGCATGATCAGCAAGAAATATGCGTCCGAGCGCGCCAAACAGATCAACGCCGAAACAGCCAACTGCGCCGTCAACCCCGGCCTACCCCCCGCCTCCAGCGACACGACGTACTTCTCGGTGGTCGACAAAGACGGCAACATCGCCAGCTGGATCCAGAGCGTCTCCGGCATGTGGGCCTCCGGCGTCATGGTGGACGGCATGGGCTTCCATCTCCACAACCGCGGCGGCGGCTTCAGCTTCGACAAGACGGCCGCCAACGCCCTCGCCCCCGGCAAACGGCCCTTCCATACGATCATCCCCGGCATGATGGAAAAAGGCGAACTGGCCATCGGCTTCGGCATCATGAGCGGCGCCAACCAGCCCCTCGCCCACGCCCAATTCGCCAGCTACATTGCCGATCACGGCATGAACCTCCAAGCCGCCCTCGAAGCCCCGCGCTTCACCAAATCCAGAGCCACCGGCTGCGACGTCATCATCGAAAGCCGAGTCGGCCTCGACACCCTCCGCGAGCTGTCCGCGAAGGGCCATCAAATCACCATCGCCCAGCCCTACACCGCAAGAATGGGCCGCGGCAACGCCGTCATGCACAACAGCAAGACCAAGGTAAACACCGCCGCCAGCGACCCCCGCGCCGACGGCGCGGCCATCCCCGAACCCCAGTAGCTGTGCCGCCATCCGCTCCAACAGCGTATTCGTAGGCCCCAGCCTATCCACAAGATTCGAATGGGGGCAATGCGAATCAATTCCCTGTCACGTACAGAAACCCTTCCTGCTTCCGGATCGCGCATCATCTTTTCGAAGCGTGTAAGTTCCAACAACCCCCACTGGGGCCACCTTCCGGATCGGCGACGATCTGCTCGGAACGGGACATCCACGAGTGGGACGTTTTTCAGCTAGGTACCGTTTGACCGGAGTTCCAACCAGGCGTCCTCGACAGGCCGGTGCACATTACCCAACGCATTGAGATGGGGGGAGACTCTGTGCCCAGGAATCGCGGAAAGAAACTCTTGCATTGACATCGAGTGTCTTTACTATCACAATGTGTAAGTAATGCTGGGCGAGTTTGAATACCTGATTATCACCGCAGCCGTTCGACTGGGCGACGAGGCTTACGGCGCCTCGATCCGGCGAGAGGTCGAACAAGCAACAGGAAGTCGCTGCTCCATAGGAGCCCTTTATACAACCCTGGATCGGTTGGAGATGAAGGGACTTCTCAAAACCTGGATGGGAGACGCAACACCACAGCGAGGCGGCAGGCCTAAGCGAATGGCCCGCGTTACCACGGAAGGCGTTCACGCCGCGACAGCTTTTTATAGTGCCGTCTCCCGTGTGACCCGAGGCGTCTCATGGGAGGCGGACCGAGCCTCTATCCTGCCATGACTCACTTCTGCTGCTGGCTTGTCGATCTTTTGTCCCGTATGCTGAATCCGGACGAGCGGGATGCGGTGCTGGGTGATCAGGCTGAATCGGGTCTAAGTGGGGGACAAGCAGTGCGAGACCTACTCGGCCTAATCGTCCGCCGCCAGGTGGCGTTGTGGCAGGAATGGCATTCATGGCTAGCGCTGGCAGGACTGGTTATCCCTCTTGCCACGCTCCTCACTGTGGTGTCTCGCAGAACCGCCGATGGGAACTCAATTTACCTCTGGCTATACGCGAATAATTGGACCTGGACGTACATCACTAACGCGGGATTTCGAGACGAGCTCTTGGGCCACGGCACCGGTATCGTCATCTCCTGGATTGAGCTGATTTGCTGGTCGTGGACCGGTGGTCTGCTCCTCGGGTATCTTTCACGCCGTGCGATTTGGTCGAATACTGCGTTGCTGTCTTTCGGGTTACTGCTGGGCACGCTCCTGCATCCGCCGCCGTTCATCGAATCCTTTTTCCTTTTACCTCACTCTGATCGCGTCGGCCCAGATCCCAACGCCGCCGTCTATGCAGTGGCGTTCTATCGTATCGTTTTCCCACTCATCGTGCAGTCCGTCCTTGTCTTGTTGCCTCTATTGTTTGGAATACGTCAGGGTCTCAGAACGTCTGCTCTCCCCTTTTCGCTCCGGACGATCTTGTGGATCTCAGTGGTCGCGAGCATGGTCTCATTGGTAATTCAAAATTCCATTTGGTGGCAGATGCGCACGTCGCAGCTATATCCTCTCCGCTTTCCTCGCCTTCCTTCCCTGTATCTGGTCGCAGCAGCCGGACCAATTGCGTACATAATTGTCAGCTCCATCTTGCGATGGGCGGTGGGAGATAGAATCCCGCTTGCCGCCAATCCCACACCCAAGGAGAATGCATGAACCTCAAACTAACTCGTAACACGCGTCTGCTCGTCGGCGTTGCCATTTGCGTTGCAGCATGTTCGCTCGCACGCGCCGCGGAAATCAGTGTTGCTCTCGAACCTCAGTCAGCCCGCAAACCGGCTCCAGACCTTGTGTTGCTTGACGCCTTAGGCAAATCCGTGCCTTTGTCAAGTTTCAAAGGCAAGGTTCTTCTTCTCGACATTTGGGCCACCAAGTGTGGGGGCTGCATCAAAGAGATTCCAGCGTTCATCGAAATTCATCACGCCTATGCCAGGAAAGGCCTTGCCGTGGTTGGGATTTCGATGGACATCCTGTACGAAGATTTGAATGGGCCTGCCGAGGCTTGGCACCTCGTCAAGCCCTTCGTGGCTGCCCACAAAGTTGATTATCCCATATTGATGGGCGACGACGGAGTCACGAAGCGCTTTTCGGTCAACGCACTACCGGTCACCTACCTCATCGACAGACGCGGACGTATCGCCGCCACATACGTGGGGGTTGTGGACCGCGCAAACCTCGAAGAGAACATCAAGACGCTTCTTGCTGAACGCTGAATCAAATGGAAACCGCTAAGATCCGAATTGCGTCGCCAGCATCGGCGACTCTGATGTAATTTACGCAAGCGTGTGGTCGGCTAAAGGCGAAGCGCTTTTCGAGGCCACTTGGGCATATCGTCGCCAACTCGGACAGGCGGTGTCCCGGGTTGCTCCCGGATCACGCGCGCTACTCGGAAGACGGCCGCCGCCCAATTGTGGACACTTCAAGTCATATCCGGATCGTAGCTAACCCTTGTACCCCAGAGCCCAAACGAACCCGCGATCTCACCGCCAATATCGCAGAGGAGATCCCAGAACGTATTCTCGCCCTGACCCCCAAACTGCTAAGCGCATTGCAACTGCGGTATCCGCGCGAAATGACGATCTCGCGTAATCAGAAAGAGGTCATGTTCCAGAGCCAGCGCCGCAATCCAAAGGGCATTGTCAGGAACCGGCGTGCCGGCGCGTCTGAGTTGAACGAAGATCCGCGCATAGTGTTCTGCGGTTTCCCGGCTGGGCAACAACACCCCAACCGTGGGCTTCGTAAGTAGTCCGGTTAGCAACCCCTCATTCCGGCTCTGCTGCGTGCCCCCCTGGAACCCGGCCCTAATCTCCCCCAGCAAGATGAGCGGTATCCAGACCTCTTCCGCCGTACTCAGTTGCTCCGCCAGTGCTAGGAGCGGCTTTCACTTCCATTTGTCCGGGTCGATCTGTCCTTGGCTCGCAACGACTTCATCGAAGGCAGGATCCGCTGTCCATTGGCCGACGAGGTCACTGAAATCCGCTCGTTTGCGCAGCCCAGTGGTCGCAGCGGTTAGCTCCGCGATGATCACCTGATTCAGACTCACCTTCTGTTTGGCAGCCTTCGTCCTGAGTGCCCGGTCGACGTCCTGCGGGACACCGCGAACCGTGTACTGGATATCGGATGCCTCCTGTTTCATGTCTGCATGATCTCGCTATTTGCAGGCACCCGCATCGCTACGCCGCGCGACCCTTCCGGCCCAGGAAATAGCCGACCAATAGCCCGACAAACACCCCACCCCCACCCACCATCTTCAGCACCGATTTCGCCTCGTCCAGCAGGACGTTATTGAACACGTTCGACGACAAATGCAGCCCCACCACCTTCCACTCCCCGTCAATCTTCGCCGCCGTCATCGTCCACTTCGAGTCCAACTGGAACACTCCGCGGCTCACCGGCGTGAACACGTCTACCATCGTCCCATCGGCGATCGCCACCGTCCCGTCGCCCAGGAACCGCGCATGCCCGTTCAGCTTCGCCGACGTCGTGTACCGCGTCAAAATCCGGTCGTTCCCCTTCACCATTCGGTCGTAGTAGGCCAGCACCTCGGCCGGCCCGCGCGAGATCTCCCCGTTCGCCCACACCACCGTCGCCGACGCGTCCATCTGCTTCGCCATCCGCTCCAGGCTCTGGGAGTTGATGCTGTCCTCCACTTCATGGAAGATCTTCAAAAGCTGCTCCCGGTCGGCGGCGTGCGGGTCCTGGCAGAAGGCAGTCAGCGAAAAGGCCAATAAACACAAGGCGAAGGGGCGCATAGATTGATAGCATCTTATACTAGCCCGGAAGGAAATGACGCATGAATAAGTGCTGGATCGCAGTGTTGGCGGTAGCGGTGTGGGCGCAGGCGCCCGATGGCAGAACGGTCTATCAGACCCGCTGCTCGGTGTGCCACGGAACCGATGGCAACGGCGGCGAACACGCCCCCTCCATCCTCACCACCCTCGCCACAAAGAACGACGAAGAGGTCACCAAAATCATCCGCGAAGGCGTCCCGCGCAAGGGCATGCCCGCCTTCCCGCAACTGGCCGCCAATGACACCACCGCGCTCGTCGGCTTCATGCGCTCGCTCCAGAACCAGCGCCGCGGCCGGCGTGGCTTCCCGCCCGTCCGTATGAAGGTCGCCCTCACCGATGGCGGCTCGCTCGATGGCTTCGCCGTCGCCCGCACCAGCCGCGAACTCCAACTCCGCACCGACGACCAGAAGATCCATCTCCTTCGAAAGGAACCCGGAGACAAGTACCGCCGCGTCACCTCCCAGTCCGACTGGCCCAGCATGCACGGCCAGCTGAGCGGCAACCGCTACGCCGCCCTGAACCAGATCACCCCCGCCAACGTTGGCAAGATGGCGGTCAAGTGGGTCTTCTCCGTGCCCAACGCCGGCCGCCTCCAGGGCACCCCGCAGGTCCACGAGGGCGTCATGTATGTCACCAATACCAACACCGTCATCGCCCTCGATGCCGGCAGCGGCGCCCGCCTCTGGGAGTACTCGAAACCGGCCACCACCGGGCTCATCGGCAACGCCCGTTCGCCGGGCAACAACCGCAGCGTCACCGTCGCCGGCGACAAGGTGTTCATGCAGACCGATCACGCCCATCTGGTGGCCCTGAACCGCCATACCGGCCAGGTCCTCTGGGATACCGAAATGGCCGATTTTCGGCAGAACTACAACGCCACCGGGTCGCTTCTCGCCGTCGAGAACCTGGTCGTCGCCGGCACCGCGGGCGGGGAAGAGGGCGTGCGCGGGTTCCTGGCCGCCTACGATCAGCAGACCGGCAAGGAGGTCTGGCGTTTCTGGACCATTCCGAAGCCCGGCGAGAAGGGCTCAGAGACCTGGGACGGGATCGACATCAACCACGGCGGCGGACCCACCTGGCTCACCGGCTCCTATGACCCGGTCCTGAAGACCGTCTACTGGCCCACCGGTAACGCCGGCCCGGATTTCAACGGCGATAACCGCAAAGGTGACAACCTCTATACCTGTTCGATCATCGCGCTCGATGTTATGACCGGGAAGCTCAAATGGCACTTCCAACCTACACCCCATGACGAATGGGATTGGGACGCCGTGGCGCCCGTTGTGTTAGTGGATAGTAAGTGGAAAGGACAGGATCGTAAGTTACTCCTGCAAGCCAATCGAAATGGCTTCCTGTATGTGCTCGATCGGGTGGATGGCAGGATGCTCCAGGCCACGCCGATGGTCAAGAAGCTGACCTGGGCCAAGGGCATCGCCCCCGATGGGCGGCCGATCATGAATCCCAACTCGGTCCCCACCGCCGAAGGCCAGTTGATCTGCCCGGCCGTCGAAGGCGCCGCCAACTTCTTCTCAACATCTTTTAACCCTGCCACCGGGCTTTTCTACGTCAACACGTTGGAGCGCTGCGCCGTCTATACCAAGCGCACTACGCCGGAGTGGCAAGCCGGCCGCAACTATCAGGGCGGCGGTGGCCGCCGCGATCCCGATGACAAGCCCCAGAAGATCCTCCGCGCCTTCGATATCCAGACCGGAAAAGCCGTATGGGAAGTTCCCCAGGATGGCCCCGGGGATACCTGGACCGGGACGCTGACGACCTCCGGAGGGCTGGTCATTTTCGGCGACGATGGCGGCGCGCTCGCCGCGGCTGACGCCAAGACCGGCAAACGTTTGTGGAGCTTTCCGTTTACAGATAACTTACACACGTCGCCGATGACTTACCAGTTTGACAATAAGCAATACGTAGCAATTGTTAACGGGAGTGTAGTGTATTCGTTCGGCATAGACTAAGCGAAATTCATTGAAACAAAATGGCGGTGTGCGTCACTACCTTCCCGTAAGGAGCATGATGCACACTTCCCAAGAGTATTTAACGCGGCAGGCCGAGACGGAGTCGAACGCCCGCACCTATCCCCGGAAACTCCCGGTGGCAATCCGCCGGGCGGAGGGGCTGTACGTGACCGACGTCGATGGGCGGGTCTTTATGGACTGCCTGTGCGGGGCGGGGACGCTGGCGTTGGGGCACAATCACCCGGCGGTGGTGGCTGCCATTCGCGCGCACTTGGACGAAGGGTATCCGCTGCATACCTTGGACCTGACGACGCCGGTGAAGCACCGGTTCGTGGAGGAGCTGTTTTCGACGCTGCCGGCCCATTTCGCGGCTAATGCGCGGATCCAGTTCTGTTCGCCGTCTGGCGCGGACGCGGTGGAGGCGGCCATCAAGCTGGTCAAAACCGCGACGGGGCGGAGCGGCATGATCTCCTTCCAGGGTGGCTATCACGGTCAGACCCACGGGGCGTTGGCGCTGATGGGGAATCTGGGGCCGAAGGTCCCTGGGTTGATGCCAGAGGTGCAGTTCCATCCGTATCCCTACGCCTACCGGTGCCCGATGGGCCACGCCGAATGCAGGGGCTGTGACTGTTCGGCCTATACCCGGCAGGCGCTGAGCGATCCGGAGGGTGGCTTGGCGCGCCCGGCTGGGATGATTCTGGAAGTGGTGCAGGGCGAGGGCGGAGCGATCCCGGCCCCGGCGAGCTGGTTGGGACAGATCCGGAGTATCGCCAATGACCGGCAGATTCCTCTGATCTTCGACGAGGTCCAGACCGGCTGGGGACGTACGGGCGCGATGTACGCCTTCGAGCATTCCGGGGTGGTGCCGGACGTTCTGGTGCTGTCCAAGGCGATTGGCGGCGGGCTGCCATTGGCGGTGATCGTCTACCGGGAGGAGTTGGATGTTTGGAAGCCCGGGGCGCACGCCGGGACGTTCCGGGGGAACCAGTTGGCGATGGCGACCGGCTTGGCGACGTTGGACTTTATCCGGGAGCACGATGTCCTGGCTAATGTGGAGGCGATGGGGGCGCGGTTCCAGGATCGGCTGCGGGACTTGCAGGGGCGATTTGGGTTCATCGGGGATGTCCGCGGGCGCGGGCTGATGGTGGGGATGGAGATTGTCGACCGGGGCGAGCCGGATGCGATGGGCCGGCCTGTCGGTTTCGGTAGCTTGGCGCGGGAGTTGCAGGCGGCGTGTTTTGCCGATGGGTTGATTGTGGAGTTAGGCGGGCGGCATGGGGCGGTGATGCGGCTGTTGCCGCCGCTAACGATTACTGCGGCGCAGGTGGATGCGGTGTGTGATGTGATCGGCCGGGCATGCCGGACGGTGCAGGCGGCGCGGGTGCAGCAGGACGCGCTGGTGCGGGTGTAGGCTTGCAGGCTTGTCGAGTGTTTGTGCAGTGTGGCCGGGATGGTTCGGGTTGGCCGAGGTGCGGCTGGGCTGGCCGAGGTGTGGCTGGGCTGGCCGGGGTGTGTTGGGCTGGCCGGGGCGTGGCTGGGCTGGCCGGGGTGCGGCTGGGCTGGCCGGGGTGCGGCTGGGCTGGCCGGGGTGCGGCTGGGCTGGCCGGGGTTCGGCTGGGCTGGCCGGGGTGCGGCTGGGCTGGCCGGGGTTCGGCTGGGCTGGCCGGGGCGTGTCTGGGCTGGCCGGGGTGCGGCTGGGCTGGCCGGGGTGCGGCTGGGCTGGCCGGGGTGCGGCTGGGTCGGCCGGGGTGTGTCGGGTCGGCCGGGG
>JBIKOG010000287.1:0-8688 GCA_044358225.1 Bryobacteraceae bacterium | reverse complement strand
GCGACGATTGCGCTGGCGTTGGGGCGGGATGTGAAGGGGGAGGGGCTGTTTGGACAGGTGGCGGCGTTGCGGCGGGAGGTGTTGGGGGAGACGCATCCGGACACGTTGGCGTCGATGAATGCGCATGGGTCGGCGTTGGGGCGGGTGGAGAAATATGAAGAGGCGGTGGCGTTGTTGGTGCGGGTGTTAGATGCGCGGCGGCGGGTGCTGGGGGAGGAGCATCCGGACACGATGGATACGAAATCGTTGCTGGCGCGGGCGTATCACGATGGGAGCGATGGGGCGCGGGCGGTGGGGCTGTTGCGGGAGGTGTTGCCGTGGCAGCGGCGGGTGTTGGGGGCGGCGCATGCGGATTCGCTGCGGACGCAGATGATGTTGGGGATGTCGCTGGCGAGTACGCGGGAGTTTGGGGAGGCGGAGTCGTTGTTGGTGGGGTGTGTGGAGGTTGCGGCGCGGGCGTTTGGGGATCAGCATGTGATGACGGCGGCGTGCCGGAGTAATCGGGCGAATGCGTTGAACGCGGCGGGGAAGTATGGGGAGGCGGAGCGGATTTACCGGGATTTGTTGGCGCACGCTGTGGCGGTGCGGGGGCCGGAGCATGCCGATTCGTTGCGGTATATGAGTAATTTGGCGATTAATTTGGGGTTGTCGGGGAAGTTTGATGAGGGGGCGCGGTTGTTTGAGCAGGTGTTGGGGATGCGGCGGCGGGTGTTGGGGGTGGATCATCCGAAGACCTTGTCGTCGCTGGATGCGCAGGGGTATTTATTGCTGCGGGCGGGGCGTTTGCGGGAGGCTGAGCGGGTGTACCGGGAGGTGGTGTTGTTGCGGTCGTATGTATTGGGACCGGCGCATTCGAACACGCGGTATTCGACGTTGGGGTTGGCGGAGGTGTTTTTGGGGCTCGGAGACAGGGCGGGGGCGGAGCGGGAGTTGCGGGGGATGGGTGTTTGCGGGGAGGCGTGGATGGAGGGGATGCGGAAGAGTTTATTGGGGGCGAGTTTGGGGGATGCGGATTTGGCGCGGGCGGGGTATGAGGAGTTGCGGCGGGAGGAGGTGGTGTTGCCGTTGATGACGCGGCCGGAGTTGCGTGGGGAAGTGGAGCGGGCGCGGGGGCGGATGGGGCGATAGGGGCGGGCTGCTTTGGGTTCTCGGTGGCGCTGGGCCGGGCCTTCAGTCCCCTCACGGGCACCGCCACGGATGTCCGTGGCGGTGGCGCCGCGGCCGGCGGCTAGAACATCACTTTCAGCGAAAGCTGCCAGTTGCGGCTATCGCCGGCGGTGCCGGTGATGCGACCGAAGGCGGTGTTGGTAGGAGCCGTGTTGGGGGCGTTGAAATTGGTATGGTTCCAGGCGTTGTAGGCATCGGCGCGGAACTGGGTTTTCAGTGACTCGCGGATGGTGAAGTTCTTGACGATGGAGAAGTCCCAGCTGCGCTGGCCGGGGCTGCGGACGCCGTTGAGCCGGAGGGGGAACTGGCGGAAATTGGAAGCCAGTTGCTGGTTTGCGTTGCGGTTGAAGCCGGCATCGGTATTGAACCAGCGATCGACGTCGCGCTGGCCGGCGGGGAGGTTGATGTTGTTGATATCGCCATTGAAGATGGCGTTGCCGAAGCCCATGGGACCGCCGGACTGGAGGGCGACGACGGCGCCGAGTTGCCAGCCGCCGAGGAGGAAATTGACGGGGGCGGGGAGGGCGGAGCCGAACTTGCGGCCTTTGCCGACGGGGATTTCCCAGATACCGGTGGAGGCGATGCGCTGAGTGCGGTCGAAGCTGGAGACCGATTCATAGGGGAGGGGGTCGGCGGAGTTCATGAATTCCAGAGCCTCCATGGTTTTGGACCAGGTATAGGCGAGCTGGAAGGTGAAGCCCTGGAGGAAGCGGCGTTCGGCGCGGACCTGGAGGGAGTGATACCAGGAGTAGCCGATGGGCAATTCGACGGAGAGGTCGCCGAACTGGGGATAGGGGCGGAGGAGGTTGGCGCGGCTGATGTTGGCGCCGTAGATGGGGTTGGTGCCGCGGAAGGGGTTGGGGAACTGCTGGGAGAGATAGTCGACGCGGGCCTGGTCGCGGGAGGCGGAGCGGCTCAGGTATTCATTGGGCGTGGCGTTGATCTGTCGTTCGACGTCGAGGCGTGTGCCACGGTTGGCGACGTAGCCGGCGTCGAGAAGGAGCTGGCCGGGGAGGACGTGTTGGAGGCCGAGGGACCAGCGTTGGGCGTAGCCCTGGAGGTTGGGCCGGAAGTAGGTGGTGAGGGATTGGCCGAGATTGGTTTCCAGACCGCCGCCAGTGCCGCGGGGCTGGAGGAGGCCGGAGGGGAAGGGGTTCGCGGTGGTGGCGACGAAGGAGAGCCCGTTATCGAGAGAGGCCTGGATGGGGGTGGACTGGGCGAAGCCGGTTTGGAGCGGGAGGATGGTGTTGACGCCGAGGGTGTTGAAGAAGATGCCGTAGCCGCCGCGGAGAATGGAATCCTTGGCCAGTTGCAGGGCGAAGCCGATGCGGGGCATGAGGTTGTTCTTTTCGCCGAGGAAGGGGCTGCGGTTGGAGCCGTTGACCCAGGTGGGGCCACCGAGGGCGCGGAACTGGGCGGCGGGGATTTCGGGGATGGGGTTGCGGGCGTAGTTGACGCGGGCGGCGGCGTCGATGGGGTTCGGGGTGGAGCCGTCAAACTCGGACTGGAGGCGATTGTAGCGCTCATTGATGGGCGTTTCGAGCTCGTAGCGGAGGCCGAGGTTGAGGGTGAGGCGTTTGCTGACCTTCCAGTCGTCGTGGATGTAGAGGCCGAGGTACTTGTTCTGGAGAGCGGAACTGGCGGCGACTTCCATGGACCCGGCGGGAACGCCGAGGAGCATGGAGGCGAGGTCCTGACCGATGGGAGCGGCGGGGGAGTTGTCGAGGGGACCGCGAGTGAAGTTGGTGTTGAAGGACAGATCGGGCGAGACGCCGACGGGGCGGCGGTTGTTGAAGCTGCGGTAGACGCGGAACTCCGGGCCGAAGCGGATGGAGTGATTGCCGCGGAGTTTGGTGACGTTGGCGGTGAAGGAGTGGGTGAGGGAGGAGTTGACGCCATCGCCGGGGTCTTCCCAGGTGGAGAGTTGCGAGTAGGCGCCTGGGGTGATGCGGGGGAGCGGGGCCTGGGTCTTATCGGTGAGATTGACGAGGGCGGGGCTGAAGCCGAGGGCGGCGAGGTCCGTGCCGCGGGAGGTGCGGTACTGCCACCATTTGGTGGAGGTGAAGCCGTAGCGGAGGTTGAGAACGGTGGTGGGATTGAGGACGATGACGTCATCGAGGGCGGCCCCGCGATTGGGGCGGAACTGGTTAATGCCGTTGATGTCATTCAGGAAGTCGTGATTCTTGTCTTCCTTCCAGAAGTCGTAGTGGACGCGGAGGAAGACGCGATGGTTTTCGCTGATGGCGTGATCGAGGCGGAGGAGAGTGGAGGTGGTTTTCTGGATGGCTTTGGGGGAGCTGAAGTAGTTGTTGCGGCCGTCGGCGGTGGCGGTGTTGGGGGAGTTGGGGAGCGGGTAGAGATTGGTGAGATTGACGCCGAGAGAGTCGAGGCGGGAGCGAGGGATGATGTTGCCGGGGAAAGCGGTACGGGCGAAGCGGCCGCCGGCGGCGGGGGTGGTGGAGCGGGGGTCGTAGATGGCGTAATTGGCGTTGGTGAGCGGGAGGAGGGCGGAGAAATCGCCGTTGCGCTGGGCGGCGGTGGGGACGGTGCGGCTGAACTGCGTTGGGACGCCGAACTGATTGCCTTCGTAGGCGAAGAAGAAGAAGGAGCGGTTTTTGCCGGAGTAGAGTTTGGGAAGGGTGAGGGGACCGCCGAGGGAGAGGCCGTAGCGATTGTCCTGATAGACGCCTTTGGGGGTGTTGTTTTTGTTGTTGAAAAAGTTGGAGGTATCGAGCGAAGAGTGGCGGAGGAACCAGTGGGCTTCGCCGTGATACTCGTTCGTTCCGGAGGCGGTGGAAACGTTGACGACCGAGCCCATGGTGTGGCCGACGGAGGCGTCGTAGGCCGACGTTTGGATTTTGAATTCGCGGACGGAGGAGGCGGGCGGGGCGTAGGCGACGCGGGCGTAGCCGCGGCCGCGGTCGGCAGCGGTGTTGGAGATGCCGTCGATTTGGAACTCGTTGTTGTAGCGGCCGCCGCCGTCGGCGGCGAAGTCGGAGGTGGCCTCCGGGGCCATGGATTTGCGGAGGCGGAGGTTGGTGGTGTTGGCGACGCCGGGGGCGAGGAGGGTGAGTTCGAGAGGGTTGCCGCCGCGCTGCGGGAGGTCCTGGATGCGGCGCTGGTCCATGACGAGGCCGAGGGAGGAGGAGGCTGTTTCGAGTTGGGGCGTGGAATCGTTGACGACTACCGATTCGGAGACGGAGCCGACTTCGAGTTGGATATTGAGTTCGACGGTTTCCGAGACGCGGACTTCGACTTTGGGGCGGGAGAAGGATTTGAAACCGGTCTGTTCGACAGCGACGGTGTAGAAGCCGGGGATGAGGTAGGGGAGGGAGAAGAGGCCGGCATCGTTGGCGATGGCGGTGGCAACGACGCCGGTGTCGTTGGCGGTGGCGCGGACTTTCACGCCGGGGATGAGGGCGCCGGAGGTGTCGGTGAGGGTGCCGCGAATGAAGCCGCGGGGGTCCTGGGCGAAGAGGGCGAGGGAGAAGAGCGCGAGTAAGAAGACCTTCATAACCGTGGTCCATTTTTTATCAGTTCGATGATGCCGGTTGCAAGTGAGCCGAGGACGGGTAAGATAGCGTTATGTCACAGAAGCCGACTTCTAGAATTGCCTGGTTTAACGGGGCGTATATGCCCGAGACGCAAGTGATGATTTCGTTTCGCGACCGGGGCTGGAAGTATGGCGACGGCGCGTTCGACATGACGCGCACCTTCAATGGGCGGGCGTTCCGGATGAAGGAACATGTCGAGCGGTTCTATCGTTCGCTGCGGTATTTACGATTGGATCCGGGGATGAGTCCGCAGGAAATGATCGATATTTCCGAGGAGATTGTGGTCCGGAATGAGCCGTTGCGGGCGGCGGCGGGGGACTGGTGGATTGCGCAGCGGGTGAGCCGCGGGGTGGACCCGATTGAGGGGGACGAGCCGGGGCATGTGGGGCCGAATGTGATTGTGGAGTGCGCGCCGTTGCCGTTGAAGGCGCGGGCGCGGTTGTATCGGGACGGGATCGATGTGTGGACGCCGGCGCACCGGCGGGTGGGGCCGGATATGTTGAGCCCGCGGGCGAAGTCGCACAACTACCTGAACATGATTGTGGCCGAGCAGACGGTGAAGGCGCATGATGCCGATGGGTGGGCGATCTTGCTCGATCCGCAGGGGAATTTGGCGGAGGGGATTGGGTCGAATATCTTTTTGGTGCGGGATGGGAAGTTGTTTACGCCGGCCGAGAAGTATGTGCTGCCCGGGGTGAGCCGGCAGATGACGTTGGATTTAGCGGCGAAGCTGGGGATTCCTGCGGTGGAAGGGGATTTGGACCTATTCGACGCGGCGAATGCGGACGAGATCTTTTTGACGTCGACGAGCCTTTGCATTGCCGGGGTGCGGCGGTTTAATGGGGCCGCGGTTGGGGATGGGAGCGCGCCGGGACCGGTGACAAAGCGGCTGATGGATGCCTACAGCGCCGAGGTGGGGTGCGATTTCGTGCAGCAGTATCTGGACCGTTTGGGGTGATTCCCGGTAAGGGTGTTATTCTGGTCGGATCACACGCGAAACACAACGTACACTAGCCGTCATTTTCGCAGGATTCTGCGCGTTTCTGACGGTTTACGCCACACAGCCGATTCTGCCGGTTTTGCGGCAGATCCTGGGTATTTCTGAATTTCTGGCTAGCCTGACGGTGACGGCTTCGACGCTAGGGATGGCGCTGACGGCGCCGTTCGCGGGGCGGATTTCCGATCGTATTGGACGGAAGCGGACGATTGTCATTGCCGGGTTCGCGTTGGCCGCGTCGACACTGGGGGCGGGCTTTGCGCCGGACCTGCCGGTATTGTTGTTCTGGCGGTTTTTGCAGGGTGTGTTCACGCCTGGGATTTTTGCTGTGACGATTGCGTACATCCACGATGAATGGGGGATGGCGAAGAGCGGCAGCGGGATGTCGAAGTATGTGGGCGGGACCGTTGTGGGCGGGTTTCTGGGCCGGTTCCTGGCGGGGTTCATTGCTTCGAAGTACGACTGGCACGTGGTGTTCTTCGTGCTGGGCGGGCTGAATTTGTTGAGCGCGATTATCATCTGGCAGTTCATGCCGGTGGAGAGCAAGAAGGGCGCGCCACCGACTTCGGGGTTTGGTGCGGCGGTGGCGGAGCATTTCCGGAATCCGCTGTTGCTGGCGACGTTCGCGGTGGGTTTTTGCGTGTTCTTTTCGCTGATTTCGACGTTCACGTATATCAACTTCTACCTGGCGCTGCCGCCGTTTTCACTGCCGACTTCGGTACTGGGGACGCTGTTTTTTGTGTACCTGACGTCTGCGGTGGTGACGCCGATCGCGGGGCGGTATATTGACCGCTTCGGGCACCGGTTGGTGCTGGTGTGCGGGATCGCGGCCGGGGCGTGCGGAACGATGTTGACGATGGTGCCGAGTGTTCCGGTGATCGTGGTGGGGTTGGCGCTGGTTTGTAACGCGGTGTTTGTGGCGCAGACGTGCGCGAGCGGGTTTTTGGGGCTGGCGACGAAGGTGAACCGGGCGCTGGCGGTGGGTTTGTATGTAATGGTCTATAACATTGGCGGCAGCACCGGGGCGGCGGTGCCTGGGCCTGTGTGGCGGTCGTATGGGTGGCCGGGTGTGGTGGCGTTGATTGTGTCGGTGCAGGTGCTGACGATGATCCTGGCGTGGCGGTTGTGGCCAGGGAAACAGGCGGCGGCGAAGTAGACGTTTTGTTGCCGGTGTAAACGGCGCGCCTCTTGCTTAGGGGGCGTGAAACCCGTATTCTCATTCCAGTGAACGAAGGGCGAACGTTCCCGATTGAGGAGATGCCCATGTTTAATCGCTACTCGCTCCCCGTATTTCTCGGCGCATTCGTTGTTTCCGCTTCGCCGATCACCATCACAGTTCCGGACGGTGCGAAGATCCAGATTCAGGCCACCTACAATGGCGGGGGCGCCGCGTTTACGGCGGCCGGGTTGGACGGCGGGGCGCTGGATGAGAATCCGGCGCCGGGGAAGTTCACGTTCACGCCGCCCAATCAGTCTCAGATACGCACGATCGAGGTGAAGAGCCTGGGTGCGATTTTCCCTGGAGTGGCCGAGGTGGGCTGGTATGATTTCGGCCCGGCGGGGTTGGACGCGTGGGTGCCGTTCGCGTTGCCGTTGATCGGTTCGCCGACGACGGGAGCGGTGTGGGCGACGCTGGTGGACGTGGCGGCGTATGGGACACAGACGCCGTACACGACGGGTGATCCTGTGGATGTCAACAACGGGAATGTGACGGGTCCGCCGGGATTGAGTGTTCGCGACGCGTCCGGGACGTACCAGTTCAGCTCCTTCTTCGACGTGTTTTTCACGATCGATGTGGGGACGCTGCCGACGGTGACGGGAAGGGGGCTGACGCTTGACCCCGTGCAGGCGGGTATTCCGGAGCCGGCGACCGGGGGATTGCTGTTGGCGGGGCTTGTGATGGCGATGGTGTGGCGGCGGCGCTGAAGGCGCGTGAAACAAAAAAAGGCCGCGGCGGGGAGCCGCGGCCCGAGTCAAGTGGACTGTCTAGAAGCTGATGCGAGTGCCGACCTGGAGGCTGCGGGAGCCGGCATTTTCAACGCCCTGGGTGGAGGTGATGCGGCCGAAGGCGGAGTTGGTGATGTTCAACTGCGGGGTGCCGAAGTTGGGGGTGTTGCCGAGGTTGGAGGCGGAGCCTTCGAGCAGGGCGGAGATGCGTTCGGTGATGGCGAACTTCTTCTGGATTTTGGTGGACAACACGGTGGTGTTGGGACCGACCAGCGAGCCGGGACCGACGTAGCCGAAGCGGCCGATGGCGCCGTTGTTGGGAAGGGTGACGCCGTTGACGCGGCCGGGAACGGAGAAGGCGGCGACGTCGAACCAGCGGTTGACGTTGCGTTCACCGGAGGGCAGATTGCCGTAGGCGGTGCCGGTGTAATCGGGCCGGTTGGTGGCGCGGGTGTTGAGGGCGGTGCCTGACGGATCGGTGACGTTGCCGGTGGTGGGCGTGAGGTACTGGCCACTCTGCCAGAGGAGGATACCGGAGAGCTGCCAGCCACCGGCGACGGCCTTGGCGAAGCGGCTGGCGCCGGCCCATTTTTCGAAGGGCAGATCGTAGGTGACGGTGGTGAGCGAACGATGGCGACGGACGCCGGGGAGGTTGCCTTTGTCGAGAGCGAGGTTGAAGCGGTCCGTGGGGACGGAGCCGTTTTCGGCGGCGAAGCCACCGCCGTTGGAACCGGTGGCGTTGGAGGTGCCGTGGGCCCAGACCCAGGAGGACTGGAAGAAGAGGCCGCCGGAATAGCGGCGATTCACTTCAAACGTTCCGGCGTTGTAGAAGCTCTGGGTGTTGGGGTCGCGGGTGTAGATGATCTGCCAGTTGGGGTAGGGGCGTGAGCCGGAGGCGGCGGCGTAGCCGAGGGTGTTGGGCTTGACCTGATTCAGGTCGGGCGAGGAGAAGAGCTTGATGGCTTTGGAGCCGGAATAGGTGGCGCGGAAGCCGATTTTGAAGGGCAGTTCGTGTTCGAGGGT
>JBIKOG010000087.1:0-28480 GCA_044358225.1 Bryobacteraceae bacterium | reverse complement strand
GTTCGATTGGCGGAGCAACGCGCATGAAAGTCCAGCACCTCAATTGTAGAGGCGTCGGAAATCGAATACTGGTTACAATTACCGAAGCACTACACTAGTCGTGTACAGCTCACTTGGGATTACATGATCCGAGTAATCCTCCCGCTCACTTACGGCGGTGGAGCGGACTCAGATGCAATTGCTCGTGCCCTCAGACGAGCGGTAGCTGAATACGAACGTGATAACTCCTTCGACGATTCCGACCATTTATCCGCAGCTGGCGCTGATTTCAAGGTCAGCCATTCCGAGTACGCAAAAGTGGTCAACCAAATGTTCGCGCTCGGGCTCATTGAACCGCGCCCACATCCAACACTTCCAGCCTCCACCATCTGGTTTGCCACTCCATACGGATGCCGATTCGGTGCAAAAATGGTCGCCATTCGTCGAGACCTACCTGGTCCCGCCACCACATAGCCCCCCTACCGCCTCGGCTCACTCGTCAACTGAATCATCGCCTCCAACGCCCGCGCCCGCTGCAAATCATCCACAACCAGATACCGATGCTTCCCCGCCGGATCAACCGTAAACGGCGTATTCCCCAAATCATCCACCCCAATCCGCCCCGCCGCCGACAACGAAAAATACCCCCGCTCTGGCCGGATCGCATACAGCACCGCCGTCGGATCCCACGTCGCCCGGTCATACGGCATTTTCTGATACGCGCGATACGAATCCACCACCGGATGGTGCGCCACCCACCCAAATTCCTTCTCAATACTCGCCCCCGGAAACTCCATCGACAACCCCACCTCAAACCCGCTCGCCACAATCGGCGACGGCCACTCGGCAAACAACTTCTTCGCCGCCGGAATGTCGATCTTGATGTTGTACTCCGGCTTGTTCACCGGAAACGCCCCGCCCATCAAGCTCAACAACCGCACCTTCCGCCGCGCCAACTCCCGCCCCTCGGCCGTCTCCAACAGCCGCGCCAGATTCGTACTAAACCCTACCTGAATAATCACCACAGACTGATCCGGCTGCGCCGCCAGCACCCGTGTCAACAGCGCCACCGCCTCCGGAGCCTCCCCACCACTCGCAATCCGCCGCGGATACACCGGCCGCCCATCGGCATGCTTCATCCCCAACGGCACGCTCAACATCGGCGCCGCCTCCGGCGTCTTCCCCTCCCGCACCATCCCCACCGGAATCCCGCCCCGCCCGTAAAACACATTCATCGCATCCACAAACGCCGCCGCCTCCGGATGCGCCTTCGTCACCGTCACCGCCAACAACTCCGCCTCCCCCCGGCTCACAAACGAGTGCAGCATCGCCAGCGCCACCGCGTCGTCAATGTCGTTGCCCATGTCGGTATCGAAAATCACCCGCACCGGCTCCGCCGCCACGCTCAACCCAACTAAAAGTAGAAAACAGAGAATTCGCACGCCCACAGTCTATCCCAGACTTTTCCTAGAATCGCCTCTCACTTTTCCGTATCCCGTCGATACGTTTCTTAGGAGGAATCCGAATGGCATCCATCAGCAGCGTCATCAACGCGAGTTCTATCTACGCATACGAGGCGCAGCAGGCAAAGACTCCCCAAAAACCAACTCAGCCATACAACCCTACCGACACCGTCGAACTCAGCAAAGCGGCCCTCGCCGCACTCACCTCAGGTGACAACGAAAAAGACGGCGAACAACAGTAAACCTACCCCCAAAAACGGCAACGGCCTCCCCTGGACAGGGAGGCCGTTGCCGTTTAAGGACCAGAAGTTAGAACGTAGCCCGAATCTCGGCGCCCACGTCCAACCCGCTCGCGATCACCGCGTGCGTATCGTTCCGCAATCCCGTCTTCACTTCTTTCTTCGTGAAGCCTTCCGCCGTCTTCACGTGCACAAAGCTCTTGCCTTCTTCGTCCACCACCGCGCCCAGCGGCACGATCACGGCCTTCTCTTCGGAGCTCTCTAACAACACATCGGCCGAACCGGAAAGATCCGGGATCAACCGCGTCTCCACCGTGTCGAACGCAATCCGCACCGGAACGTTGCGGATGAAGAAGTTCTGCCGCATCCCACCGGCGGCAATCGCGCCGATGCTGAAAATGTGGCCCTTCAGGGTCAGACCGCTAAACGCGTCCAGCTTCATCTCCGCCGGCATCCCCAAGCGGAACCGGTCGCTCTCGGCCTGATTGATCTTGGCTTCCAGCATCATGCTCGACGGGTTGACGACTTTCATAAACGGCTGACCCGGCGAAACGTTATCTCCGACTTCAATCTGCCGCATCGAACTGCCGCCCCACATCGATTGATACACCACCAGCCCGTCGATCGGCGAATGGATCGAGAAGCGCTTAATGTCGTTCACATGCCGGCCCAGATGCCGCTTGTGCCGTTCCAAAGTCAGTTCAAGAATCCGCAACTCCGCCGCTTGCCGCTTCCGCGTATTCTCGATGTCGGACTGCACCTGCTTGTAGCGCGCATCGGCCTCTTCGGAATTCAACTGCAACAGCATCCGCTCAACTTCCGTCCGGACTTCCGCCGCCCGCGCGTCCAACCGGGCCTTCTCCAGGTCCGCCTTGGCCACCGCCACGGTCAACTGCATGTTCTTCCAGTCGATTTCCAACTCGGCCTTGCGCTTCCGCACATCCGCCTCGGCCGTCTCCACCGTGTCTTTTACGTCGTCGATATGATCCTGCAGCGACTGTCCGTCGATCGACGCCAGCAGGTCACCCTTGCGGATCATCGTGCCCGACGGCGCCAGCTTCAACAGCACCAACGGCCGGTTTCCTTCCGGACCTTGAATACGAGGAGCGATGACGTTGGCGTACTCCCGCGCCGCCGAAGCACCCGACAAGCGAGCCCGCACTTCCAATTTGCCCTGGACAGACTTTACAGTCGGAATCGAGGCAATGGAACTCTGCGCGTTCTTCTCGGCGATCGACCGCTTATAACCAAATTCGTAGCCTGCCCACGCGCCGCCCGCGATCAGCGCCGCCAGCAGCCAACCCTTCCAGGCGCCGCCGCCCTTTTGTGCTGGCGGTAATGCTACCGGCGCCAGTTTATCTGGTTGTTCAACTGGCGATGGTGCTGGATTAGTGAATGCCGACATGAATAGCCTCGCGAAGAAAGTCTACGCCTTGTTTGCATAGGCGCAGTGGGGCCGGGGAAGGTTACTGCTTAATTATAGAGGCAGATGAGTGTTCGCTGCGGATCGGTGGAAAAAGAGAGCCATAAAGAAAAATGCGGTTGCACCCGATGTAGTTAATGGAGCTGTGTAAGAACGCAGGAAGCGTACCGCACGGCCAAAGGCGCCCATGCACTGCAAACTGTTGAAAAATAATGCGCGAAGGATCGCGGAGTCACTCCTCAGCCTCGCCATCACATCGGGACTGATCATGGCGGCGGAGAGTCCGGATATCCGTATCTCCGCCCCTTCTATTGGCTGGATTCTCGCCTCCGATGGGTCGCAGGCCGTTGAAATCACGGGAGTTAGCGATAGCCCCCGCGCCGGACGCGCCGTCCCGCTCGCCAACGCCGCCCGCCGCGCTTGGGCCTCGCCCGATGCGACAGCCATCGTCCTGCAAACCGGGACCGGCATCGGTCTCCTCCGCGGCAGCCTGCCTGCGGAAAGTCTCCTTGAACTACCGGCCACCGCCGTCGCCACCGTCGCCTGGGACCGCGCCTCGGCCGGTTTCGCCGTCTGTTGGGATGAAATTTGTGAAGCCCGCGGTGCCGATGGCGCCACGCGCACCCGCTGGGAAGTCGCCTCCGGCGCTCGTGTCCTGGCATACTCGGCCGATAACGGCCTGCTACTGGCTACCGCCGAAAGCGCCGAATGGCGCCATCAGAGTACAGTGATTTCGCTGGACGCCATTCCAGCCTCGGCCGCCTTCCGCCCGGGGACCTCGGAACTCTGGCTGCTCGACGCTGCCGGCCAGCTCACCGGAATCGATCCCCAACGCCGCCCCGTTGGCGCTGCCGAACTCGTGCCCAACGCCGTCGGCCTCGTCGCCTCCCTCGACGGCAAATCCTTCTTCGCCGCCAATGCCGAAGGCGCCGCCGCCGCGGCTAATCTCGAAACGCGGCAAACCGAGAGCTTCCATATCGAAGATTCCGTCGAAGGCCTCTGGCCCGCCGCCGGCCGCTTCACCGTCCGTCTGCATGACTCCGCCAAACGCGCCATCGCCATCTGGAATGGTGACTCCGGCACCACCGGCTGGGTTCCGGCTATGAACAACGAGGTGCGCCAGTGAAACGCCTTCTTCCCCTTCTCGTATTGACCGGCCTCCTCGCCGGTGACCTCAGCGCCCAGGCCATTCGCCGCCTGCCCGGCTTCCAGAAGAACTTCATCCCCGCCAACGACGACGGCTCCAGCGATCGCGTCCAACTGCCCTTCACCATCAACTTCTTCGGCCGCCTGCGCAGTAGCGGCTACGTCAACAACAACGGCAACATCACCTTCGATGCCCCCTTGGCGACATTCACGCCCTTCGGCCTCGAAAACACGCAGCGCGAAATCATCGCCGCCTTCTTCGCCGATGTTGACACGCGGAACGAAAAGTCCTCGCTCGTCTATTACGGCGAAGACACGATCGATGGCCGCAAAGCCTTCGGTATCAATTACTTCACCGTCGGCTACTTTGCCAGCCACGCCGACAGGCTCAATACCTTCCAAATCGTACTCATCGATCGGTCCGACACCGGTTCCGGTAACTTCGACGTCGAGTTCAACTACGAACGCATTCAGTGGGAAACCGGTGACGCCAGCGGTGGCACCGCCGGCCTCGGCGGCACCCCCGTCGTCGTCGGCTGGTCCAACGGCTCCGGCGCGCCCGGGACATCTTTCGAGCTCGCCGGATCCATGATCAGCGGCCAGTTTCTCGATAACGGCCCCCGCGCGCTCGCCCGCCGCCGCCTGAATAGCCCCGTGCTCGGCCGCTACCTGTTCCGTGCCCGCAACGGGCAACTCAGCCCCGGCCTCGCCATCACCAGTGGCAACATTCTGCCCAAAGGCGTCGTCGGCATTCCCTACACCTATCCCCTCACCGCCGAAGGCGGCACGAACCCCTATCGCTGGACGCTCACCCCGGATCCCGGCGTCGCGTTCCCCGGGGTCACGCTTACCACCGCCGGCATGCTCTCCGGCACCCCCACCACGCGCGGTTCCTTCGATGCCACCGTCTCGGTCACCAGCCGTGTCGACTCTGCCGATGAGACCATCTCCCAGCGCGTCACCCTGGAAATTGACTCGCCCTCCCTCTTTGTCGACACCCGCTCCTGCCCGCTGCCCGACGGCCTCGCCGGCGCCCCCTATCAGCAGACTCTCCGCGCCACCGGCGGCGTCGGTCCGTTCCTCTGGTCCTGGGGCCAGGACGGCGCGTCCCCGGTCCCCGGCCTGACGCTCGCCGAAAACGGCGCCATCACCGGCACCCCCACCCGCCCCGGAACGTATAGCTTCCTGCTCCGCGTCGCCGGCCCGGCTTCCTCCGAAGCCCAACCCGGCTCCAGGCAGTGCACCATCAATATCCGCCAGACCACGGTCGTCCCCACCATCCAGTCCTGCCCCGAAGAGTTCGGCACCGTCGGCGTTCCCTATGAAGGCGCGGCTCTCATCTCCGGTGGCTTCGCCCCGTGGCGCTGGCTCGCTCTCGGCGCTCTGCCCAACGGCATCGGCCTCTCCCCGGAAGGAAAACTCACCGGTATCCCCGGCGCCCCCGGCGTGTACCCATTCGCGATTACCGCAACCGATCAGTCCGGCCGCTCCGTCCAGACCAACTGCAAGCTCACCATCGGCGGCCAGGCCCTCACCATTCAGACCGCCTGTCCGCTCCCCTCGGTCACCACCGGCGAGACATTCACGACAGACCTCACCGCCTCCGGCGGCGAGGGTCCCTACCTCTGGACCGCCTCCGGCGCGCTGCCATCGGGGATCACATTGCAGCCCAACGGACGCCTCGCAGGCGCTCCCAATGACGCTGGAACGGCACGTTTTCTCCTCGTTGTGCGCGACAAAAACGGCTTTTCGGGTGCAAAAAACTGCACGTTTAGCGTCACTCGCGCCGCGCTTTCCATCAGCGCCTGCCCCCTTCCGGAAGCCAAATTAGGCCAGCCCTACGCCCAGTCGCTCGGCAATGTAGGCGGACAGAATCCCCTCCGCTGGTCCGCCGAAACCGCTCTCCCCCAAGGGCTTAGCCTCTATTCCGACGGCCGCCTGGCGGGCACCCCGACCGCTCCCGGCGACGCCTCCTTCCGCCTCCGCCTCTCCGACGCCGCTGGCAACACCACGGTTCAGGATTGCCGCCTCTTCATTCGCCCGGAACTCCTTCAGGTTCAACGGCCTTGCCCGATTTCCGATGCCCAGGTCGGCAGCTTCTACCGTGAATATGCGCTCGCCGAAGGTGGCGTCCCGCCCTATAAATGGCGCACCGAAGGCCGCCTCCCGAACGGCATCACGCTCGGCGAAGACGGCCGCTTCACCGGCACCGCCACCACCGCCGGAGAGTATCCTTTCACGCTGATTCTAGAGGACTTCCGCCGCGCGCAGACCCGCCAGTCGTGCACCCTCACCGCCAAACTGCCGAGCATCCCGGACCTCCGCGTTGTCCTCAGCGCGGGCACCACGAACATCCCGGTTGAGGTCACGCTCTCCAAAACCTACTCGCTCCCCATCTCCGGGGACCTCGTGCTCACCTCCACGCCCAACACCGGCGCCGCCGATGGGGAAGTAAACCAGGCAGATCCGGCTGTCCAGCTGCTCCCCGGCGGCCGCCGCGTCCGCTTCGACATCCCCGCCGGCACTCGGTCTGTCAGGTTCCGCCTGGCCTCGCTCGGCACCGTCGCCGCCCAACACCGCCTCTCGGTGGAACGGCTCAACGTAGCTGGTCAGCCCCAAATCGTCGCGCCGCCGCCCGCGCAGACCGAACTGCCCCGCGCCATCCCGGTGCTCACCGATGCCTGCTACACCACCTCCGGCAGCTACCTCACGGTCCAGCTGACCGGCGTCACCTCCACCCGGGAACTCACCAACCTGACCCTGGATCTGAACGGCAAACCGATCACCGACACCGCCATCGAGCCGCTGTCTTTCGACTACTTCAGCAACGCCACCACCGTCCGTAACGGCGGCACGTTCCGCATCGATGTACCGGTTTTGGCCGAAACGATCGGGTTCGACGTGCAGGTTCAAACACTGAAAGCCCGTATCGCCAACCGCCTTGGCGCTACGGCGTCACGGGACGTCCGTCGCTGTAATTAGCGACGGACCGTTCCCGGTCCAAATACGAATCCGGCCGCATGGTCAGCCGCAGTTGCGCGGCCTC
This sequence comes from Bryobacteraceae bacterium, assembly GCA_044358225.1. GTDB lineage: Bacteria > Acidobacteriota > Terriglobia > Bryobacterales > Bryobacteraceae. Next base: position 21,184 of record JBIKOG010000087.1, on the reverse strand, counting down.
GCGCGTCCACGGCTTCAGCTTCCCGCCTTCCTTGCGGATCAGCGTCTGGCCCGTGCTGAGCTTCATGGAGAACAGGTCGAAGTACCGCCGCGGCCCCACGCCCAGAAACGGCTTGAACGGCAGCTTCCCCGCCTCCGGCTCATCAATCGAAATCGCGTCGCCGTGCAGGTTGGGCGCCCGGCTCTTGGGATACGGCTCAATATAGACAACCTGCCGGATCCCGGCGGCAATGATATGCCGGCAGCAGTTGTGGCATGGAAAAGTCGTCGAAAACAGCGTCGCCCCGCGCGGACTCCGATTCGTCCGGGCGCAAGCCAATAAAGCTTCCATCTCGGCATGCACCGCCCGGCCGAACTCGGTAATATCAGTCAACCCAGTCGGCTTCAGCAGCCGTCGCGCCTGGGCTTTCGAGAGATCGGTCCGGCCCAGTGCTTCCAGCACCTTCTGGATCATCTCGTCCTTGGCCTGTTCGTTCGAATCGTAGCCCGCTTCGATATCCCGGCGGCTGTCGGCCTCTGGCCCATACAACCCGCCCCCCGGCCGCGGCGCCTCATTGCAACCCACAGCAAGCAGATCGCCCTCGCCATCCACAATCGCCGCGCCCACCTGGCGCGACAGATCGCCGGACCGCAAACTCGCCGCATACGCCGTGAACATCGCATGCTCTTCCCGGGTCGGCGTCAGCGTCGGGCGTCCGAAGATCAAATCCAAAAACCGGTTCAACTGGCTCCGGTAGTCGTCCATCGAAACGAACACATCCGCCAAATGAAACGTCTCGCGCGTCTGCTGGCCGAACTGCCCGGACTCCGCCGTGTCCTTGGCAATCAGCTCATCCGCCGCGCCCTTCATGCCCCGATCCTCGAAATACTGCTCCCGTTGCTGACGCGACGCCGACAACGCGATCAGGAAAAACCCGGCGCCATAAATCTCCCGCAGCGCCGCCACTTCCTCCGGCCGCTTCAAACTGGTGATGATATGCGCCGTCCGCGGTAGCGCCTGCCCCTCGGTCCGCGAACCGGCAATATGCCGCGCCGCCGCCAGCGCCAGCGCATCGTTCCGCCCGGTCCACTGGCGGATGTTATTCCCCGCCTCAATCTTGTACGCCGCCTGTTCGGACTGCCCCACCGGCGGCGACCACACATGCCCCAACTGCGCATACAAACCGCCGAACAGCTCGCTCAAACGCACCGAGTGCGCCCGGTACCGGAACTGATCGAGCGTCAGCGTCAGCGTCTCCACAACGGCCTTATGATCAATCCCGACGGGACAGACCAAGCCGATTACGATTTCAGAATCTGCGATGGGCAACCTGTTAGCTATGCTAACGCGAGGTTCAAGTTCTCGATAGCCTCATCAATTTCAGCGGTGCTCTTATACCCCACCGTCACACAATCCACCCCGGCATTCTGGAACGCAAACCGCATCGCCCGCTTCCGGTCTTCCCGATTGGTAAACGCCCCTTCCCCCACCAGCTTCATGCTGATCACGCCCATCCCCTCGCCCTTCACCTGCTTGACGTGCGACACCACCTCCGGCACGTTGCCCGGGTCATTGGTGTTATAAACCTCGGCGTCCATCTTCGTGCCGTTGTGATTCACGCGGATCATCGCCACTTCCAACCACTTGTTCCCCGGCATCTGCCGCAACGCCGGCAACCCGTGCACCGACGCGCCCTGCCCCACGATCGCCTGCTTCACGCGCGCCTCGGAAATGCCGTCCTGCCACCGCATCGAATCCTTCGGCCAAGTCGCAAAGTGCTGATAGTGCAACAACGCAATATCGAAATAATCGGTCTGCGCCAGCCGCCGCAGCTCGTCGATCTTCTCCTGCGGATTCGTCCCCTCGCGCGTGGTCAACTTCGTCATCAACCGGTACGTATCCCGCGGAATCCCCTTCAGCGCGATGCCCAGCATCTTATGCATCTCGCCGTAACTCTCGGCCGTTTCAAAGAACCGAATCCCCCGGTCATAGGCATGCCGCACCAACCGCGTAAACTGCTCCTGGCCCAACTCGCGCTGCACCCGGCCGCTGAATGACCCCGTGCCAAACGCCAACCGCGTCACCTTCACCTTCGACTTCCCCAGCGTCACCCAATCGGTCGCCGTACCCTTGGCGGCCACCAGCGGCGCCGCGCCGGCCGCAAGCAAAGACTGCAGAAATCTGCGTCGAGGACAAATAGCCATAGGAAAGAGGCCTCCTGACACGCCCAGTGAATCATTTCCCCGGCCGCGGCACAAGCGTCACGTTGAAATCCTTCCGATCCCCCTCCAACAGAAACTCCGCCGGCGCCTCCGGGTCCAATGGTTGATAGCCCTTCACCGTCGCCTGCAACACATACACGCCCTTCGCCAGCCCGCGAAACACAAACGCACCATCGGGCGGCAACGTCACGCTCTGCCGGTCCGGCAGGCGATCCGCAAACACGCTAACCCGCATACCGGGCGGAATCGGCTTCCCATCGCTTAACTGAATCCGCCCACGGAGTTCGTGCGCCGGCGCCGCCGGAATATCGCCAACGGCCACCTCCTGCCCGTCGTCCTTCGTCGCCACGTTGGTCACCTTCGCGGCCAGTCCCAACGGCGCCAGCGAATCCATCGTCGGATACAGATCCCACACCCGCCCCGCCGGCACATTGGTGATCGCGAACTCCCCCTTTTCATTCGTCCCAATGCGTACCACCTGGAACGTGGTCCCGGCGCTCTGGCTATGCGTCCGCAGGGCGAACTCGGCGTTCGCCACCGGCTTCCCATCGCGCACCAGCCGGCCCTGGATCGTCGCCCCATCGGTCACGGTAATCGAGTGCCGCTTCTCCCCGGTTGGCAGCGTCACCAGTTTCGGCGCCATGCCCCGCGGCGCCACCTGCAGAATCATCGCCTGCGCCGGCTTGGCGTAGGCCATCTCGAACTCGCCATTCGCGTTGGTTACGCCCACCAGGTCGATCCAATCCCGATCGCCAAATCCCCGCCCCTGCTCAAAAACAATCCCCTGCTGCGAAATCAACGCGTCGCGCACCGGCAATCCCTTGTTGTCCGTCACACGCCCGCGCACAACCTGCACCGGATTCGCCGGTGCCACGCGTGGCTTCAGTCGCGCGCCCACCGGCGCCGCCACCGGGTCCACCTTCTTCACAAACGCCGCCGAATGGCCATCGTGGACCACCAGCAGTTGAAACACAAGGTCCGGGCTCAAATTCGGGATCGAAAACGAACCGTCCGCCCCGGTGGCCGCACGCTTCCCGCAGTCCACGTAACAGGTCGGGCAGAACTGGTCGTACCCGGTCTTCACGCCGGCCGAATAAACCATCACCGTGGCCCCGGCCACGGGCTGATTGGTGGTGTCGTCCACCACGCTTCCATTCGCGGTTACGCGGCCGGCCGCGGGCAGCACGGCCGCCAGGATCAGGCAGCAGACTAGGGCGCGCATGTGTACATACTAGCCAACTGAGCGATAATATTGTAGATATCCCACCCTGGAGTGCCCACCCCTAATGGCTAAAATTAAGGTCAAAAACCCCGTCGTCGAGATGGACGGCGACGAGATGACGCGTATCATCTGGCAATGGATCCGCGAACGCCTCATCCTTCCCTACCTCGATATTGACCTCAAATACTACGATCTCGGCGTCGAAAAGCGCGACGAAACCAACGATCAGATCACCATCGATTCCGCCAACGCCACCAAGCAATACGGTGTCGCCGTCAAGTGCGCGACCATCACGCCCGACGAAGCCCGCGTCAAGGAATTCGGCCTGAAACAGATGTGGCGCAGCCCCAATGGCACCATCCGCAACATCCTCGATGGCACCATCTTCCGCGAACCGATCATCTGCAAAAACGTCCCGCGTATCGTCCCCCACTGGGATAAACCTGTCGTCGTCGCCCGTCACGGCTTCGGCGATCAGTACCGCGCCCAGGATTTCGCCTTCCCCGGCGCCGGCTCGCTGAAGCTCGTCTTCACGCCCAACGACGGTAGCGATACCATCGAACGCGAGATCATCAAGGCCCCCAGCGCCGGCATCGCGCTCGGCATGTTCAATCTCGACAGCTCCATCGCCGGCTTCGCCCGCGCCTGCTTCGCCTACGGCCTCGGCCGCAACTACCCGGTGTACCTGTCCACGAAGAACACCATTCTCAAGGTCTACGACGGCAAGTTCAAGAACCTCTTCCAGGAGATCTACGACGCCGAATTCAAGACCGCCTTTGAAGCCAAAGGCCTCACCTACGAGCACCGTCTCATCGACGACATGGTCGCCAGCAACCTCAAGTGGAACGGCGGCTACCTGTGGGCCTGTAAGAACTACGACGGCGACGTGCAGTCCGACACCGTGGCCCAGGGCTACGGCTCGCTCGGCCTCATGACCTCCGTGCTGATGTCGCCCGATGGCAACACCATCGAAGCCGAAGCCGCCCACGGCACGGTCACCCGCCACTACCGCATGCACCAGCAGGGCAAGCCCACGTCCACCAACCCGATCGCCTCGATCTACGCCTGGACCCGCGGCCTGCAGTATCGCGGCAAAATGGACAACACGCCCGACGTCGAAGCCTTCGCCACGGAACTGGAAAAGGTCTGCGTCGATGTCGTCGAAGCCGGCAAGATGACCAAGGATCTGGCCATCCTGATTGACCCCAAACACGCCTACCTCACCACCGAAGATTTCATGAACGAAATCGACGTGGAGTTGAAGAAGCGTCTCGGCTAACTCCGGTCCGGTAAAAACAAAAGCCCGGTTGGCGTTCGCGCCAACCGGGCTTTTTCACGTCTAACTTTCAGCGCACCTGCGCGCTAGCCAACCAATGCGCCGACCTGCCGATGTAAGAGATCGTTCATTTGATCTTTCAAGTGCAGCTTGAGCTTCTTCAATCGCACTTCTTCCATCTGCTCGTCGTCGCTCAGGTGGCTCATCGCCTCGAGTTGTTCCAGCCGGCGGTCATAATCCGTATGCCGCGCAACTAGTTCACGAAACTCGTCGCTAGTCGCCATCAGGTGCGCTTTCAATTCATCTTGCGTGTTGAGCTCCATCGGGATTTATCTCCTTTGGCAGGCTTCCAACGCCTAGGCCTAATTAGGCTCGGTGTGTAGTCTGTTCATCTGTCCAAATCGTTGGACACCCCGAACCTATCACCTTTTTCGTTCCAAAACAATCCCATCCTCTGCGGGGTGCTGATAGTACCTCCGGCGTTTGCCAATGCCGGCAAACCCGCACTGCTCATACAGCCGCCTGGCCCCCGCGTTCGATTCGCGCACCTCCAGGAACACCCGCCCCGCCGGCAAAGCATCAATCAACGCCCGCCCGATCCCACGCCCGCGGAACGCCGGATCAACGGCGATATTCAGCAACTCCCACTCGTCCACATCCACCCCGCGCCACACCGCGAAACCGGCAACCGCGCCATCGATCTCCGCCACCAAAAACGAGTAATAGAGATAGTCCGAAACCGTCCACTGCGAAGCCTCCGGCGAAGCTTTCTGAATCGCCTCCACCCGCTCCAAATCGCCCGCCACGCCCGCCCGAATCACAACTCCCTCCACATCTCCGCCTGCGCCTCGCCAATCGCCGTCCAGTCAAATGCCGACACGGCCAACCGCCGCGCCGCCACCGCCATCCGCGCCCGCATCGCCGGGTCGTGCAACAGCGTGATCACGCCCTCCGCAAACGCCGCCGCTCCATCCCCAATCCACACCGTCTCCCCATGCCGCAACCCCAGCCCCGCGCACCCGCTCGTCGTCGATACCACCGCCCGCTCCATCGCCATCGCTTCCAGCACCTTCAAATTCGTCCCCGCGCTCACCAGCGTCGGCGACAGCACCACATTCGCCCGCTCATACAGCGGCACCACATCACCCACAAACCCATGCACCGTCACCGCGCCCCCGCTCGCCGGTGCCTCCGGCCAGTACCGCAAATGGTCCGGCCCCGCGACGACTTCCAGCGTCGTCTCCGGCAACACACTCAACACCAGCGGCCATACCTCTTCATAGAAAAACCGGAACGCCGTCACATTCGGAAAATGCCGAAAAGACCCCACAAACAACACCCGCTGCCCACGCCCCTCCGGCACCGGCACAAAGCGCGAAAGGTCCACGCCATTCGCCAAAACGGTAGCATGCGCCACGCCCAGCTTTTCCCGATCCTTCTCCGCCATCACCACCACCTGCCGCACGCGCCGCGCCGCCGCCGATTCAAACCGCCACCAACGAAACCAGTCCCACCACGCCCCAAAACTCCACTGCTTTTCAAACACCTGTTGATACAGGTCAAACGTCACGTCATGCTCCACCAGCACATCCCGCGTGTACGGCGCCAACTGCGTATACTCCGCCTGCACCAACAGAAAATCGTGCGCCGCCGCATCGGCCGCCAACCGCTCCGCCAGCGCCCGCGACCGGAACTCCCTTACCTCCGGCGGCAACAGCGAAGCCCACCGGGGCTCCCGGTACCGAGGCATCTCAAACAGCACCGCCTGATGCAAAAACTCCATCACCGGCCCCGGATTCTTCTCCGCGCCCGGCTCCGCAAAGCAGTACAAAAACACGTCAAACTCCCGCGCCGCCTCCCGCAACATGGAATAAATCCGCACCGCCCCCCCATGCCCCAACGGCCACGGAAAATACGGCGACACCACCGCCACCCGAGGCCGCCCGCCCAACGCCCGCCCCGCCAAAGTAATCGACGCCGAAGACTCCCGCGAACGCTCCCGCGCCCACGGCCACCAAGCCGGCCGCAGCCACACGCGGTCCAATGGCACGCCCCGCCAAAACAGCCACGAAGCAATCCCATCGGCCAACCGCAAATGGTGCCGCTCCCCCCGCGCATTGAAAGCCAACAACCGCCGAGGCGCCGTCAAAACAGCCAGCCGCACCAGCGGATGCGAACCCAATAAAAACGGCGCCAACCCCACGCGCCGCCGCCCCAACTGCCGCCGCAAGTCCCCCCAGCCCGTAACCACCAAACACGGCAACCCCGCAATCGCCCGCCCCCAACAAACCACCACATGCTCCCGCCCCGGCTCCAACCCGCGAATCTCCTCAACCATCGCCCGCACCCGCGCCTCCTCCCCCGAAGCAAAGTGCAGCACAATCGCCTCGGCGTCCTTCCCCAACAGGCGCCACAGCCAGCGTTTCATCCCCGCTCCCGCGTCAGGTACAACACGCCAATACCCGCCAACGGCAACAACGCCATCGCCATACAAACAGGCGCAAACCCCTGCCGATCGACCACATACCCAATCGCCGGCGAAATCACCGTCTGCATCAACCCATACGCCCCCGTCAACGACGCCCCCGCGAACGCCGCCCGCTCCACCCCAAACAAATCCAGCGGCAACGCATACAGATTCACCGACATCATCGTCGTGCACGAATAGCTCACCGCAATGCACAACGCCGCCATCACCGGGCTACCCGAAAACGGCACCAGCAGCGTCGCCCCCGCCACCGCTAGTGCCCCAAAAAGAATCGCCCGCCGCCGCGCGTCCGTCACCGCGCCCGATAACTTCATCGACACCGCCCCCCCAAACAACCCGCCAAACGCCCCCACCGACGGCGGTATCCACGCCAACGTCCGGTTCACCACCCCCGCCTCCATCCCCCATGCCGAAACCAAATACGGCGTCGTCCAGTTGGACCACAAGCTATACACCGACATAATCAACATCGCCGCCACTATCAATCCCCAATACGCCCGCGACCGCAACAACTCCGACACCGCGAACACCCTCCGCCCTGGGTCCAACGGCTGCACCGGAGCCCGCCGCGCCACCGCCCACCACACCGGCACCCATACCAATCCCAACGCCCCCGCCACCAGAAACGCCGCCCGCCACCCATACCGCGGCTCCATGAATCCAGCCAGCAACGGCGCCGCAATCATCCCAATCGAAAGCCCCACCTGGCTCATCGCCTGCCCCAACGCCCGCTCCCGAGGCTCCAGATAAGTCGACATCGCCTTCCCCGCCGCCGGCACCCCGCCCCCCTGCGCCGCGCCCAGCAAAAATCGCGACGCAATCAGCCCCCACAAATCCCGTGCCCACCCCGTCCACACCGTCGCCATCGACCACACCCCCACCGCCAGCGTCACCCCGGAGTTCAGTCCAGTCCGGTCAATCACCAGCCCCATCAGCGGCGCCGCCAAGGCATAGACGATGGAAAAATACGACACCACCCGCCCGTAATCTTCGTTGCTCCAAGCAAACTCCCCACGCACCACCGGCGCCAGTGCCGCCAGCAACTGCCGGTCTAAATAGTTCAGCGAAGACGACAGAATAAAAATCCCAATCGCCACCCAACGCCCGGGAATCCTCACCGCGCACCCATGAACGTCACCGTGGCCACTTCCTTCGTCGCCTTCACAAACTCCACCGTCACCACCCGAGGCGTCTTCTGCAACCCACAACCCAGGTCCACCGTCCCATTCCCCGTCACCACAATCTTCCCCGGATCAGCCACGTTCAACAACGTCACCGTCTTCAAATCCGCGCCCACCGCCAGCCGCAACTTCCCGCCCGCCAAACAATCCACCCGCAGCAATTTCCCCTGCAAATTCCCATCCGCCTTCGGCCCATCCCACCACTCCACCAGCGGCGCCGTGGAAGTCTTGGACCCGCCCGCATTCGCCCGCGCCTCCGCCTCCCGCACCCGCGAAATCGCCTCGTCTTTGAGCCGTTGCAACTCCCGGGCCTCCGCCTCCTGCACCTTCCGCCGCTCTTCTTCCTCGGCCTCCACACGCTTCCGGTCCGCAGCCAACCGCGTCTCCCGCAACTGCGCCCGCTCCGCCGCCGACGTCGCCGCCCGCTCCGCCCCAAACCACATCTTCCCGGCCTCGGTCATCAATTCAGCCTTCTCAAAATGCTCCGCCGCCAAACGCCACAACCGCACATCGCGCGGCGAAAGCTCCGCCGCCCTCCGGTACCGCTGGGCTTTGTCCGAATTCCGCTCTTCCAACTTCGCCAACAACTCATGCGGCAAGCTCCACCGCGGATTCGCCCGCCAGGCCTTCTCCAACGCCTCCCGCGTCCCCTCCGCCGCCAACGCCCGTGCCCCAGCCAGCGGCGCCGTCCCCGCCAAATCAGCCAGCAACAACTTCGCCTCCTCCGGCTCCAACTCCTCCCCCCGGATCCGCCGAGGATCCATCGGCCGCCCCGTCAAAGCAATGGTCCCAAACACTCCCTTCGCCAAATACGCCGACGCTTCTTTATCAAACTCCTTCTGCAGCATCCCCGTCGTATTCCGCCAAGCCGCGTCCCCCTCAATCCCCTTCCCATAGTTCGAAAGAAGCACCTTCGCCGACCCGCTGAACCGAGGATCGGTCAGCAACAAACTCATCCGCGCCCACTCCAAATCCTTCGGCGCCGGCGCCGCCCCCAGCGTCACCCGTGGCCCATGCACCTCCAACGTGCTGAACGCCCGCGCCACGCCCCGCTCAATCGCCGTGTCAAAGGTAGCCGTATTCTCCCGCAGTAACAACAGCGCCAACTGCTCCATCGCCGGCACCGGCACCGGCCCGGCCGGCAGCGTCAGCAAATACCCGTCCCGCCCCAGCCTTACCGTCCCAATCTCCGCATTGTTCTTCCGCTGCACCACCGCCAGCGGCCACACCGGGTTCAATTCCTTCCCGAACTTCTCGGAAAGTGTGTGCCGCAACTGCGCAATCGTCACCAGCGCCTCGGTCGCCTCTTTCTCCCCGGCGTTCGTGTACACAGTAAACGGCGCGCTCCGGTAGGCCGTCCACTTCTCGGCCCCGGCCGCCCCCGCCAGCAGCATGAATATCGCTACACAACCCTTCACACGACTAGCATATCCCGCTACAATCCCCCCTATGGCAAAGACCATTTGGAATCAGCCGGACCGCGCCGCCCTCCTCGCCCGCGCCGATTCCCTGACGCCCGCCAGTCGCCCCCAATGGGGCAAAATGTCGGTCACCCAAATGCTCCGCCACTGCACCGTCCCCATCCTCGCCACCATGGGCGAATTCCAGGTCACCCACAAGAAAACCCCCTTCCGCTTCTGGCCCCTCCAACAGCTCATCATCTACGTCCTCCCCTGGCCCAAAGGCGCCCCCACCGCCCCGGAGTTCATCATCACCGAAGACGGCGATTTCCAAACCCGCCTCGCCGCGCTCCACGCCACCGTCGACAAATTCGCCTCCAAAGGGACGACTCAACCCCTCCAACCCCACGCCGCCTTCGGCACTCTATCGGCGGACGACTGGGGTGCCCTCACCCACCGCCACATCGATCACCACCTGAAACAGTTCGGAGTCTAAATGATACGTATACTTCTCCTCACCCTCGCCGCCGCCACGCTCCTCGCCCAGGTCGCCGGAAACTGGCGCGCCGAGTTCGACACGCAAGTCGGCACCATGAAGTACCGCTATACCTTCGCCGTCGACGGCGCCAAACTCACCGGCAAAGCCGCCGCCGAAACCCCCGAAGGCAAACGCGAATCCGCCATCACCGAAGGCCTCGTCAAAGGCGACAAGGTTCAATTTGTCGAAACCCTACAGTTCCAGGGCCAGGACATCCGCATCGAATACACCGGCATCCTCAAAGGCGACGAAATCAAGTTCACCCGCCAGGTCGGCTCCTACGCCACCGAAGATTTCATCGCCAAACGCGTCACTGGCCAATAACCGGCGCCGACACCACCAGCGCCTTCGCCGCCGGTTCCTCCGACAACCCACGGTAGGAGTGCGGCTCCGAAGCGTCGAAATACGCCGAATCCCCCGCCTCCAGCACGCAGACATCGTCCTGGTAGGTCACCTCCAGCCGGCCTTCCAATAGATAAATCAACTCCGCCCCGGTGTGGAAGTGCGAAAACGCCTCCGCCGGCTCCCGTAACGGAAACTCCGCCAAATACGCCTCAATCGGCTTATTCGTCGCCTTAAACGCCAGTACCTCGAACAAAAACGCGGGCCGCTCGTTCTCCGGATCGTTCGGAAACTGCATCCGCTCGTCCTGCCGGATCACCTCAAACAGCCCCGCCCGCCGCCGCGTGCCGAAGAAATAGTCCAACCCCACGTCAAAAACCATCGCCACCCGCGCCAGCGTAGGTAACGTCGGAATCAGCTTCCCGTTCTCCAATTGCGACAACATACTGGCCGACAACCCCGTATGCTTCCCCAGTTCCGTCAGCGCAATCTTCTTCCGCATCCGCAACTGCCGGATCTTCGACCCCAAATCATACGCCGAAAGCACCCGCGAAATCGTATCCGGGCCAGATTCGTAGTCCATCATAAATTCAGTTTAGTGCAGCTGAAACCGATTGCAACGATTTTCTCTCCACTGAAACGGCTTTCAGTAATGTGTATAAATAGTCGGGTTTCCCTGTTAACATGGTTTCATATGGCAACCACCGATACCGCAATCGCCGCTTCCCCCACCACAGGGATCGTAGACGCCGACGCGGAATTGATCGAATCCGCTCGCCGTGGCGACTCCGAAGCCTTCACCGAACTGGTGACCCGGCACTACCCGTCCAGCCTGAAACTCGCCCGCTCCATCCTCCGGGACTTTGAGGATGCCGAAGACGAAGTGCAGAACTCCTTTACCAAAGTGTTCCTGCATTTGGGTCGTTTCGAAGGCAACAGCCGCTTTTCCACGTGGTTGAGCCGCATCGTGGTGAACCAATGCCTGATGCGCCTTCGGAAAGCACGTCGCGCCCGGTTCGCGTATTTGGACGATCCGGGCTCTGAAGAGGGCAATGTGAAAATGGAGCTGGCCGACACGGCGGAGACGCCCGAAGAGAAGCTCGGCCGCGGCGAAGTGGAAGTCCTCCTCCGCCGCGAAGTGAACTGCATTCCCCCGCTCTTGCGTGAACCGCTCCTGCTCCGCGAGTCCATGCGCCTGTCGCTGACCGAAGTCGCCGAACGCCTGGGCATCACCGAAGCAGCCGCCAAATCCCGCCTGCTCCGCGCCCGCCGCGAACTCCGCGCCCGCTTGACGCGCCATCAAGGCACCCGCGGCGCAGCCACGCTCCTCGCCTAACCCGTTCATTACAATGGGAGGATGTCCGCCAAGCCTCTGTGGCAAGCCTGCCGCGATGCCGATGCCCCCATCCTCCAACAGCTCCTCCGCCAGGGCGCAAATCCCAATGCGCCCTGGCGCGGCTACCCTCCGCTCCACACCCTCACCCAGCGCGACGCCCACACGCAAGCTCCCATCACACCCCAAATCCTCGCCTGCCTGGAAATCCTCCTAGACCACGGTGCCGACCCCCTCGTGCCCGGCGGCTTCCCACCCACCAGCGTCATTCGCCTCGCCGCCTTCGCCGGCGCCCAGCCCATCATTGAACTCCTCCACCACCGCGGCATCAAAGAAGAAAAACTCGCCCCCACCCAGACGGACCGCTACGGCCTCCAACTCATCCACTACCTCTCCGGCTCCCGCCTGTCCCCACCCACATCGGCAGTAGCAAAGCTGCTCAAATCCGGCGCCGACCCCAACGCCGAAACCAAAGCCGGCAACCACGCCATCACGCCCATCTACCTCGCCGCCAGCGCCAGCAACCTCGCAATCTACAAAATCCTCCTGCGACACGGCGCCGACCCCGACCGCGCCCTCACCTCCGCCTCCTGGAACACCCACCCCTTCCCGGACTACGCCCAACCCGCCATCGATCACGGCGCCCACCCGGACCGCGCCACCGCCGAGGGCAAACCGCTGCTCAATCACCTCATCCAGTGGGGCCGCATGCAGCAGGCCTACTGGCTGCTAGACCGTGGCGCCAGCCCCAACATTCCCGACGCCGACGGCTGGACCGCCCTCCACCAATGCGCCTCCCGAGGCAACGCCAAAATGCTCGCCGCTCTAATTGCCCACGGAGCCGACCGCGCCCGCCGCTGCAAACTCGGCCACACCGCCGCCGACGTCGCCCGCATCACCGGGCGTCCGCAGCTCGAAGCCGAACTGCGCTAGCCGCCAGACCCAAGTACCCGGCGATGACCACGGCGTCTATCAGGTATTCGTACGGCCAAATCCACCACACCTCCATCACCGCCACCGCAAACATCGGCGCGCACAGCAACACCACCGCCCACCCACGCCGCCCCATCAAACAAACTGCAGCCACAAAACCAGCAATCAGCAACGACGGCAACCGGTAGAGCATCGGCACCGCCGGCTCCAATTGACTGTATCCGCCGGAGTAATGAACCAGAGCAAACGTCCAACCCGCCTCCGCCGGCCAGTAAAACAGACCCAACATCAGCCCCCCCAACGCCATTCCAGCCCACCGCCGCCAACCCGTCAGGCAAAGTACAGAAATCAGCATCGCCCCCAGCGTCAACTCGGTAGACCAATGCCCCTGCCACTCCCAAAGCCAAGCCGTCGCCCGCGCGTTCTCCGCCCACCCCACCGCCATCACCATCCGCAAAACCCCCAACCCCAACCAAGGCAACACCCCCAGCCAGCGGACACCGGCCAACCGCAACGCCCACCCCGGCCACGAAGCGGCAAAGAAGCTCTGGTACACCAGCATCGGCACGCGCATCCAGTCGTCCCAATCCCGAGGCTCAGCCGTCTCCCGAAAGGTCGACATGCCATCGGGGACCAGTGCCATCTGCGCCGCCCCCAGCGCCAACGCCAGCAAAACCCAAGCCGCCCCCCGCCCCGGCCACAGCAGCACCCCGGCCAGCCCCACCAGAATCATCACCACCGGCGGCAGCATCGCGTACCAAAGCGCCTTCAAATCCGTCATCTTTCCGCAGGTGCAGTTGCCGAAGATCGGCTGTCTCTCCACCACCTTCCCATCCGCCCGCCGCAGCGATAGGACAAACGGTCCCGCCTTCTCCGCCAGCTCCTCGTACCGCCGCAACTCCCGCCAATAGCCCGACGTCCCCACCACCGGCCGCCCATTCACCGCCACCAACTCCGGTCCCTGCGGCGCCCACACCTCCATAGTCCCCGGCCGCAGCCTGACCGGCACAAACCGAAACCCCTGCCGCGACTGCCAGTCCTCCAACCGGAACCGCCCCTCCAGCAGCAACACCATCGCCATCACCGCCAACGCCGCCCATCGCATCCACTCAAAGACTCCGCGCGCGTTTCGAAAGTTCCGCAAGTCAAACCAGCCTTCTTCTGGATCTAAGCCGGTTCCCTTTGAGATCTTCCTGGCCCTAAACCAGATCGTGCACCGCCACACCAAAGTCCGTTCCCCGGAGACCAGCGGTTTCGTCGAACGCTTCCATCGCACGGTCCAGGAAGAGTTCTTCGGCATTGCCTTCCGAAAGACCTTCTACGAAAGCGTCGAGCAGCCCCAAAAAGACCTCGATGTCTCCGTGGATTTCTACAACCGGGAGCGAGCCCACCAAGGCTACCTCACCCAAGGCCGCACAGCCTACCATGCCTTCCTCGATGGGCGCGAAAACCCACCTCAGAAGAGAGTCGCTTAAGTTAGAATCGATCCACCGGGACAACCCTTTCTGTCCGGTCATCCTCCCCTAAATACAAGTGGCCTGAAGATTTTCTATACTCTTGTCGTTTCACTTGATACTGGGCCGTCGATCTGAAACGTATCAAATCGAGAACAGTCCAGGCGACAGACGTAACTTGCCAAAACAATGACCTATCTGATTCACGTTAGCTGACAATTCCTAGAATGGCACTTCCCAATCCTCGATGTCATCAGGACCAAGTGCCTCATCTCCAAACACGAATTGCTCGTACCGTTTCAACTCTGTGCTTGCCATAGTGAGTGAGCACGCTTTCATCACCGCCTTTCTACAATCTTTGTTCATCAAGCGGTACTCAGCTCGTAGTAGGTCAAATTCGGCTTCTCCCCCCTCGTTCTCAAACGGATGACCATAAACATCCCAGAAAAAGTTCTCTGCTTCTTCTGGCAGTAAATAGGGGCCTATACCACGAAACGTTCTATTCTTTCCAGACGCAACGTCAGTCTTAACCCTCGCAAGAATATGCAGCTTCACAATCTCTTGTTCTTCGGGCGTCAGGTACTTCAGGTCATAGCAACGAAAAAAGTTCTCCTCGTGAATCAGTACTCTCCACTCGGGTTCATCTCGGCAAATCGAAACGAAACGCTTCGTGGCCGCAATTCGACAGGTTTCAGGTGCAGCGTCGAAGACGGCCCAATAGCACTGTCGCAGGAGGTCTATGTAGGCTGATGTCACCGAAACGTCTGCCAGTGCATCAATGTACCTTTCCGGTAAAACCTCGGTCAGTAAGCGAAGGACTTCCAGTTCGGATGAATCATTGACCAAATGTTTCACCAATGGGAGTGCCGTTACCCCACTTTGAAGTTTACGCAGCAGTTGTTCGGCGGTAAATCCATAGTTCTCTCGCCTACTCTCTGCAACCTCACGGATCACAAGCTCAACAACCTGAGTGGCGATCACCGCTCCAGTCTCTTCGACTCGCTTTTCCAGTCTGGTAACTCGACCGGGATGAATCAGGTTGCGATACTTGCGAATCACGGTGGTGAGATCAATCGTCTCGTCGTCAAGTAATTTCTCGGCCTTGGCCAGGGGGATTAGTTCTCCTAGCACCATTTCGTTAAGCGGTTTAGATGTTTTGCACTTTACAGACTCCAGCGAGTCGATCAACACGGCTTCCACGATGCTCCCGGCCAAAACATGAACCGCCTTCCACGCTTTCGCATTCATGCACGCCTGAAGTTCCCCATAGTCGCTTTCTAAGCAGATGCGGAGGGTAGGAAGGGTGATGAAGTTAAAATCTGCCACTGCTGAATAATATCGCAGCGCCGCTGTACATACTGTCATGCCCCTCATCCTCACCGCCGCCGACATTAACCGCCAGCATAACGACGCCATCGCCACACTGACCGAAGCGCAACAGGCCGTGCTCTCCCAGCAGTTCCATATTCTGCTCGGCAGCAAGAGAGAAATCCTTGATGAGCACGACCTTGGCCGGAAAAGGGATGAGGACGGCTCTGTCGCCGACCGCTACGATGATGAGCTTGATTCAGCGTTGGCGGAACTGAAGATTGCACTGCGACGCCGGAGCATCTCGGAATTCCACTAAATTCCGGTTGCGAAAGAACAGAGGAAGACGCTCGAAGGCCATCAACAATGCAAGTACCCGAATCTGTGTATTCTGAGGCCGAGAAAAAAGAACTCAAAGCGTCAGAGAACTTACGGGTCCACCTCTTCAATGAGTGGGTCCTCTGCATTCCTGAGTGGAGTGCCTTCAAAAACACAAATGTTCCCAATCTGGTACAACTCACAAGTAGTGTACGTGGCGCAATCAAGATCGAACAGCGCATAATTCTTGCCTTGCCCCAAGCTACTCTTATAGGCAATCCCGTCGAACCCTGCCTTCTTCAGTGTCTCGCCAATAATCTGTGTAGGGGCGTAGTGGGCGGTATCTTCTGAAGGTGTGACTGGACGAGAGAACGCTCGATTGATGTACCCCCAGACCACACGTTCACGTTCTTCAATCGGTTCCAGTTTCGCAATTCGGGCAAGGCTGGTTATTCCGGTGGCGGGTTCAGCATCAATCGTGCAGTCAACAATTGCTACTCTGGACCTCAACGTGAACGTGGCAAGCGAGACATAGGCGTCGAGCCACGGTCTCTGCTCCGAAATCGCCGTGTTTACGTCGTCTGCCACATAAAGCACTGGGATGCCCTTGGGATTCACTCGCCCTTCCCTTGCCTTGTCAGCCCAAGGTGTCATCCGCTCCTCCCCGCACGGATATGGTAAGTCAACGCCTCCGTATTCACCCTCACCTTTGATGACATAGGTTTTCCTCTTTGTTTCGTGGTCGAGTTGAGCACGTCGGAAAGTATGGCCTTCTGGGAAGAATACTATCCGATTCTGTGCGGTCTTCACTAATGCATTCAAGAATGCCTGTAGTCTCTTGTCAAAAGTGAAGCGTGACTTTGTAAGGACCGCCTGCTCGAATAGATCGTATGCAAACGCACTCTCGAAGGTCGCTGGATTATCCACGAGTTGATTCTCTCACAGGCTGTCTACATACTCCTGTTCACCCGTTTCTCCTGCACTGATTTCTCTGACAGCACCCGACACACCGCATGTCGCCGGGGGCATTTCTTTTGTGCGGATGTCGTTTCGAGGTAGATACGACTGGATTGCACTTAGGTGCATCTGGAAGTCTCCGGTTTTCTCAATACTTCTGACCCCTCGTTTTAGAGAGAGACGGGGAGCCCGTTTACACAAAAGTGTTGACACGTCCTCTTGAATAGAATTATCGGTCAAGCAACGATTTCTTCGGGTAGCCGAACATGGACTCCGGTCTGAATTCGAATAGTTTTCGACCGATCCCGGAATCGTGTTCGACATGAGCCCGCAACAGAAACTTTGACGAACTGCTCTGGACATCGATCGTTAAGCGACCCTGTCGAAAAGAGGGAGGCCCGCTAGCCCGCCAGGAAAAAGCCAGTGACAGCCACCTCGAAAAACCCAGGCCCAGCCACCTCAATTACCGAAGTCATCCTACCCAAAATCCCCTCCCCTCAGCACCCGAGAAATCCGCCCCAATCAAACTCAGCACAGGCAAACAACCGCCGTTCCACACCCCGCCAAATCGCCGGTGAACGAAACCGCTCCGCTGTAGCCCCGCCCAAGCATCCCCGAAAATCCTGCAAAGCCTCCAACGCGCCCCGAACGTTTATTGTCGAGAACCACTCGTATTTACTACTTACCGACGGCGACCAAATCTGCCGCCTCCACCTAAACTAGAGCCATGAGTAACGCTTTCCGGGGAGCGCTGTGGCCCGCCGCCACGCTGCGTTTCGCCGGACTCGCCACCGGTGCCCTGTTGTTCGAATGGCTTCTATGCAAGGGCGCCCATCTCCTTCGCTGGGGCTGGAACGACCCGCGAACGGCCAACAGCGACGTGTTCCTCTACTTCGAGTGGCTCACCGGAATCGTCGCCGGACGTTCGCCCTATATCGACTTCCTTGTCCCTTACCCGCCGGTCGCTCTCCTGGTAACCCTGCTGCCTGGCGTCTTCGCCCGCAGCTTCAACGCGTACCTGATCGCCTACAGCCTCCTCATGTTCGCCGCCGCCGCCGCCCTGTTTGCGCTGACGGAATCTTACGCCCGACTCCTCCATAAGGACGTCAAACAAACGCTCGGCTGGCTCACCGCCTTCCTCGTCCCCCTGTCCGGACTCATCCTCTGGCGCTTCGATGTCCTCGTCGCCGTCACCACGATGGGCGCCCTGCTCTTGCTCGCCCGTGCCCGACCCGGGGCTGCCGGCAGCGTCGCCGCCCTCGGGGCGCTCGTCAAACTCGTTCCCGCGCTCGTACTGGCCGTCCCCTTGCTCCGTCTCCACCGGGAAGCCCGCCCCGCCCTGCGGTCCGTTTTCTTCTTCCTCCTCACTGTCGCCACCGTGTGTGCCGCTTGGTTCGCCTACGCCGGACCATCTCTCTATATCTCCTTCAAGATCCATTCCCAGCGCGGCCTCGAATGCGGATCGCTCTCCGCCGGATTCCTTCTCCTCCTCGGCCAGTTCTTCCCGCAATCGGCTCGCTTGATCACCACCAATCCCTGCATCTGTGTCGAGGTCGACCACGCCTGGGCTCCCTCCCTGGCCGCCGCCGCCCTGCCCCTCCAAGTCATTGTCCTTTCTCTCGCCGCCATCTGGATCTTTCTCCAACGGCAACGCAATGACGCCCGCGATCTCTCCCTGCTCTTCTTTCTCTACATCCTCGCCGGCAAAGTCCTTTCGCCCCAATACCTCATCTGGGTCGCCCCTTTTGTCGCCTTCCTCCCTCGCCTCCGTTGGCCCTTCCTCGTCGCCTGCATCCTGACCACCGCCGTCTATCCCATCGGCTTTGAACTCCTCCTCAAGCAAGTCACCTGGCCCATCGTCGCCCTCAATGTTCGGAATGCCATCCTCATCTATTGCGTCTGGCTGATCGTGAGCCCAACCCGCACCCAAGTGGACTGAAGACATGCCCCTCCAGCCGCTGTTGTTTCTGTTCTGGCATTCCGAACCCGCCGCCTTCGAGGCCAGAAGAAACCAGGGACACCCGCAAACAACCCCATTTCCGCACCCCCGCCAACCCCCATTCACGTCCAAAAAAAGTTTATATTCCCCCTAAAATCAACAACCTGAAAATTTTCACCCCCTAACTCCCTTGCCCCGCCATGCTAGCTTAAAGTCGGGTCAGGAATACCTCGCCCGCAAACAGCCCTCGCGCCAGCGAGGGCTGTTTGCATTTACACCACCCGAAAGGAAACGCAATCATGATCACCCCGGAAGAAAAAGCCCGCATCGCCCGAGAAAACGGCGCCAAATCCAAAGGCCCAACCACCCAACAAGGCAAGGACCGCTCCCGCGCCAACGGCCTCAAAACCGGCGCCCGCGCCACCACCCTCCGCCACCTCGCCCAGCCCCACCCCGGCATCCTCTGCAACGAGGACTCCCACGCCTTCTTCCAGCTCTTCCACGACCTGATCAAAGCCTACAACCCCATCGGCCAACTCGCCACCGACATCGTGCGCGAAATCGCCATCGCCCGCACCGAAATCACCCGCACCCAGCACGTCAAAGCCGCCGCCTGGAACCGGCAAATCCACCTCGAACAGGCCAAAGCCGCCCATCTCCCCGCGGAGCTCATCCCCGTCGAAACCGCCATCAACACCGGCCTCGCCATGCTCAAATCCGATGCCCAATTCGACCGCGCCATCGACCGCCTCTTCCGCCGCATCGTCGCCCTCGAAAAACGCCTCATCAGCGTCCAGGCCCACTTCCCCGAACCCGAAGTCGACGCCAACAACAACCAAACCGACTCCGACATCCCGCAACCCGAATCAAATGAACAACATACCGAAACGGAAGAAGAGCCTCTTTACACCGACGACCCCAGCCCCGCCACCCGCGAGGCCTACGAATTCTTCTTCCCCGGCCGCAAGCTGATCGTGGTGCCCACCAAATCGGACCTCGATCCCAACTAAAACGCCATGCGCTACCACTGGAAAATCGTCGAACCCAGCCAGTGGACAGCCGAAGTGTGCCCAAAATCCGAAGCCCTGCCCAACCCCTCGAAGTGGGCCCAGGAAGCCTTCCACTTCACCCCCAACAAGATCCAGCGAACAGTCCTCGAAACGAAATCGAAGCGCCTCATCCTCTGCTGCAACCGCCAATGGGGCAAGAGCACCGTAATCGCCCTCAAGGCGCTCCACCACGCCCTGCAACACCCCAACGCAACCATCGTCGTCGTGAGCCGAACCGAAAAACAAGGCGGCGAATTAATCGCAAGAGCCAAGGATTTCGCCAGCCTGCTCAGGATCCCGGATCGCCGCGTCCCCGGCTACCAGCACTCCGTGCAACTGCCCAATGGCAGCAAAATCTATGCCATCTCGCACAGCACAGAATCCGCCCCCAGCCGCACCGCGGACATCCTGATCTTCGACGAAGCCGCCGTCGTCTCCGACGCCGTGTTCAGCGTGACATTACCCTTCGTAGCCAGAACCGGAGGAGCCGTCTGGATGCTGTCAACGCCAAGAGGCCAGCTCGGCTTCTTCTACAACTTCTGGCACGACAAAGACCCGCAGTGGACACGCATCTTCAGCACAGTCGAAGACTGCCCGGAAATCCCGAAGGAATTCGTGGAACTCCACCGCAAAGGAGCCCCCCACTTATTCCGGCAAGAGTTCTACTGCGAATTCACCCCTGCCCCCGGCAGCCTGATCTCGCGCGACCGTCTCCAGTCGATGTACGACCCAACGCTCGACGCCCGCAAGCTCCCGCCGCTCCCCACCCGAAGGGAGTGAGTAGACACCCCGCTCGCGCAAGAACCGGGCTTGCCCCCCGAAGCCCAACGGGCGAAGGGGGGCCCGCAACCCAACAACAGGCGTGTCCCCCGGACGCGCCACAACCCGCAAAAGGCAGAAGGCCGCAAGCGACTACCCGGAGCCGCGATCTTGAGAAATCATCGTCGCCGGCCCCGACCCGCTCTTTGCCTCGAAAATAACCCGCGAGGCAACCGCGACTCCGATCTTGGGACTTCCCATCGTCGTCAATCCGGAAATGCTCTTTGACAATTTCATAGTAAGCCGCAGAAAACGGGGTAGGCGGGGGAAGTAAGGGTAGTTCACCGGGACGCCCAATTTTCATCGTCACAATCGAACGAAACCCACCCGCCTGCCCGGAATCCGAAACCCCGGGCAGGCCGGCACGGCCCATTCCCCAAAACACCACCCCCAATTCCACCCCCTCCCCCAAAGTCAGTCACAGCA
>JBIKOG010000086.1:0-28654 GCA_044358225.1 Bryobacteraceae bacterium | reverse complement strand
CGGGTTGGTCGGTGTGCGTCGGAGCGATCCGGCGCCAATTATCCGAGGTAGGAGCCGTATGCGGTAGTGCCGCTCGTACGGATCTGTGCGGGGGGCGGGTCGTGAGATCCGTCCCTACCGCTACCCACAATATTGCGTTTGTTAACGGGCTAAGGGGCCGTAGAGCTCCGGGCGGCGGAAGCGGAAGAGGTATTCGGGCTCGGAACGGGCGGCGCGGAGATCGTCGCCGTTGAGTTCGTGGATAAGCAGGTCGCCGTCGGCCTGTTCGGCCAGGATTTCGCCGCGGGGGCCGATGATGAGGGCGCCGCCGGGGAAGGTCTGTTCGACACCGGCCGCTTTGACATGGCCGAGGTAGTTGCAGGCGACGCCGAAGACGCCGTTTTCCTGGCAGCGGGCGCGGAGGGCGGGACCGGCCCAGGCGGCCCAGCCGGCGCGGGTGACCGGCGGCGGGTCCGCGGCGAACGGGAAGAGGACGATTTCGACGTTTTCGACGGCGAGCAGGCGGGTGGATTCCGGGAGGAGCGCGTCGAAACAGATGTTGGCACCGAGGCGGCCGAGGGGCGTTTGGACGACGGTGGGGCCGGGGCCGCCATTGTAGAACGGCATTTCGAACATCGGCACGTGCATCTTGCGCCAGGCGCCGAGGAGACCTTGGGGGCCGACCAGGATTTGGGTGTTGTAGAGCAGGTTGCCGGCATCTTCGAGGACCCCGGCGGAGATGTAGAGGCCGATCTGCTGGGCCATCATGGTGAGGGTTTTGACGGCCGAGCCGTCGAGCCGTTCGGCCGTTTGACGGGCGAGGGCGAGGGCGTCGCGGAGCCAAGCGGCGTGGTTGCCCTCCGGATGATTGGGCAGGAAACCGGTGAGGGAAAGTTCCGGCAGTAAAAGCAGCTTGGCGTGTGCGTTGGCGGCGCGGTTGGCCAGGTGGAAGATCTTTTCGATGTTCTGGGCGGTGGCGCCGGGCTGGCTATCGACATTACCGGCGGCGAGGGTTAAACGGTCGAGCACGTGGGAAGTCCCCTTCTGCGGCCAGCATAGCGCGGCCGGGGAGAGAACGCTATCCTCGAACGGTTTGGCGGGCGGCGACGGCGGCGGGGACAGTCATTTCCGCACGCGCCAACTCCGCCATGCGGCCCATGGTGACCCAGTCGCGATTGGCTTCGGCGATGACGGCGAGGCTTTTGCGGAGGTATTCCGTCTTCTCTTCGCGGTTGCCGCCGGCCCGCTCCAGGTGCATCTTTTCGGTGCCGTCGAAGTCCTCATCGCAGGTGAGGTCCGCCGGATGAACGACGTAATAGAAGAACCGGCGCGCCTGGACAGCGGCGCGGAGCAGGGCGTAGTGACGCTCCCAACCGAGGAGAAAACCGGTGGTGTGCCAGACGGCGAACCCGAAAGGTCCAGGCGCCGTGGGCACGGGAAGGACCGTAACCCACTCACTGACATACGGTTCGCGGGAGCCGGTGAGCGGCTGCAACCAGTCCCGCCGGTTCAGCACGCGGCGGAGTTTTTCGGAATGGCCCAGATGGTTGAGCGCATTCTTGACGACGAACGGATAGTAAAGCAGGGAGGGGAAGAGGCTCATGTCGTAGCGATAGCCGAGCTCGCCGAGCAGCCGCATGAGCCGTTCGGAATAGCACCAGGCGGGCGAGACAAAGCCGCGCGGGGTGACGCCCACCGCTTCCACCAGCCGTTCATGCGTGCGGACGATTTCCTCGCGCATTTCGGCGACGGGCAGCGCGCCCAGATCCGTATAGTGATTCCAGGTATGGTTGCCGATCTCGTGGCCATCGCGGGACAAGGCAGCCAGACGGTCGCAGGCGTGCGTGTCTTCGAGGTCCCGGCCGATGGCGTACATCGAGTATTTGAACCGGAACTCGCGGCCCAGATCGACGAACCGATCCATCACCTGACGATACGTAGGGTCGACATAGTTCGCCGGGTAGCCGGCGGCCTGCGCCATGGAGTCTAAATGCAGCGCAACGGCTGCATAGCCAGTTGTTACAACCACAAGGACTTATCGTCCGATTGATGAAATCTCTTTAGGAGACCGCGACGAGTTCTTGCGCCGCTTCGGCCGATGCGCCCTTGACGTTATCCATGTCGAACTGCATGCGCGAAGCCACATCATTGGCGATACCCACCATGGTGTTCCAGGAGTTCACCTGCGGATAGCACTGGGCGGTGGTGGCCAAGTATAGAGGGCTATCGCCGCAGCGCATGCGCGGCTTGCTGTTCTGATAGCCGAGCGGCCATACCGGTTCCACGTAGGGAGCGCGGAAGACTCGGATGTCTTCCACCCAATCCTGGTTGAACTTCGGGTTGAACGCCTTCATCGCCTTCAGCGCCTGGAACTTAATGTCGCCGTCGACGGTGCTGTACATCTCGCTGTCTTTGCCGCAGTAGTTCAACAGGTAGACCAGATGACGCCCGCCGGTCTGGCTGGCGGGGACGACATGCGTCGTTTCCACCAGGCCCTGGAACGGGAAACCTTTTTGCACGATGGCGTTCCAGTAGTTCGGCTGGAGACGCTTTTTCAGAATGGCCACCGCGTTCACAACACCCTGATAGGGGAGTTTCTGCTGCGGGACCACCGATTCGAGCCGGCCGCGGCAGAGCTGGCGGAGAATCGGGAGCGGGAGGGTGGAAACCGCGGAATCGAACGTTTCCCAGCGGCCTTCGGCACTGATCTGGATGCCTTGCGGACAATCCTGCATGGCATAGACGGCGGTCCGGAGACGGATGACGCCGCCCAGGCGGCGGATTTCGGTGCGCAGGCGGTCCGCAATGCGGCGATAACCGCCATTGACGTACCCCTTCACTTCCTTGGTGGAACCTTTCTCACGGCGCAGGCGCGTCCAGAACCAGTAAGCGGGCACGCTATCGTACATATCGCCGAACTTGGCGCGGAGCAGCGGACGCCACAGCTGGGCGAACACTTCAGCGCCGAAGATACCTTCCAGCCATTCGGAGACGCTGATTTTGTCTAACCCCTTGGGATCATTGAGGAACTTGGCGATGTAGGCACCGCCGAGCGCGGTGCGGATGCGGCCCGTCAGGCTCAGCCCGCCGAAGCAAAGCAGGTCGAGCGGGGTGTTGAACGGGAACAGCTCATGCCCGTAGAGGAAACCCATCGTGGTCTCCTTCCAGGTAGCTTCCTCGGCCAGGCCGAGTTCCGCCAGCAGGCCCAGCAGATTTTCGTCGGTGTTGATCATCACGTGGTAGAACTGCTCCATCGTGTGGCCTTCGTGCTGGAAGGTACCGCCGAGCCCGCCGAGCTCGTCCGACGCTTCGAAGAGAGTGACCCGATTACCCTTCTGCAAGAGACGATAGGCGCTCACCAGACCGGAAATCCCTCCGCCGAGTACTGCGACATTGCCTTTGGACGCGTTCATGATGTTCTCCCCTTCTCTTCGACCGGATTTGCCGTAGCCTGAACTACTCTTCGATCACGAACCGGCCGCCGGCCAGTTTCGCGTCCGCCCACATGGTGAACGTCGTCCACCCGGCCAGGCGCATCAGCGACAGATGGGCCGTAACCGATTGAAAAATATTGATTTTCGATTCCCCGAACTGGCGCCGGTCAACCGGCATCGGCAGTTCCTTAACGCGGAAACCGTGGAACATGGCGCGCACCATGATTTCGGCGATGGCCGCGAAGCCGTCGGAGTTGAACTTCACCTTCTTGACGACTTCTCGGCGGTAGGCCCGGTGCATCGGCGTGAAACTGTGCACTTCGTTCCCCAGGATGCCGCGGTAGACCCAGCTGGCGCCCTGGCTCAGCACCTTGCGCACCGGGTGCACCGAACCCGTGCCGCTCTCGGGGTGCCACGGCGAGGCGGTGACGATGTCGGCGCCTTCCTGCAGCATCCGCACCATCTGCGGCAACGTTTCCGGGGCAAACGTGCAATCACTGTCCATCGTGCAGACGATCGGGGCGATGGCGTTGGCGAACCCTGTCCGAACCGACGCGCCCAAACCCTTGTTCGAGGGATGATGCACGACGCGAATCCAATCATGCCCCTTGGCGATCACGTTCAACGCTTCGCGCGTCCCATCCTTGGACCCATCGTTGACAAAAAGAACTTCCCAGCCCGCCATCTGTCCGGCATCGTGCATCGCAGTCAGGCGACGCATCAACTGGGGGAGGCCGTCGATTTCGTTATAGCAGGGGACAATAAGGGTGACTAAACTTCCAGGCATTGGTGAACTCCAGAGGTATTTGGGGGACAACCTCATTCTGCGGAGCGGGCCTGCTTCGGTCACTCAACTGGAAGTACTCAAACTTAGTTACATTTTTCAGTTGGGCGGGTAGGACTAACGGGTGGGAGACCCGTACTAGTGCGTATTTGTTTTCAAATAGTTAGCCCTGGTTTGGCCGCCACAGGGTTTCTGGACGATTTAATAAACGGCTGGCTAAGCGGCTCCAAATAAACAGGGCATCGGAGAGCCGATTGAGGTATTGTACGGCCTCTGGCGGGATACTTTCATGGGCGGCGAGGGTGACCGTATGGCGCTCCGCGCGGCGGCAAATGGTGCGGCAGAGGTGCAATTCGGCATTCAAACGGCAGCCGCCGGGCAGGACAAAGCTGTTTAACGGCTCCAAGGTGGCGTTGGCTTCGTCCATCTCCTGCTCCAGGCGCGTGACGTCGGCCGCGGTGATCACCGGCTGGCCCGGGCGCAGGTCTTCCATCTCCGTAGCCAGCAGGGAGCCCAGATTGAAAAGCTCGTGCTGGACGCGTGTCAGACGCACGGTCAGCAGGTGCACGGCCGGGACGCCTTCGGGAATGGAGGTGATGGCGAGGCCGAGGGCGGCGTTCAACTCGTCGACGGTCCCGTAGGCTTCGATGCGCAAAGCGTCCTTCGATACGCGCTGGCCGCCGACCAGCGACGTGCGCCCTTCGTCGCCGGTGCGGGTGTAGATGCGCGACAGGGTGACGTGCGGATCGTGAAAAGGGGCGTCAGAACTCATAGTTGTTATTCTCCGTCAGGCCAGTTCGGGGAAGATATAAAAATGCCTCCGCACGCACTGCTGCTTGTATTGACGGCGGCGTGTATCCATGCGACTTGGAATTTGTTGGCCAAGCGGGTGCGTGGCGGGATGGAAGTGGTGTGGCTGTACTCGTGCGTGGGCACGCTGGTGTACGGGCCGTGGGCGGTGCATGAGTACGTTGAGATCTGGGAGAGGCTGGGATGGCAGGAGGTGTTGTCGGTCTCGGGCAGCTGTTTCTGGCAACTGGCGTATTTCGTCTGTCTGCAGCAGGCCTACCGGCACGGGGACCTGTCGCTGGTGTACCCGGTGGCGCGGGGATCCGGGCCATTGGTGGCGACGCTGGGCGCGCTGGCGATCTACGGGGAAAGCCCTACCGCGCTCGCCTGGATGGGGATTGGGCTGATCAGCGGCGGCGTGTTATTCTTCCTTCGCGGCGCCGCGGGAGCGGGCGTCTGGTGGGGCATGGCTACGGGATTGTTGATTGGAATCTATAGCTTGTGGGATAAATATGCCGTCAGCGGGTTGCACTTGCCGCCGGTGATGATGGAGTGGACCACGGACGTTTCGCGGGCGCTGGTACTGGCGCCGTTGGCGTTGCGGCGGGCGGGCGAGACACGGCGCGTTTGGAACGAGGAGCGGATCCGGTTGATTCTTATCGGCGCCATGAACCCGTTGAGCTACATTCTGGTGCTGACGGCGCTGACCGTTTCCCCGCTGCATCGCGTGGCGCCGATGCGGGAGATCAGCATCGTGCTGGGGGCCATTCTGGGGGCGAAGTTCCTGGGCGAACGGCAGAGCGGGCGGCGGCTGGTGGGGGCCATCATCATGGTGCTCGGCGTGCTGTGCCTGACCGGATGTTCCGCGGAGCGGCCGGCGTTTCAGCCGAAGTACGACCGATTGCTGGACCTGCGCGTGGCCGTTCCGCCGCCGGTTCCCGTGCTTTCCAACGAAGACACCACCGACGAGGCCGAGATTCAGTTCCGGGCGGCGTTCGTTTTTTACCGGCGCGCCCGTTGGGAGCACGCCATTCCAGCCTTCGCCGAGGTGGTGGATTACGACGACAATCGGCACGACGCGCGGCTCTATTGGGCGGCTTCGCTGGTGCTGGCCAACCGCGACGGCGAGGCCGTGGAGCTGCTGGACGAGTTGTTGGAGACCCCGTACGAAATGGCGGCGCGGCCGCTGCTGGCGCGCGTGCTGTTCCGGCAGGGCAAGTTCAAAGAGGCCCGGGAAGTGGCCGGCCCGGCGGCGAAGGAGAACTTCGACGCCGCCGGGTGGGTGGCACGGTACGACCTGCTGGCGCCGTAGTTACGACAGGCTTTTCAGCAGCGTCGCCGCCAGGGCTTCGATGGTTCCGCCGCCGCCGGTGACCAGGATGTTGGGCACGATGGGCGTACCGGATTTGGACAGCGAATCGACGGCGTTCACCAGCGCCGTGGCGTTGGCGCCCAGCGCGCGGACCTGCGCGTCGAAGGCCTCGGCCTTGGCTAGACCGACGGCGCGGACCTCGGCACCCCGGGCCTGGCCGGTCTGTTCGATGTAGAACGACTCGCCTTCGGCTTCGGCCTTGCGGGCGTTGGCGTTATTGGTACGGATGTTCACGCCGACTTTGGACTTCGCCAGCTCCGCCTGCATATCGGCCGTTCCGCGCGCCTGTTCGGTCTCAATGCGCTGCAGTTGGGCCTGTTTCTGCTGTTCGAAGGTGGCGATCTCCTGCTTCGCAATTTCGCGTTCGGTCAGCACGCCGACCAGATCCTGCGGCAGGATCACGTCCTGGATATAGACGCCACGGGTTTCGACGAAGTAGGCCTCCAGCTGCTCGCGGATGCGTTCGTAGGCCGAGCGTTGGACCTGTTGGCGCGTCTCGATGAACCGCACGGCGGGCATGGATTGCAGGGTGTCCCGGAAGTGGTTGCCGACGGCGGCCTGCAGCACTTCGTCGATCAGGTTGTTGATCGTGCCGACGGTGGAGATGACGCGCGGGGCGCGGGCGTCGGGGATGTGAATCTGGACTTGGAGGTCCATTTTGAAGACGAAGCCTTCGTTGCTCTTGGCGATGATGGATTCCAGTTTGGCGTCCAGTTTGTGGGCGGCGCTGACGCGCTCGGCCCAGTTGAGGGTGAGGATCGCGGTCGGCACCAGTTCGGCCTTGTAGCAGTAGGGGTTGATGGGGTATTTGCCGGTGCGGAGCGGCTCCTGCCAGATGCCGCGGTGGCCGGGGCGGACGAGCGTGCCGAATTTGAAGTCGGTACCGGAGGTGTCGGCGGTGGGGAGGCCGACATAGGATTTGACGACGGCGACTTGGCCCTGTTCGACGACCAGCATGGGCACGCGTTCGACGCGGACGAGGAACGGGTTGAGGTTGTAGGCGCCGTAGAGCAGCGGGTCGTGCTGCAGGCCGATGCGACCGTTTTGATCGAGGAAGGATTGGAAATCCTGGT
This sequence comes from Bryobacteraceae bacterium, assembly GCA_044358225.1. Lineage (GTDB taxonomy): Bacteria > Acidobacteriota > Terriglobia > Bryobacterales > Bryobacteraceae. Next base: position 21,223 of record JBIKOG010000086.1, on the reverse strand, counting down.
AGCTGTTGTGGAGCTCGTTTTTGCTCGATAGGAGGCGTTCGATGATCTCGGCGTCGGTGGCGGCGCTCTGTTCGATGGTCGCGATATCGGTGTAGCCGCCGAGGCGGGAGGCGATGTCGCCGGAGGCCAGCGGGTCGCCTTCATAGACGGTGACGATGCCGATCAGATCCTGCTGCGAGGCCGGATCCCGTTGAATCCGGACGACTTCCAGGTCCGACGGGTGCAGGCCGAAGCTGGCCGCGGTGAGCGGGCCGTCTTTGGGGATCTGCTCGGAAACGGGGGTGCCGTAAACGCGGTCGCGCGTGATGACCAGGAAGGCCACCGGGTGCAGCGGGAGCGTGGTGCCGGGGGAGAGCACCGGGCGTTGGACGCCTTTCTGGCCACCGTTTTTGACGAAGGCATCGAGGTCGGTGAACTGGCCGAACTCCTGGCGGTAGACGGCGGATTTGGCGCCGTTGGGCAGCGGATTGCCGATTTGGGCGATCACCACGCCAATCTGCCCGGCTGGGATCTGCACCCAGGGGTATTTCTGCACGGCGTACAGGAGGCAGAATTGAAAGCGGATACCAGGCATGAGCAGTTCGGCCTGGTAGCCGGCTTCGCCTTGGAAGGCGATGGGGTTGTCGTCGGTCAAGCGCCGGTTAGAGAAGCGGCGCGTTACAAGGCCCACTTCCGTAGGGCCGATGCGATGCAGGGATAGGAGAATCAAAATCCCGGCAAGGATAAAAAGTACAGCAAGTACAGCTAGGGTTAGGGTCAACATAGCGGTCTTCGCGGAGTAAAAAACCGTGCGAAGACAATCCGTCATACACAAATACCGTTGCAACATTCCGGCTGTTCCATGATTTGGATAAATGCGGAATGGGCCATACTGGGGGTTGGACTTATGAAGCCTTCGCGACGTGTTTTGGGCAAGATGTTCACGTATTTAGGCCTGTTTTTGACGGGCATGGGGTTGATCGGCGTCCTGGGGCCGTACCTGGAACTGCAGCGTTCAAACAAGATCACGGCGCTGGTGGTGAGCAACGATATCGCCCACCGCCAGACGGGTGCCTTCGGGTTCCGGCTGCAGTTGAAGTGGGACCGGCCGGAGGGCGAACAGCGCACGACCATCACCACGGTGGTGCGGGCGAAGTCGGAAGCCGAGGCGCGGGAGAGCTATCGGGGTAAGCATCTGGCGGCCGGCCAGAGCTACGAGTTTTTTACCGATCCGGACAACCCGGAACGCATTCAGCCTTTCAAGGGCTACAATCCGGGGACATTTGGGAAGTTCATCGCCATCGCGCTGGCCGGGGTGGTGGTGTTTTTCGTGGGAATGACAATCGTTCGCGGGACGAAAAAAGAGAAGCGTTAGGTTTCGTCGGCGTAGGCCAGGTATTTGCCGCAGTGGAGACAGCGGAAGACGTAGGCCGTCGGTTCTTCGTCTTTCTTCAAGGCGGCGGTGTATTTTTTGCCTAGTGTTTGGAGCGCCGGCTTAGCGGCGGCGAATTCGCCATCGAGCTCCGCCGCCCCGGCCCGGCCGAGAAAGGCCGCCGCGTCGCCACAGCAGGTCAGCCACTGCTCCTGCTGCCAGGCGTTGAAGCCCGGCGTGCGCTTGGCCAGTTCGTCCAGGATCCGCGGGTCGTCGACGTCGTCAATGGTTCCGGTATCGGTGAACTCCGCCCGGAACTGGCGCGCCGCCGAGCCATCGGCGACGCACCACGGGCAGAGGCAGCCGGACAGGTAATGGAAGATCTCCGAGTAGGCCGGACCCGTGTAGACGTAGCCGCGGATCCGGTTGCAGCAGAGACAGGGTTTATCGGGATTGGCCTCCACGCTACCGGTGGCGACGGGGTCGGGATGGTATTTCGTGACCGGGAGTTCCATTAGCAGGTAGTGCGAATTCCGGCGCGGAAAGTGATCAGTTTACCTACCCGATGAGCCAAACCCTCCCTCGCCGCGGGTGGTGTCGGACAGATCGCCTTCTTCAATTTCGACTGCTTCGTACCGAGCGATGACCATCTGGGCAATCCGGTCGCCCTTGGAAACCTGGTAGGCCTGCTTGCCGAGATTGATCAGAATCACTTTCACTTCGCCGCGATAGCCCGGGTCAATGGTGCCGGGGCTGTTGGGAACGCTGATGGCGTGCTTGAACGCCAGGCCGGAACGCGGGCGGATCTGGGCTTCAAAGCCGGGCGGCAGTTCGATGGAAAGGCCCGTCGGCACGGCTTGCGGAACGTTCGGCTCCAGCAGCGCGCCGGCGACAGAAAACAGATCCATGCCGGCGTCTTCTTCGGGGCCGTGGGCGTATTGCGGAACTACGGCGTCAGGGTGGAGCTTGCGTATACGGAGTTTCATTGGGATGCTGGAGATTCCAGTATGCCTGAACGCATCAGAAGGCAGATTCTCGCCATCGCGCCCATGCCGCCCGAAAAGAGCGCGTACGCCTTGGCGCGTTACAGCCGTTCGGCGGACTCCATCACCGAATCGCTCGCGTGGGTGCGTACCCACGACTCCTCCAAATTTCTGGAGAGCTTCTACTTTCAATACGGCCATGCCTCCATCGCCGACCTCGGCCACATCGTGATGTGCTTTGAAGGCATCTCCGAACTCGCCGCCGCCGAAGTGGAAGACGAGCAGCTGTGGGATGGCCAGGCGAAATCGTCCCGCTATCAGGACTTCGGCAAGTCCGGCTTCATCACCCCGCCCGAGTTCACCCCGGCCGACACGGCCACCTACGAGGCCGCCGGCAACGCCCTGCTGGCCGCCTACCGCGAAGTGCACGACGCGTCGTTTGAATATCTCTCCGCGCAGCTCCCCCGCCCGGAGGAGATGAAGCCCGACGCCTACCAGCGCAACATCACCGCCCGCGCCTTCGACGTCGCCCGTTATCTGCTCTTCTGGGGCGTGCCGACCAACGTGGGCCAGGTAACCTCCATCCGGACACTGGAAAAACAGATCCAGCGGCTGAAGGCTTCGCCCTACGCCGAGATGCGCGCCATCGGCGACGAGATCGCCGCGGCCTGCGCTGCCGAACCCGGTTGCAAGTGGGATCTCGAGCTCCCCGCCGAACCCCTCGCCCCGACCCTCGCCAAGTACTGCACCGCCGATGAGCATCTCCGCGAATCCCGCGACGATCTCCGTGTCTGGGCCGCCCAGAACCTCGGTTCGTTCTCCGATCCCAGTGAGGAAGCCGTCGATCTGCTGAAGCCGACCGATACCGTGGCCGACATCGTCGCCACGCTGCTCTACCCGGTTTCCAATTGGTCCTTCCGCGCTTTGTACGACTGGGCCGCCGGCGTCTCCGCCGCCGTTCGCGCCGAGGTGATCGACACCGCCGTCCGCTCCCGCACCCGCCGCGACGACCTGCTCCGCGAGTTCCGCGGCAACCTCTACTGCTACGACATGGTGATGGACATCGGCGCCTACCGCGACTTCCACCGTCATCGCCGTTGCCAGCAGTATCGCCAGGCATACGCCGGTAATCTGGGCTACGACGTGCCCGAGGTTGTACACGCCTCTGGTATGGAGGCAACCTACCGCAACGCGATGGACAATGCCTTCAAGACCGTCCGCGCGCTCCCCGCTCCCGGTTCGGACTACCTGCTGCCGTTCGGCGCCCGCTCCCGCTTTCTGTTCAAGATGGACTTCGCCGAGGCCGAATACATCGCCCGCATTCGCAGCGGTGTGAAGGGCCACTTCAGCTACCGCAAGGTGGCCTGGGAGATGAAGTGCGCCATGGAACGGCTGGAGCCCGAGCTCGGCCGCCTGCTGCAGGCCACGCCCCCGTGGATTGAAGATCCGCTCAAGCGCTAACCACATCGCCTATACCGCCGCCTCCAACGCCCGCATCTTCGCAGTCAGCGTGGTTCGTTTCATGCCCAGAATATCGGCCGCCTGACTCTTATTCCCGCCCGTCCGCCGCAGCGCCTGTTCGATCAACGCCCGCTCCAGCTTCTGCACCGTCTGCTGCAGATCCATTCCCGCCTCCGGCACCGCCACGGGCGCAGGCCCCGCCGTCCTGACAATCGAGGCCCCACCCGGCAGCGAGAAGTCCGAAGGGAACAGCGTCTGGCGTTCGCCACTCAAAATCACCGCCCGCTCCACCGTGTTCTCCAACTGCCGCACGTTCCCCGGCCAGGAATACGCCTGCAGCGCCTCAATCGTCTCGGCAAACACACGCTTCGGAGCCATCCCTTCCGCCTGGCAGATCTTCTCCAAAAAGTGCTCCACCAGCAGCGGAATATCCTGCCAACGCTCCCGCAACGGCGGAATGTGAATCGGCACGACGTTCAGCCGGTAGTACAGATCCTCCCGGAACTTCCCATGTTCAATCCGGTGCTCCAGCTCCGCGTTCGTCGCCGCGATCACCCGCACATCCAGCTTCACCGTCTCCCCCGAACCCAGCCGCTGGCACTCCCGCTCCTGCAACACCCGCAGCAGTTTCGCCTGAATTTCAAACGGCAGATCCCCGATCTCATCCAGAAAAATTGTCCCTCGCTGCGCCTGCTCAAAGCGCCCCACCCGCGCCTGCATCGCCCCGGTAAACGCCCCGCGCGTATGCCCGAATAACTCCGCTTCCAACAACGTATCCGGCAACGCCGTACAGTTCACGGTGACAATCGGCGCCGCTGCCCGCGTACTGGCCACATGCAGCGCCCGCGCGATCATCTCCTTCCCGGTCCCTGTTTCCCCCTGGATCAACACCGTGCTCCGCCGCGGCCCCAGGATGCGAATGGTGTCGAACACCGGCTGCATCACCGGACTATCCCCGATCAGGAACGCGCGCCACGATTCCGTCGCGGCCTCCCGGACCACCCGGGGCGCCCACGCCCCCGCCGAGGCCACATCATCGAAATACTCAGCCGCCCCCAGCCGCAACAACCGGACAGCCTCATGCGCCGGCCCGTTCTCCCGCAGAAACGCCACAGGCAATCCCGGATGCACCCGTTGCACCGCGTCCAGCAGCGCCGCTGGCTCCTCGCCCGCGAACGGCAACGAAATCAGCGCCCCCGCCGGCCGCGTCATCGCCAGCTGAGTCATCGATTCCGAATCCGCAATGTGCAGTACGTCCATCCGAATTTCCTCACTGTTCTATCGGCCCGCCCATGCCCCCTCTTTATTCCAGAAAATCCCGACCCGCCTAGGGAAATGCGAAGCTCCGCCACGCGCCACCGTATACTGGTTGCAGAGCACAATGGCAGGACGCCTCCTCGGTCCGACACTTCTCACCTGGGCCCTTCTCAGCACCAACGCCGCGCAGGCGCAGTCGGTCCAAAGCGCAGGCGCGAAAACGGACGCCGCCCGCGCCAGCCAGTCTCTCGCCGCCGCCAAGACCGCCGCCCAGGCCGGCCAGTGGAACGACGCCATCGAAGGCTTCACCACGGCCATTCTCTACGGCACCGAACCTCTGGAAGCCCACCGCGAACGCGCCAAGGCCTACACCGCCGCCGGCCGCCTCCCCGACGCCCTCGCCGACTGGTCCGCCCTCATCAAGCTGAAGCCCGACGACGGCGAAGCCCTCTCCCGCCGCGCCGCCATCCACTTGGCCGCCGGCCGCACTCGCGACGCGCAGATCGACATGGACGCCGCCCTCGCCGCCGGCTACAAAACGCCCGAACTCCTCCTTGCCCGCGCCCGCACCCACCTCGACGCTGGCCAGCAGCGCCCCGCCATCGGCCTGCTGACCGAAGCCATCGTCCAAACACCCACCAACTCTCTGCTCTTCAAGGAACGCGCCACCGCCCACATGGCCCTCCGCGAGTTCAACGAAGCCATCGCAGATTTCTCCAAATTCCTCGAATCCAACCCCAATGACGTCGAAGTCCTCGTCGAACGCGGCTTCGCCAACGGCCAACTCGGCGACTTCGCCAAGGCCGCCACCGAGATTTCCCGCGCCATCGCCCTGAACCCCAAACACCCCCGCGCCCTCTTCCTCCGCGGCGAAGCCTACCGCCGCCTGAACCGGAACGACGAAGCGCTCAGCGATTTCAACGCCGCCATCGGCATCTCCCCGGAAGACCCCAACTACCACCTCGCCCGCGCCGCCACCTATACCGCCATGGGCCGCATCGAAGAGGCCCTCGCCGACCGGTCCAAGGCTATCGGCATCCAGCCCGACAACGCCCGCGCCTACATCGCCCGCGGCGGGTCATATCACATGCTGAACCGCCACGACGAGGGCTACGCCGACCGTTCCAAGGCCATCCAAATCGCCCCCGACATGGCCGAAGCCTGGCTCGCCCGCGGCAGCGCCTATTACCTCAACGGCAACTACGAACTCGCCATTCGCGACCTCACCCGTGCCCGCGCCCTGGCCCCCAACGACTCCGAAATCGCCGGCGTCTTCGCCAGCGCCCGCAAGAAACTGGCAGACCAGCGCGCCCCCAAGGTTGAGCCTGAACCCGCTCCCGCTCCCGTCGTCGTAGCCGAAGCGCCCAAGCCCCAACCGCCCCCGGCACCCAGGCCCGAACCCAAGCCCAAGCCGGTAGTCGAAAAACCCAAGCCCCAAACCGCCGCCAACTGGCAGGACGAGGGCCGCCGTCTGGCCGCCGCCAACGACTTCAATGGCGCCATCGCCGCCTACTCCACCGCCATCGAAATGACCGCCAAACTCCCGCTCGCCTGGAACGGCCGCGGCTATGCCCGGATGCGCCTGGCCAAGTACAAGGAAGCGGTCGACGACTTCACCGGCGCCATCAAGCTCAACCCCAATTACGCCAACGCCTACCGCAACCGCGCCGCCGCGTTCAAGGCTCTCGGCAACGCCGCCATGGCCGCCGAAGATACCGACATGGCCAAAGCCCTCGGGGAACTCCGCTAACAACCCTCAGACAATTCCTCGGCTTGTCCTCCGAAGCCTTGGCGAAGGCGGATGACTGTCACCAAGGATTTGTCCGATAGTAAAGCCGGTTAAAACTTAGCCGTCGTCAACCGCGATTCCGTCTCCCCGCGCAGCCAAACCCGCAACGGCGCATGCGGCGCCGGCGCCGGCCACGGCATCACGATGTCCAGCTTCTGCCCCGCCCCCTCCGGCGCCGGCAACGCCGCCACATCCCGCGCCGAATCCGCCGTCCACCCGGTCCGCGCGATCGCCTCCAACCCCGCCCCGCGCAGCACTCCCTTGAACGTCCCCACTTCCGCCCCCGGCTCATCGGTCAACACAAATCCCGTCAACACCGGCAACGCCACCGTCTTCCCCAGGCTCGCCGCGTTCGACCCGCCCACCGTCGCCTCCAACGTGCAGCCCACCGGCAGCCCCGCCGGCACCGTGAAATAAAGGGTGTCCGCGTCCAACGCCTTCCCCTCCACCGCCGCCACCGTCATCCCCGGCTCCTTACACGCCAGCGCCACCGCCACGCCCGGCAGGTTCTGCACTTTCATCGAAAACGCCGCCGGCATGGCCACGTCAATTTCGCCCGCCAATCGCTCCACCGGCCCGGCCTGCTGCGGCGCCCGCGTCACCGCCGTGATCAACGGCTTCGGCCCCAACGCCCGCAACGCCCGCGCCAGCCGCAACGGCTGATGCCGCCCCTCCACATGCGCTTCCACATCGATCTCCGCCGGTGCCTTCGCCGCCAGCAACACCCGCGCCTCCCGCCGCCCCGCGTCCCAATCGATCCGCGCGTACTTCGATGTCAGCTTCTCAATCCGTTCCAACCCCCGCCCGGTCAGCACCACCGTCTCCGCCGCGCCTTCGTGCACCGCGATCGGCAACCCCTCCACCGCCGGCGCCGGCGGCTGTATCGCCACCGCCAATTCCGTCTTCCCGCCCCCCTGCTGGCCGATCGTCAACGCATACGGCCCCACCGCCATCCCAGCCGTGTTCACGGCGAATTCCAACCACTCCCCTTGCGGCCCGGCGGCAAACGGCAGCGCCACCGGCTTCGCCAGCGGATCGCCCAGGCGCAGCAGCTGCAGGCTGTTCACAAAGTACGTCGGCGCCCCCTCCAGCCGCGCCCGAACCTCGCCGCTATTGGTGGTCAAGCGGTCCGCCGAATCCGCCGTCAACCGCAGCGGCGCCAACTCTGGCACCGGGTGCACGCGCACGTCCCCGGCCACCTCCACCGTCGCCCAGTCCCACTCCGCGATTAGCTTATACATCCCCGGCTTCGCCGTCTTCGGCACCGACGCGACCCGCAGCAGCTTCTCCCCCACCGGCACGCTCACCGGCACGGTAACCACCGCGCCCTTCCCGTCCACCAGCTTCCACCGGAACGCCCGGCCCGCGCTCCCCAGGTCCAGGTCCGCGGCTTCCACCGGCGCCGTCGCCGGCAGCCCGATGGCCCAATGCGCCGTCCGCGCCAACTGCAACTTCGGCGGCGCGCCCAGCGGCATCCGCCGCGCCCACAAATACGCAAACTTCGTACGCGACGCCGCCGTCTTCGCCGCGCACAACGCCGGCTCCGGTGCCTCCCGCAACAGCGCCGATCGCAGTTCCGTCTTCGGGAACATCAACGATCGCATGTTCAAAAACAACGCCGCCCCGCCCCCCGCCAAACCCACCGTATTCCCAAAGAACAGTCCCGCCACCGACGACGCCAACATCGCCGATTGCTGCCATCGCTGCTGCGGTTCCGGCGCCAGCGGGTCGTAGGACCCAATCGCCGGATTCAGCGTCCGGAACAACGAAAGCGTCTGCTGGTCGAGCGAAGCCGTCCGGTCCAGCTTCGCCGCTCCGCCCGTGGTCGCTAATCCCTGCAGCGCCGCGTCCACCGCCCGGTCGTCGTTCTGCCGCCGCCCCGTCAGCGCCGAAAGGACGATCTCCGTCTGCGCCGTTTTCTCCGAATACTCGGCCAACTGCGCGATCAACTCCGGGTCTTTCGTCGCCGCGTGGCGCATCTTGTCATCGTCCAACCCGCGCGGCCCGTAGGCCACCGCGATCGCCGCCACGTCCTCCGGCAGCACCCACTCCTGCCGCGAGTTCGCCTTTTTCGTTTCCAATAGCCGCAACTCGCCCGTCGCCGGCGTCAGTAGCAACAGTGCCACCCGCGCCCCGCTCACGTCCGTCGGCACCGGCGGATCGGAGGGGAAGAAGACCACCGTATCGCCCTTCTGTAAGCGGTTCACGCGATCTATCGGGATCGCGTAGGCGGCGTCCGGCCGTCGCGCCTCCAGGCGAAAATAAGCCACCGCGGCACCCGCCGGACAGACCGGGGCCGCGGTGGTGATCTTGGTTAGGAGCAGGAAAAGGAGGGCAGGTAGGCGCACTCGGTAATAAAGACGCAGCGGGGGCTGGAAAAGTTGTGCGGCAGGTTAGGATATGTTTATGCGCGTTGCGGCCATCGCCGGAGCCACCGGGCTAACAGGCCATTACGTCCTGAATCGCCTGCTGGACGATGGCGGCTACGACCCCGTGCTGGCCGTCCTCCGCAAGCCCATGCACCGCAACCACCCGCGCCTCCGCGAAAAGGTGGTGGAGTTCGATTCCCTCTCCGCGCTCGCCCCCACACCGGTCGACGTAGCCTTCTGCTGCCTCGGCACGACCATTCTCAAGGCCGGTTCCAAAGAGGCGTTTCGAACGGTCGACCACGACTACGTGCTGGCCTTCGCCAACTGGGCTCGCGCGAATGGCGCCCGGCATTTCCTGCTCGTGTCGTCGGTCTCCGCCTCCCCGCATTCCGGCAACTTCTACCTCCGCGTCAAGGGCGAAACGGAGCGCGACCTGGCGCAACTTGGCTTCGATTGGCTCGACATCTTCCAGCCCAGTTTTCTGCTCGGAAACCGGTCCGAATCCCGCCCCGGTGAACGCATCGGCCAAGCGGTGATCCAGGCCGTCGAGTTCGTGCTGGTAGGCCCTCTGGAGCGTTACCGGGGTATCGGCGGCGCATCCATCGCCCAAGCCATGCTCGCCCGCGCCACCCCCCCCGGTGACCCCGGCATTCGCCGCCACGAATGGGCCTCCATCACCGCCCTCGCCGCCACTGCCTAGGTCGACAAGAACACCCGCGCCACGACATTCGTCAGCGCATGCGTAATCATCGCCGACCGCACCGACCCCGTCGCCTCATACGACTTGGCATAGAAGTACCCCGCAATCGCCGCTACCAACGCGAACCGCCAATTGGGGAAATGGCCAAACGGCAGATGCACCGCTCCGAACACCACCGCGCTCACCGCCAGCCCCACTCCCGCCCCCATATATTGCTTCAGTTTCCCCAACAACATCGCCCGGAAAACAATCTCCTCCCGCAAGGCCACGAAGATAAAATGCCCCAAAAACGTCCCGATCACCGATAACGCCAGCTTCCCCATATCCGCCGGCAACGGCCGCAGTTTTGCGAACCCGATCGGCACCCCCACCGCCAGCGCCACCGGGATGAACAGCGCCCACCACTTCACGCCCTGCTTCCACTCCTCGGCCGTCGGAATGAACCCGAATTTTTCAATGACCGGCCGCCGGAATAACAACACCGCAAACAAGAACGTCCGCAGCCAGGCGAACTCCCCAATGATCGGCGTCGGCGCCTTCGGCCACGGGACAAAATACAAAACGGCCGACGCTTTCAACAGCGCCACCGCCCCAAACACCAGTAAAACTGGCGTATCCGTCTCCGGAAACCACAGATACCAGAACGCGAAGAACGCCGTGATCGCCACCGTCCCCGCCAGTTGCCAAAGCTCCCCACCCCCCGCCAACAGCCACGTCACGGGCGTGATCAGCGTCAACGCCGCCGCCACCCGCACCGGCGCCAACGCCCCCAGCCGCTCCCGCGCGGCCGCCGACCCCGTCGCCAAAAACAGCCCCGCTTCAATTAAAAATGCGGCCAAAATACCCGCCAATTGCCCATTGGGGATATTCTGTTGATGCATGTACATCGCCCCGCCGACGCCTGCCAGCGGCAGGATCGTCAGCAACGAAATCATCAACGCGTTCAAACGCGGCGCCGCCTGCATGGTTCTAGTATCCGCCATCGCCTTCGCCGCCGACCCTCCCCCCGGCCTCGCCCGCAAAGCCGCCGATCGCGAAACCGCCAGCGAAGCCGTGCGCGAAAAGTATCTCTACCAGCAGAAGGTGCGGATCGAAGAGATCAGCAGCCGCGGCATCAAGGCCGGCGAATACACCGAAACCCGCGAGATTATCTTCACCCCCAACGGCGGGCGCGAAGAAAAGCTGGTCGGCAAACCCAGTTCCTCCCTTGTCCGCCTGATCCTCACCGAAGAGGACTTCCGCGACCTCCGCGAGATCCAGCCACTGCTGCTGACCAAAGATCGCCTCTGGCTCTACGCCTCCACCTTCCGCGGCGAAGAAACCGTCCAAAACACCGACTGCTGGGTCCTCGAAATCAAGCCCCGCCAGCTCCTCGATGGCCAGCGCCTCTTCCAGGGGCTGTTATGGATCGCCAAAGACGACTTCTCCGTCGTCCAAAGCGAGGGCCAGGCCGTCCCCGAAATCCTCGGGACGAAAAAGGAAAATCTTTTCCCGCGTTTCCGCACCGTGCGGCATCGTATGCCTGACGGGTATTGGTTTCCGGTGCTCACAGTGGCCGACGATACGCTCCCCTTTCGCAATGGGGCGTTGCGTCTCCGCATGCGTGTCGAATACGCGAACTACCAAAAGTTCGGTTCCGACACGGTGATCCGCTTCGACCAGCCCCCGCCAGAGGAAAAGAAACCTTGATCCACCTGCGCGGTTTGTGTCCCGGCTGCCAACATCAACAGCAAATCCCCTCCCCGCGAGGGAGCGTCTACGTGTTGTGCCGCCTGGCTTTAACGGATCAGAGCCTCCGCAAATACCCCACCCTCCCCGTCCTCGTCTGCTCCGGCTTCCAACCCGCCCAGAATTGACATCGCTGTCCGAATCTGGGAAGACTTGGGATAGAAATCCCATGGGTATTGCCGAACGCCGAGCACGCGAAAAGGACCAGCTCCGCCATAAAATTCTGGAGGCGGCCGTCGATCTGTTCATCAAGAACGGCTTCGAATCCGTCACTATGCGCGGCATCGCCGATCGCATCGAATACTCCGCGTCGACGATTTACCTCTACTTCAAAAACAAGACCGAGATCGTCGGAGCCATCTGCTCGGAGACCTTCGAAACCCTCATCGAACGCCTCGATGAGATCGAAAACCGCGGTCTTGACCCGCTCGATCAGTTCATCGCCGGCCTGCGCTGCTACATCGCCTTCGGCCTCGAACACCCCCACCAGTACCAGCTCGTCTTCAACAACTCCACCCCCGAAGGTTGCGACGAGATGGAAGAGCCCAACCGGCTCGGCATGCAGGCCCTGGAATACATGGGCCGTTGCATCGCCAAATGCCAGGCCGCCGGCATCTTCCACCCCACAGACCCCATCAGCGACGCCATCGCCGTCTGGATGCAGCTCCACGGCGCCACATCCGTCCTCATCAACGACCACGGAAAGTACAACTTCCCCTGGCCCTCGCAAGAAGCCCTAATCGATCGCACGGTTGACCTAATCGTCCGCGGCTTGCGCGCGTAAATAATTTCAAGGAGTCATGAACTATCTTGACTCCGTGATCACGCGTGCTATTCTGAACACTGTTCAGTAAATGATCGACGGACGCTAACCGATGAACATTCTTGCCTGGAAAAATCTCCTTCACGACAGAGTCCGCCTCGTCGTCACCCTCACCGGCATCGTCTTCGCCCTGGTCCTCATCGCCGTTCAATTCGGCATGTTCCTCGGCTTCCTCGATACCTCCGCCAACATCGTCGAACACAATACCGCCGATCTCTGGATCTCCGCCCCCGGCATCCCCCACGTCAACGGCGGCTCGCCCATCGCCGAGTCCAAGCGCTGGAAGGCCATGCAGGTCCCCGGCGTTGCCAACGCCGTCAGCTTCACGCTCTTCTTCCTGAACTGGAAACTCCCCAACGGCGCCTTCGAATCCTGCCAGATCGCCGGTTTCGACCTCGATTCCGGCATGGGTGCCCCCTGGGATATCGTCGCCGGCAACATCGAAGACCTCCGCGGCGAAGACACAGTCTTCGTCGATGACCTGTACAAGAAAAAGCTCGGCGTCACCAAAATCGGCGACACCTTGGAACTGAACGGCAAGCGCGCCCGCGTCGTCGGCTTCACCCACGGCATCCGGTCGTTCACCACCGCCCCCTACGTCTTCACCAGCTTCAAAAACGCGCAGACCTACATGCGCCTCCGCGAAAGCGAAACAGTCTTCATCCTGGTCCGCACCAAACCCGGCGCCGACCTCCAAGAGGTCAAGGCCGGCCTGCTCGACGCCGTCCCCGGCGTCGAAGTCTTCACCCGCCAGGAGATGCTCAGCCGTACGCAGAACTACTGGGTCTTCGGCACCGGCGCCGGCACGACGACCCTGATGGGCGCCATCCTAGGCCTCCTGGTCGGCATCGTCGTGGTCGCCCAAACCATCTACGCCGCCACCATCGATCACCTGAAGGAGTTCGGCACGCTGAAAGCCATGGGCGCCACCAACGGCCAGATCTACCAGGTCATCATCCTGCAGTCGATCCTCGCCGCCGTCATGGGCTACGCCCTCGGCATCTCCATCGCCATGTTCGTGGTCAACTCCACCACCAACACCGACCTGCTCATCAAGCTCCCCTGGCAAGTCGCCATCGGCATCTTTGGCCTGACGCTCTTCATGTGCATGAGCGCCTCGCTCCTCTCCATCCGCAAAGCAACCACCATCGACCCGGCGATGGTCTTCCGAGGCTAACTGAAACTATGGCTGCGCAAACGCGGGGAGCAGAAACCCCCAACGCAGCAACGACCCCCTCCGGGGACATGATTCAGCGTGTCCCCAAAACCCAAACAGCCGGCCCCAACCCCAAGAAAGGAGCAAAAAAATGAAACCACTAGTCACCGTCACCAACCTGATAAAGACCTACGGCACCGCCCCCAACGAAGTCCACGCCCTCTGCGGCGCGTCCATGGAAATCCGCGCCGGCGAAGTGCTCGTCTTGATGGGCCCCAGCGGCAGCGGCAAGACCACCCTCATCTCCATCCTCGGCGGCATTCTTACGGCCACGAGCGGCTCCGTCCAAATCGCCGGCCGCGAAATCGTCGGCCTGCCGGAAAAAGAACTCCCGAAAATCCGCAAAGACCTCTTCGGCTTCATCTTCCAGGGCTTCAACCTCTTCCCGGCCCTCACGGCCCAGGAAAACGTCGCCATCATGTGCAAGCTCAAAGGCGTGAAAAACCCCAAAGAAACCGCCAAAGAGCTGCTCGAATCGGTAGGCCTCGGCAACAAGCTGAAGTCCTACCCGTCCGATCTCAGCGGCGGCCAGAAACAGCGCGTCGCCATCGCCCGCGCCCTGGCCGGCGATCCCCAAATCATCCTCGCCGACGAACCCACCGCCGCCCTCGATTCCGTCAGCGGCCGTAATGTCCTGGAAATCATGTCCGGCCTGGCGAGAAACAAGAATCGGGCCGTGGTCATCGTCACCCACGATCCCCGCGTATTAGAGTACTGCGACCGCATCATTCACATCGAAGACGGCCGCGTCGGTCACGAAGAAGTTCGCAACAAAGTGGAGGCATTCGCATGAAACGCAGTGTTTGGATGACAGGAATTACCTTTTTGGCGGTGACCGCATGGGTGTTGTTTCGCGGTCCTGGCATGGATAGCCAGCCGGATCCTTCGGTGGCACAGGCAGCCGCGGCGCCATCCGCCCCTCGCGCCGTCGTCGCCCCCGGCCGCGTCGAACCCGTCAGCGAGGAAGTGGCCATTGGCACCGAGCTCGATGGCAAACTAGCCACAGTCAGCGTCGAAGAGGGCCAAACCGTCCGCCGCGGCCAGGTCATCGCCTCCCTCGTCAATGGCGATTTCGTCGCCCGCGTCCGCCTCGCCGAATCCGCCGTCCTCGAACGCAAGGCCGAACTCGAACGGCTCCGCAACGGCAACCGCACCCAGGAGCGTCGCGAGTCCGACGCCTTCGTCACCGAAGCCCGCGCCGTCCTCGAACAGGCCCGCGCCGAACGCGACCGCCGCAAGTATCTCCTCGATCGCGGCGCCATCTCCCGCACCGAATTTGAAACGGCCGACCGTGAGTTCAACGTCGCCCAGGCCCGCGTCGAAGCCACCCGCCAGCGTGCCTCCCTGGTCAACGCCCCCAGCCGCGAAGAGGACATCCGCCGCGCCGAAGCCGAAGTTGTGAGCGCCGAAGCCCGAGTCGCCGAAGCCAAAGCTCAGCTCGCCAAAACCGCCATCGTCAGCCCCATCAATGGCGTGGTTCTTCGAAAACACAAACGCACCGGCGAAAGCGTCTCGACGCAGATGAACACCCCCATCGTCGTCCTCGGCGACACCTCCCGCCTCCGCGTCCGCGTGGATATCGATGAGACCGACGTCGCCCGTGTCGCCGTGGGGCAGAAGGTCTCGATCCGCGCCGCCGCCTTCGGAGACCAGACCTTCACCGGTACCGTCTCCCGCGTCGGCAACATCCTCGGCAAGAAGAACATCCGTACGGACGAACCCAGCGAACGCGTCGACACAAAGATCCTCGAGACCCTGGTCGACCTCGATCCCGGCGCCAATCTCCCCATCGGCCTCCGCGTCGACGCCACCCTCCAGAAATAACGACCAGAAACATCGAAAGGTAACCACCCACATGCGTCCCCTCTGGATTGCCCCGCTATTCGTGTGTCTGTGCGCGGGACAGACGTTTACCCTTGAATCGGCCCTCGATCTCGCCGCCCGCCAAAACCCCGGCGTCCAGGTCGCCCGCCTCCGCGCGCTCGAACGCGAAGCCCAAGCCGTCTCCACCAAAGCCGACTATCTCCCCCAGGCCAACATCGTCATCGGCGGCACCTATCAGACGCAAAATCTCCAGGGCATCGGCCTCGCCTTCCCCGGCCTCTCGGACCGCATCGGCCCCTACCGCACCTTCAACGCCCGCCCGGTCGTCACGCAAAAGGTGCTCGATTTCTCCCTCCTCTCCGCCATCCGCGCCAGCCGCCTCCAAACCGCCGCGGCCCGGCTCGACATCGACCAGGCCCGCGAAGAGACCCAGGCCGCCGTCATGACCCTCTACCTCCAAACCTTCCAAGCCCAGAGCCGCGTCAAGGCCGCCCAGGCGCGCCTCCAAGTCGCCGAAGCGCTGCTCAACCAAGTCACCGAAAAGGAAAAGGCCGGCTCCGCCAGCCAGCTCGATCTCGCCCGCAACCGCCAGCAGCGTGACGCCGAACAACTCGCCGTCATCGCCGCCGAACAGGAACTGCGCCTGCTCAGCCCCGCGCTGGCCGAACTCCTCGGTGGCCCCGTCTCCGGCGAACTCGTCGAGCCCCGCCTCAAACTCGCTCCCGAAGGCATCCGCGCCGACATTCGCGCCGCCGAACAGCGCGTCAAAATCGCCGAGCAGGAAGCCGAACGCATCCGCCGCGAACGCTGGCCGCAGCTCACCGCCTCCGGGGACTACGGCCTCGCCGGCGCCGGCCCGGACCGCTCCACCTCCACCTATACCGTCGGCGCCACGCTCCACATCCCCGTCTGGACCTCCGGCCGCCTGGAGGCAGACTACCGCGCTGCCCAGCACCGCCTCGCCCAATCGAAAGAGGAAGTCCGCCGGCTCCAACTCGCCGCCACGCGCCTCAACGCCCAGGCCCAAATCGCCTACGAAAGCCAGCAAAACGCCCAAAAAGCCGCCGCCAGCTCCGCCGGCGCCGCCCGTAAAGTGTTGGAACTCGCCCGCCTCCGCTACGAAGCCGGCCTCGCCACCGCCGTCGATACCGTCACCGCCCAGGGCGCGCTGGCCGAAGCCGAAGACGCCGAAATCCGCGCCCGCTACGAAGCTTCCATCGCACTAGCCCGCCTGGCATACGCCCGCGGCGACATCAAAGCAGCCCTCAACAACTAGCCCTTCTGAATGTCCCTGTGCAGCCCTTTGACGTTATACCCGGCCTTCCGCAAGCGCTTCCGCATCTCCTCGGCCATCATCACGCTGCGATGATGCCCGCCCGTACAACCGAAGGAAATAGTGAGATAACTCTTCCCCTCTTCAATGTAATGCGGCAGCAAGAACGTCAGTAAGTCCGTGATCTTCGTCATGAACTCCTGCGTCTGCGGAAAGGACCGGATATACTGCGCCACTTTCGGGTTCTTCCCCGTCAGCCGCTTATACTCCGGAATGTAATTCGGATTCGGCAGGAACCGCACGTCAAAAACTAAGTCGGAATCCGTCGGCACGCCATGCCGGAAGCCGAAACTGGTGACGTAAATCAAGACGCCAGATTCGTCCCGCGTCGCCCCGAATCGCTCCCCGATAAACTCCCGCAGCTCGTGCACGTTGAACCGCGACGTATTGATGACCAGATCGGCCAGCTGCTTGATCGGCTCAATCAGCTGCCGCTCTTCCTTCACGCTCGACGCAACCGACCGCTCCACACCCTTCAACGGGTGCGGCCGCCGCGTCTCGCTGAAACGCCGAACAATCGTCGCGTCGTCGGCTTCCAGATAAATCAGCCGGCACCGCAACTGCTTCTGTACCTGCTTGAATATCGCGGGGAAGCGCTGCAGCGCTCCCCCTTCGCGAATATCCACAACCAGAGCCGCATTCGAAATCTGCGGACTCGAACCCGTCAATTCGGCGAACTTGGGGATCAGGTCCATCGGCAGATTGTCTACCGAGTAGTAACCCAAATCCTCCAGGCTCTTAAGCACAGTCCCTTTGCCGGAACCGCTCAGGCCGGTGATGATAACGAGTTCAGCCCCCGCACTTTTCGGCCGCGCGGTCGACATTAGGCACGAACCACATCATAGCTGCCGTCCGGCCGCTGAATGACAATGCTGATGCCGTTGGTGTCCGCATCGCGGAAGGCAACATAATTCACCTTCTTGCGCTGCGAAACCGCCACCGCTTCGTCCACCGTCATCGGCTTCTTGCTGACCTTGGCTTCAAACAACTTCGGCCCAGTCGCCACCGGCGCAACCTTAACGGCCGCCGCGGCGGCAACCACGGCCGGCTTCACGCCGTTCCGCTTCCCGTCGCGTAACTTCGCGGTCACTTTCAGAATCTGCTTCTCTAACTTCGCCAGAGCCGCGGCGACCGCGGGAAGATACGCCGGACCACTGCCCGCGCCAGCAAAGCTGTGGTGCAGGTAGTTCACCGTGATTTCCGCTTTCTTCCCGCGCTTTTCCGCGGTCAGAATCACGTGCGCTTCCTTCTCCCCTTTCTTGTCGATCATCTTGCCAAGCTTGGCAAGCTTCGCCTCCAGGCGAGTCTTCTCGGCAGCGCTAAATTCGCCATTGCCGCCGGTATACGTTACTTTCATCATATGCTCCTCGCGCGTGTCTCTTAGTTTAGTTTTTGACGCGCCGCTGGTGGGTCGACGGGATTTTCAGATCTTCGCGATACTTTGCGACGGTCCGCCGAGTCACCTCGAACCCCTCCTGCTGCAACCGGGCAGTAATCTGCTCATCGGTTAACGGCTTCTTGGGATCCTCTTCGTCGATGATCTTCTTCACCTTCTGCTTGAGAACCAAGAGTGGGGTGCTGCTACCCGAAGGACCCTGTACGGCCTCCGAGAAGAAGAATCGCAGTTCAAAAACGCCCTGCGGCGTATGCACGTACTTGCCGGCGACGGCCCGGCTCACAGTGGAGGCGTGCACGCCGATCTCCTCGGCCACCTCCTTGATCATCATCGGCCGCAGCTGCTGAATCCCCAGATCCAGAAACTCCTTCTGCCGATCGACGACGCACTGGCATACGCGCATGATAGTGTGCTTCCGCTGCTCAATATTCTTTATCAGCATCGCGGCCGAGCTGAATCGCTCTTTTACGTAGTTCCTAACATCCTTATCGGGCTCTTTCTCCCGATCCAGCATTTTTAAATACTCGCGATTCAACCGCAACTGTGGCAAATCGTCGTCGTTCAACTCAATGATGTAGTTGTCGCTGTCTTTGATGATGTAGACATCGGGCTCCACCACCCGAGCCCCCGCGCCCGAATAGCGCAGCCCCGGCTTCGGATCCAGATGCCGGATCATATCAATGGCGATCTCGATATGCTCCAACGGCCGGCCCAACACCCGGCCCAGCTCTTTCCACTGCTTCATCTCCAGCAGCTTCATGTGCTTATCAAGAATCTGCCACGCCACCCCGCCCACGCCGCCGCGGCTCTCCACCTGCAGCATCAGGCATTCCCGCACATCCCGCGCTCCCACGCCCGCCGGTTCCAACGCCTGGATCTCTTCCAGCGCCTTCTCCGTATCGTCCAGCGAGTGCTCCCCGTACGTCGCAATCTCGTCCAGCGCCGCCACCAGATACCCGTTATCGTCCAGATTGCCGATAATCGTATCCGCCGCGTCGCGAACCTCCTCCGGCATCACCAACAAGCTCAACTGCTGCCGCAACAGATCCGGTAAAGTCACCGGCGAACTGACAAACGTTTCCCAGCTCGGCTTCTCCGTCGTCTCGCCAGCCGGGCTCTTGAACCCCGGCTCCAGATACTCCTGGAAGTAGTTGTCGAAGTCGATCTCGTCGAACGGATCGGCCGTCGTCGACACCGGGTCCGCCGGCGCGCCATCGGAGACTTCCGCCACCCCGGCGTTCTCCGACGCCATCTCAATCCGGTCCGCCTCCGCCTCATACTGCGCCGGCGAAGCCGCCACGTCCAGAATCCCCTGGTCCGACGGATCAGACACACGTTCCCGTTCGAGAATGTTCTGGAGCTCTTCCGCCGTAATCTCATCCGCCGCGTCGAGGCTTTCCTCTAGCACCGGATTCTCGGCAATCTCCTGGACAATTTTCTCGCGCAGCTCCAGCCGGTTGAGTTGAAGCACCGACACTAATTGGACAAGGCCCGGTGTCAGGATCTGCTTCTGCGCGACCCCGACCTGAAGCCGCTGAGAGAGCATGCTCATCGCCCTTTCATTTTAACGCTAACTGGCGTCGCTAAACGATTCGGGATTTCCCTCAATTGCATTTACCGCCCATTCCCGGGCGTCGTCCGCAAGTCCGGCAGCGCCAGCAATAGCGCCAGCGCAATCACCACCGCGCCCGTCCAATACGGCGAACTAGGCCCATATTTGTCGAATACGAAGCCCGCCCACGCCGGCCCCGCCACCCGCGTCAGGCTCAGCACGCTCTGCGTCGTGCCCAGAATACTCCCCTGCTCATTCGCCGCCGATCGCTGCGAAATCATCGCATTTAACGTTGGATTGGTGAACGAACTCCCCACCGCCACCAACGCCACCCCCGGGAACAGCCACACCGCCGTCGGCGCGAACGCCACCAGCAGGAACCCCGCGAAGAACAGAACAAACCCCTGAATCGCCATCACCCGCTCGCCCAGAATCGGAATCAACTTCCGCACCACGAAGCCCTGCATCAACGCCGCCAGCAGGCCAATAAATGCAAACACCCACGCATTATCATCCGGCCCGAACTGGAACCGCTCAATTGTGTAGTTCGAAAAATTCGTCTGCAGCGCCGCGAACGCAAAGTTCAAAAAGAACAGCGCCAGCAGGAACATCCGGATCTCCCGCCGCCCCAGCGCCCCAGCCACCGACCGCAGCGGATTCGCCTCCGCCGCCGAAATAAGACCCGTCTTCCGCCGCTCCACCGGCAGCGTCTCCGGGAACATGAAGTACCCAAAGGCCGCCGTTACCAACCCAATGACGCCCGCGCCATACGCCGGCGCCTGAATGCTGATCTTGCTCAACAGCCCGCCCAACGCCGGGCCAATAATGAAGCCCAACCCGAACGCCATGCCGATCAACCCGAAGTTCTTCGCCCGGTCTTCGGGCTTACTGGTATCAGCAATCGCCGCCATCGCCGTCGAGATATTCCCGCCCGTCACCCCGTCCACAATCCGCGCCAGGAACATCACCCACAACGACCCGGCCCAGCCAAACAGAAAGTACCCAAACGCCGACCCGACGATCGAAAACAGCAACACCGGCCGCCGCCCCACCCGATCGCTCAGCGCTCCCAGCACCGGCGCGGCCACGAACTGGGCCAGCGAAAAGGAGACCGCGAGCATCCCCACCGTAAACGCATCGGACCGGAACTGCCGCACCAGGTAAGGCATGATCGGAATCAAGATCCCGGCGCCCAGCAAGTCCAGGAAGACGGTGAGAAAAACGAAAGTCAGCGTACGCCGCTGTTGGGCCTCTTGCATCACCCTCTAGTCTCTCATCCCCACCCCCCAATTCGGTGCCACTCACTGTTATCCACCTTAATTCTCGGAACAATTCGACAACTCTTGCCAAATCAATACGGTACGGCCATTTCGGTAAGCTCAAAAAGTGACCCCACCCGTCTCACCCCCCCAAAAAACACCAGCCATCCAACCGAAGCGCG
>JBIKOG010000137.1:0-20382 GCA_044358225.1 Bryobacteraceae bacterium | reverse complement strand
CAGCGTGGTTCGCTGTTCAGCGGAGAGTTCGATTGGCGGAGCAACGCGCATGAAAGTCCAGCACCTCAATTGTAGAGGCGTCGGAAATCGAATACTGGTTGCAATTACCGAAGCACTACACTAGCGCAAACCAGTACGATCCAAGGAACTATCACGGACCCATCGAACGCGGCGATCCCCAACGCGAAGGTGGTGGCTTTGGATGAGGGGAAGCAGATTGTCGCGCGTGAGACGACGTCGGGGATCGACGGGACGTTTTCACTACGGCCGCTGTTGCCGGGTAAGTACACGGTGAAGATGGAAGTGACCGGGTTCAAGCCGATGGAGCGCCGGGAAATCGTGGTGGATCAGAACCAGGCGTTGAACCTTGGCGTGATTACGATGCAGGTGGGCGCGACGTCGGATTCGGTGCTGGTGGAGGCGACGGTTCCGCTGGTGGAGACGTCGACGGCGCAGAAGTCGTTCGTGATTGACGCGCGTCAGGTGACGCAGTTGGCGCTGAACGGGCGCGACTTTCAGTCGCTGATCAAGACGCTGCCGGGGATTGTGTCGAATGATAAATCCGATTTCCGGTTGGCGTTCAATAATACGGATGCGTTTAACGTGAACGGGTTGCGTGGGTCGATGAATAACGTGTACCTGGATGGGTCGATTAACACCGATGTCGGTGCCAATGACGGGCAGTACACGCAGATATCGCTCGATGCGGTGAGCGAGTTCAAGGTGCAGACGTCGACGTTCAACGCCGAGTTCGGCCGGAACCCTGGTGTGATGATTTCGATCAACACGAAGAGCGGCGGGACGCAGTATCACGGGACGCTGTATGAATTTATGCGGAACAATGCGCTGGACGCGCGGTTCCCGTTCGACACAACGGGGAAGACGGCCAAGCTGCGGTTTAACCAGTACGGCGGGAACTTGAGCGGGCCGGTGGAGTTTTTGCCGGGGCTGTCGACCAAGCAAGGACAAGAAGATGTTCTTCTTCTTCAACTATGAAGGGACGCGGGCGGTGCGGCCGTTGGGCAACACGTTCGTGGACATTCCGAGCGCGGCGACGCTGACGGGTGATCTGAGCGGTTTGTACCGGACGGGTTTTATTCTGGACGGAAATAACCAGCCGACGAACTTCCGGAACGGGCAGGTGTTCAAGCCGGGGACGCTGGTGCGCGGCGCCGGTGGGCGCATCATTGGTGGGGATCCGTACATCAACAATCAGATTCCGCAGGCGGAATGGTCGCGGAACGCGGGCGGGTTTTTGAAGCTGTTGGCGTTGCCGAACCGGGCGAGCGCGTCGCCGACGCCGAACCTGCCGGAGCAGGTGCGGTTGCCGTTCCAGAACTCGTATGGGTTCAACAAAGACGCGAAGGTGTTGCGTTACGACTGGGCGATCAGCCCGAAGGCGAACTTCTTCTTCCGCTGGGCGGACGACGCGCAGAACGAGACGAATTTGCTGGGGATTTTTGCGACGACGCCGTATCCGGTGGCGCCGCAGTTCCGGGCGAAGCCGGGATCGTCTTGGAGCTGGAACATGATCAATGTGTTGTCGCCGACGACGACGAACGAAGCGATTTTCACTTACAACCATTTGACGCAGATTGTCGACATTACGGGCGACACGCCGCAGGCGAATTACGATGCCAAGGCTCTGGGCTTCACGTTCCAGGAGCCGTATCCAGCATCGAACCTGCGCAACCGTTATCCGCGGTTTAACTGCGGGATCGGGAACTGCGCGTTTGGCGCGTTTTCGAGCGGCTGGTTGAGCGAGGCGAAGACATTCTCGTTCACCGACAACTTCACGAAGGTGATGGGGAAGCACACGTTGAAGACGGGCTTTTTCTGGAACCGGAATGACAACGGGCAGCAGCCGTCGTGGACGGAGTCGCCGAACTTCAATTTCGGATCGTCGACGGACAATCCGTTGGACACGGGCAACACGTTCGCGAATATGTTGCTGGGGAATTACACGTCTGTAACGCAATCGAACGGGCGGTTTTTCGGGTCCTTCCGTTTCTACGGGGCGGAGGCCTTTGTGCAGGATACGTGGAAGGTGAACCGGAAGTTAACGGTGGAATACGGGATGCGCTGGCTGTTCTACGGGCCGACCTATTCGCACGGACAATACCTGCAGAACTACTTTGATCCGCGGTTGTATAAGCCGGCCGAAGCGGCGCGGCTGGACACGACGGCGGGGCTGCGGTTTGGGAGCATCATTGGTGGCAATCCGTTCAACGGGATGATTGAAGAGAACCAGAACGGGGTGCCGAAGGGTTTCGTGAAGCACCGGTTCAACAACTGGGGCCCGCGGTTTGGGATTGCGTGGGACCCGGCGGGCGATGGGAAGATGTCGATCCGCGCCGGCGGCGGGATGTTCTACGAACGCATCCGGCAGGCCACGATCAGCTTCGACGGGCTGGGGAATCCGCCTTTGTTGTACAACCCGACGATTGCGGCGGGCAAGGTGGACGCGCTGTCGCCGGCGGTGGTGCAGGGCGGTTTGCGCTTCCCGGTGGGTGTTTCGGCGGTGGACGGTGAGGGGCAGATTCCGACGGTTTATTCGTGGTCGCTGAGCCTGCAGCGTGAGCTGGGGCGGAAGACCGCGATCGACGTTTCCTACACGGGCAACATGGGGCGCTATTTGCAGTACCGGCGCGACCTGAACCAGTTGGCCTTGGGAACCACGTTGCGTCCTGGCGTGCTGGCGGGAGTGAACAACCTGACGAACGCTTTGCGGCCCTACCAGGGCTACACGAACGTGAATTTCACCGAATTCGGGGCCGTTAGCAACTACAACGGGTTGCAGGCGCGCGTATCGCGGCGGTTCGCGAAGTCGTTCACGGGAAACGTGAACTATACGTGGTCGAAGGCCATGGGGGATACCGACAACGACACCACCGTGATTGGCTACAGCTACGACCGCGCGCGGGAGTACGGGCTGCTGAGCTTCGACCGTATGCACGTGCTGACGATGGATTTTGTGTACGAGTTGCCGAGCTTTGTGAAGGGCAATTCGTTTGCGAAGCACATCGTGAACGGCTGGCAGTTTAACGGGATTGCGCGTATGTGGTCGGGGAATCCGCAGACGATTACTTCGAACCAGAATACGGGTACCTTGGGCGGCGGGCAGCGGGCCGATTACAACGGTGGCGCCATTGAACCGGCGACGCGGGACCGCTTCAACTACTTTGATATCTTCGCGTTCACGCGGCCGCAGGAAGGCTCGTTGGGGAACCTGGGCAAGAACACCTTGCGCATTCCGGGGATCAACAACTGGGATCTGTCGCTGTTCAAGAACACGAAGATCACCGAGCGGGTGGCGTTGCAGTTCCGGTTTGAGACCTACAACTCCTTTAACCACACGCAGTGGGGCGGGGTGAGCACGGGGATCAATCCGCCGAACCCGGGCCAGCCGCTGAACGCGGCGACGCGGGGTAACGCGGGGCAGATCACGGATACGCGTGACGCGCGGTCGATCCAGTTGTCGCTTAAACTGTTGTTCTAATGTTTGTTCGTTTCGTGGCCGCCTGTTTACTCGGCGTTTTGTGGGGGCAGTCTTCGCAGCCTACCCCGCAAGCGCAGTTTGAGCAGGCGGCTTCTGCCTTGCAGCGGGGGGATTTGGGGGAGGCGGAGCGGCTGTTCTCCACCTTTGTGACGGGGCAGCCGCGGCACGTGGGCGGGCTGGGGAATTTGGGGGTTGTGTACTCGCGGCAGGGGTTGCCGGCGAAGGCGGCGGAGGTGTGGGAGCGGGCGTTGCGATTGGCGCCGGGCGATCCGGGATTGCGGACGAATTTGGGGTTGGCGTATTTGCGGTTGGAGGAGTATGGGAAGGCGCGGGGGGTGTTGGAGCCGGTGGGGTCGGCGCAGGGGCGGGAGTTATTGGCTACGGCGTTGTTATATGGGGGGGATGCGGCGGGGGCGGCGCGTGTTTTGGAGGGGCTGGGTCCGGCGCCGGGGGTGATTTATTTGCGGGCGGTTTGTGCGTTGAAGTTGGGGCGGAAGGACGAGGCGGCGGGGCTGTTTGGGCAGTTGGTGGATGGGGCTTTGGGGGCGGACCAGGTGGCGTTTTTGCGGGGGAGGGCGGCGTATGAGACGGGGTCGTTTGAGGAGGCGTTGGAGTGTTTGCTGGCGGTGAAGGGGACGCTGCCGGGGTTGGCGTTGGAGTTGGGGAAGGTGTATGTTTCGCTGCGGGATGCGGAGAAGGCGGAGGCGCGGTTGCGGGCGGCGGTGGGGGAGACTCCGTTGGACGCGGAGGCGAATTACTTTTTGGGGGCGTTGCTGGTGCAGCAGGATCGGGCGGCGGAGGGGTTGGTGTTTTTGCAGACGGCGTTGCGGGCGCGGCCGTCGTTTGGGGGATCGCAGTTTTATTTGGGGCGGGGGTTGATGGGGGTGGGGAAGGCGCGGGAGGCGGTGGCGGCGTTGGAACGGGCGCGGGCGTTGCGGCCGGAGGAGGCGCAGATCGATTTTCAGTTGTCGAAGGCGCTGGCGGCGGCGGGGCGGGTGGCGGAGAGCCGGGCGGCGCTGGGGCGGTTTAAGGCGGCGCGGGAGAAGCACCGGGAGGCGGAGCGGGAGGCGCTGGTGTTGCGTTAGCTGGCTTGTAGCGCGGCGATGCGGGGGGCGCGGGATTTGGGGGAGTCGAGGGAGAAGGAGCGGGCGTCGCCGAGTTGATCGCGGATGAAGTCTTCGGTTTGTTTGAGGGCTATTTCCAGTTCATTGGGAGGCTTTTCGAAGGTTTTGTGGACGATTTTGGCGGCGTCGGGGTCATATTCCCACATGCCGATGACGTTGCCGCGGTCGATGATGGCGTGGCTGGGGAGTTCGGCGATTTGACTGACTGCGGCGGGGGTGCGGTGGAGGTGGATGAGGCTGTCGATGCTGGCTAAGAGGTGGATTTCTGGTTTCTTGGGACGTTTGAATGCGTGGAGGTTTTCGAGGTCTTCCTTGCGGAGGAGGGTAGCATCTTCCATGCCTTGACGCCGAGGCCGGAGAAGGTTTGGAACTCGTCGAGGCGGGCGGGGCCGATCCAGCGGAAGAAACGGCGGGCGAGTTCGGTGGCGGCTTCTTCCCTGGTGATTTTGAGTTCGGGGAGGTTCCAGAGCGCATATTTATATCGTTGCTGATCGAGACGGCCGTTGGTGGGGACGCGGCGGATGACGCCGGTGGATTGGAGGAGGCCGAGGCCGACAGGGAGGGTGGTGGTGATCCCTTTTTTCGCGCCTTCTGGGCCCAGGGAGCGGGAGGCGTCGCCGATGATTTTGCGGAGGCCGTCGGGGTCCTCGGGGCCGTTTTTGAGGGCCTTCTTAATTGCCGTGCAGAGGGTGTGGAGTTCGGTGTCGGTGACGCCGAGTTTGGCGGCTACTTTTCGTTCGATCTGGGCGCCGTCGCGGCCGCAGAAGAGGGCGAGGGCGAAGTCGGCGGCGGGGACTACGTAGGTGCAGCCACGGGCGGCGGGGAGTTCGTGGATTTCGAGGTTAGCGACAGCCGTGTCGGCGGCTTCGCGGGACGTGCCGGCACGGGAGAAGAGCGTCATGTAGGGGTTGACGCCGGCGACGGAGCGGGCCCAGCCGGAGTGTTCGAGGACGGTGGAGTGGGCGGCGTCTTTTAGAGTGCCATCGAGGCCTTGCTTGTGCGCCCACCAGGCGCGGAGGGTCAATGCGTCCATGACGGAAATAGTAGCAGGGGGTGTGCCGGGTTGGCACAGGTGACACGGTGTGCGGCGGCGGTTGGGTGGGGTGATGTTGTGGAATCAATGGGTTACGGTTTGGCGCGTGGCGTGCAATAGATAAGGCATGCGACGGAACACAGTATTTGGCCGGATGGTCGCCGCGGTTTTTGTGATCGGGTTTTTGTTTGGTTTGTTTTCGGCGCGGGCGTTCAGTTGGAACCCGAGCGACGACACGAACGTCAACTCTCGTTACACCGTGGAGAGCGTCGAAATTACTGGAGCGAGCGAGGCGCGGCTATCCCGGGGACTGCGGGAGGAGCTGCGGCGGTACGTGGGGCAGCGATTTTCGCCCGAGGCGTTTGCGCGGTTGTCGGGCCGGGTGCGGGATGAGCTGCGGGCGCGGATTGTGTCGCCGAAGTTGATGAAGGGCACGTCGCCGGAGAGCGTGAAGGTTGTACTGGACGTTCTGGGCCGGCGGGTGAATGTGAGCACCGATCAGTCGCGGCTGGCGTGGCATACGCAGCAGGGCTGGACGGGGAATTTGCAGGTGACGGTGGAGGAGTTGGGCAAGCAGCGGCTGACGCTGGGCGGCTTCTCTGACGGCGATACTTCGACGGAACGCGCGACGGGTGCACGGGCGGGGTATTCGCATTCGATTTTTTCGGGGCGGGCGCGAGTGGGGCTGCAGGCTTCCACGGCGCAGGCCCGCTATGACTCCCGCACGCTGATGGCGGCGGGAACGAATGAGCTATATCGCAACGTCGACAGTTTCCAACCTACCGTTACGTTCCTCCCTTGGCGCGGTGCCGAGCGGGAGGAACTTTCGGTGGAGGTCGGCGTGCGGTTGCAGCGGTTCGCGCTCTTGTCCCCTGAGGCGAACCGCAACGTTGCCTCCCACGCGCTGGTAAATACTCTGCGATACCGGCGCGTGAGAGGTGATGTGGCGACGGGACGGTTTACGGTGACGGGGCTGGTGGGGCTGACGAATGGGTTTGGCGGGGATTATTCGTTTGACCGGCAAGAGGTGAGGGGCGGGGCGGAGTATCATCGCGGAGCGTCGCGGTTGACGGTGGATTTTACGGGTGGGCAACTGCGGGGGGATGCGCCGTTTACGGAGCGGTTCGCGGCGGGGAATCAGTTGTTTTTGCGGGGGTGGAACAAGTTCGAGATTGCCCCGTTGGGGGGACTGCGGTTGGCGGCTTCGAGCGTGGAGTATGGGCATTCGCTGAAGGGGAAGTTGGAGGCGTCGGCGTTTGTGGATTCGGGTTCGATTTGGAATAAGGGCGGGACGGCGGTGGCGCGGAATTCGGTGGGGGGCGGGCTGCGGACGCGGGATGGATTTTACTTCTACGTCGCGTTTCCATTGCGGGATGGGCGGGTGGAGCCGCTGTTTATGACGGGGGCTACATTTTGAGAACTTCCGTCCGGATAGCGATGATTGCGGCTGTGCCGTTTCTGGCGGGATGGTCACCGACGACTTTGGTTTTGCGACAGGACGATGGGGTGCTGCGGGTAGCGGCGCCCAATTTGCATTTTCTGGAGGGGCGGACGCTGCGGCGTTTGCAGGACGGGGCGGGGTTGGTGTTTTCGTTGCAGCTATCGCTGTCGCCCGATCAGTTCCGGACGGTGTCGCGGCGGCAGGTGGAGCGTTTTGTTGTGAGCTTTGATTTGTGGGAGGAGAAGTTTGCCGTGGTGCGGCTGGGGGCGGTGAAGGACCAGGCGTCGCACCTGACGCGGGAGGCGGCGGAGCGGTGGATGTTTGCGCATACGGGGTTGCCGTTGCATGGGCTGGCGGCGGATTCCTCGAACTGGGTGCGGGCGGAGTTGCGGGCGGATGATCCGCGGGATGCGGGCGGGTTTTTGCTGGACCCGACGGTGACGTTGACGCGGCTGGTGGAGTGGTTCGGGCGGGCGCAGCGGGGCGAGACCGAGCGTTGGAACATGGAACATGGGCCGTTTCGGCCGGGCGATATTCAGCGTTAGACTGCAACCGTGAGCCTGCGAACCAAACTGATCGTTGTGTTTTTGGCGGCGACGCTGGCGCCGATGGCTGTGTTGCTGTGGGTGACGCTGCATTTGTTTGAGACGAGCCTGCGGCAGGCGACGACGGTGGAGCTGGACGAGATGTCGACGTCGTTGCGGGCGACGGGGCGGGAGATGTACCAGACGGCGCGGGAGGTGTTGAAGGCCGACGCGGCGGCGGGGCGGGTGGCGGCGCGTCCGGTGACAGTGGCGGAGGGGGCGGCGTTTGCGGCGAGCGGGGCGGAAGAGTGGTTTGAGACGGCGGGCGAGGGCGGGGCGGTGTTGCGGTATTGGGTGCGTGGGAAGGATGGGGAGATTCGGCTGTTTGAGCGGAAACTGGGCGTGGGGATGCAGCAGTTGACCGAACAGTACACGAGGGCGCGGGGGCTGGTGGAGCGGGCCGGGCAGTATGATTTGCGGCGCGGGTTGACGCTGACGTTATTGACCACGGCGGGGGTTGTGTATTTGGTGGCGCTGGCGGTTTTGATTTTGATGGCGGTGCGAGTGAGCCGGCCGATGCGGGACTTGACGCGGGGGTTGCAGACGTTGGCGTCGGGCGATTTGACGGTTCGACTGGCGGGGGGCGGGCCGGACGAGGCGGGGCAGGCGATTGCGGCGTTTAATGAGACGGCGGGGCAGTTGGCGGAATCGCGAGAGGAGTTGGTGCAGTTGACGCGGGTGGCGTCGTGGCAGACTCTTGCTCGCAAGATGGCGCATGAGGTGAAGAATTCGTTGACTCCGATTCGACTGACGATGGAAGAAATTGGGGCGCGGAACGGGTCGGTGGACGCAGGCTTTTTGCGGCAGGCGTCGCAGATTGTGGCCGATGAGGTGACTACGTTAGAGAAGAGAGTGCGGGCGTTTTCGGAGTTTGCGGCGGAGCCGCCGGCGCATCTGCGGGCGATGGATTTGAACGCGCTGGTGGAGGAGCGGGTGGCGTTTTTGCGGCCGCTGCATCCGGGGGTTTGTTATGACTTGGAATTGGCGGCGGGGGCGGCGGCGACGGGGGATCCGGATTTGCTGCGCGGGGTGTTGACGAACCTGCTGGAGAACGCGGCGCAGGCTGTGGGGACGGACGGGCGGATTGTTACGCGGACTTTCGTGGAGGGTGGGCGGACGGGGGTGGCGGTGGCCGATTCGGGGCCGGGGTTGAGCGAGTTGGCGCGGTCGACGCTGTTTGAACCGTCGATTACGTTTAAGAAGAATGGGATGGGGTTGGGGTTGTCGATTGCGCGGCGGAGTGTGTTGTTGTGCGGTGGGGAAATTGAACATCGGGAGAGCGAGTTGGGCGGGGCGTCGTTTGTGGTGACGCTGCCGGCGGCTGGCTTGGAGACGGGACATGCGAAGAATCTGGATCGTTGATGATGAGTCGAATATCGGGCTGTCGCTGCGGCTGATATTGGAGCGCGAGGGGTTTGCGGTGACGACGTTTACGAGCGCTTCCGATTACCGGCGGGCGGCGGGACGGGAGGCGGTGGGGCTGTTTCTATTCGACGTGCGGCTGCCGGATGCTTCGGGCTTGGACCTGTTGCGGGAACTGCGCGCGGCTGGTGTTGTTGCGCCGGTGATCATGATCTCCGGGCATGGGACGATTGCCGACGCGGTGGAGGCGGTGCATGCCGGGGCGTTCGACTTTTTAGAGAAGCCGCTGCACCGGGAGCGGGTGTTGCTGGCGGTGCGGAATGGGCTGGACCAGTTGGTGCTGCGGGAGGAGAATAAGCGGCTGAAGGAGCAGGTGGGGACGGCGCGGATGATGGGTTCTTCGCCGGCGTTTGCACGGACTGTGGAGCAGGCGACGCTGGCGGCGAAGAGCGATGTTAGGGTGTTGTTGATGGGGGAATCGGGGACGGGGAAAGAGTTGTTGGCGGCGCATATTCACGGGGCTTCGCCGTTTGCTTCCGGGCCGTTTATTAAAGTGAATTGTGCGGCGATTCCGAATGAATTGATGGAATCGGAGCTGTTCGGGCATGAGAAGGGGGCGTTCACGGGGGCGGCGGGATTGCGGCGCGGGAAGTTTGAATTGGCTGATGGCGGGACGTTGTTTTTGGATGAGGTGGGGGACTTGCCGCAGGCGGCGCAGGCGAAGCTGTTGCGGGTTTTGCAGGAGGGGGAGTTTCATCGGTTGGGCGGGGAGCAGCCGGTGCGGATTAGTGTGCGGGTGCTGTCGGCGACGAACAAGGATTTGGCCAGTGAGGTGGCGGCGGGGCGGTTCCGGGAGGACCTTTACTACCGGTTGGCGGTGGTGCCGTTGCGGGTGCCGGCTTTACGGGAGCGGCCGCAGGATGTGCGGGTGCTGGCGGCGCATTTTCTGGAGGAGTTTTGCGGGCGGAATAACGTGCGGATGAAGTCGTTCGATGATTCGGTGTTTGGTTTGTTTGAGAAGTATGGGTGGCCGGGAAATGCGCGGGAGTTGCGGAATGTTGTGGAGCGGATGGCGATATTGAGCCCGGGGGATTTGTTGGATAAAGAGTCGGCGCCGATTGAGTTGCGATTGGGACGGGATCCGGATGCGCCGAACTCGGTGGAAGAGGCGCGGCGGGGGGCGGAGCGGGACCACATTACGCGGGCGTTGGATGAGGCGGCGTGGAATGTTTCGGCGGCGGCGCGGGCGTTGGGGATGGAGCGGACGTCGTTGCACAAGCGGATCCGGGCGTTGGGGTTGGCACGGGGGTAGATTAAAAAGATTATTCTATGTAAGTGCCAGTCCTGAAACTTTCGGTGGTTCTTGGAGTGGGTGTCGCCGCGTTGTGTGGCGCGGAGTTTGAGCGCGATGTGCGCCCGCTCTTGGCTGCGAAGTGCGTGAAGTGCCACGGCGGGGAGCGGACGGCGGGCGGTTTCGATATGACTTCGGCTGACGCGTTTGCGAAGGCTGGGGTGGTTGTTAAGGGCGATCCGGCCGGGAGTAAGTTGTACCAGCATGTTTCGTCGGGGAAGATGCCGATGGGCGGGCCGCGGCTGACGACTGAGGAAGTGGCGGTGCTGGGGGATTGGATTCGGGGCGGGGCGGTTTATACGGGCTCGCTGGCGGTGGCGAGGAGGAAAGCGTGGTGGGCGTTTGTGCCGCCGGTGAAGGGGCCGCTGGGTTCGATTGATGCGTATTTGCAGGCGAGGTTGGCGACCAAGGGCCTGGGATTTTCGGCGCGGGCTTCTGAGCGTGACCTGACACGGCGGCTGTTTTTCAGCTTGACCGGGTTGCCTCCGACGGATGCCGATTACAAGCGAACCTACGCGGAGAATGTGGACCGGTTGTTGGCGTCGCCGGAGTATGGGGAACGGTGGGCGCGGTACTGGCTGGACGTGGTGCGGTTCGGCGAGACCGATGGCGGGGAGCATAATTTTGAACGGTTTCATGCGTGGCGGTATCGCGATTGGGTGATTGCCGCGTTCAACCGGGACATGCCGTATACGCAGTTTGTTAGGGAGCAGATTACCGGGGATTTGTTGCGACCGAAGGATCCGCAGTCGGTGGCGGCGACGGGGTTTCTTGTTGCAGGGCCGTGGGATTCGGTGAGCGCGGAGTTGAACAAAGACGCGCTGATGAAGAAGACGGCACGGATGGATGAGTTGGACGATATGGTGACGACGACGTTCCATTCGTTCCAGGCGATGACGGTGAATTGCGCGCGGTGCCACGACCATAAGTTCGATCCGATTCCGACGAAGGATTATTATTCGCTGACGGCGGTGTTTGGGGGCGTGGGGTTTGGGACGCGGGAGGTTGTCACCGATTCGGCGAAGCAGGCGTATGAGGCGGCGGCGAAGCCGTTGCAGGCTGGGTTGGGGCGGGTGCAGCGGGAGTTGGATTCGATTGAGGCTCCGGTGCGGACGCGGATGATGCGCGAGCGTTATCAGGCGTTGGATGAAAAGCGGCGGGGGGAGAAGTATCGGGTGCCGCTGGCTCCGTTCTTTAACCGGAATGTGTTTGCGCCGGTGACGGGGGCTGCTTATCGATTGGTGATTTCGGGGCACGGCGGGAAGGTGCCGAAGATTGATTTGCTGGAGCTGAAGCCCGCCGGTTTGACGGTGCGGGACTTTGTGGGTACGGCGCAGGCCACGGCCGCGGTGCCGGTGATTCTGCCGATTCCGGGGAAGGGAACTGTCAGCGAGATTGCGTGGTCGACGGACCGGGTGATGGGGAAGAGCGACGGGCAGATTCGGGTGTATTCGTTGGAGGTTTCTGACGATGGGGCGAACTGGCGGCCGGTGGCGAATTCGCTGGATCACATCAGTGTGAATGAGTTGGAACTACCGTCGGTGAGTGAGGCGGAGGTGGTGGCGGCGTTGACGGACGCGGCGCGGGCGCGGCGGGCGGAGTTGTTGGCGGAGCGGGATGGGTGGAAGAAAAAGCTGGACGCGGTGCCCGCGCCGGCGATGGTGTATGCGGCCAAGCCGCACCCGGTGGAGCCCGCGTATTTATTGGAGCGCGGGAGCGTGGCGAAGGCGAAGGAGGAGGTGTTTCCGGGGGCGCTATCGGCGCTGGGTCACCGGCCGGCTTCGTTTGGGTTGGACGCAAAGGCTCCGGATGATTTGCGGCGGACGGCGCTGGCCGATTGGATTGCGGACGCGAAGAATCCGCTGACGGCGCGCGTGATTGTGAACCGGGTGTGGTTCTATCATTTCGGCAACGGGATTGTGAATACGCCGAGCGATTTCGGGTTGATGGGGGACCGGCCGTCGCATCCGGAACTGCTGGATTGGCTGGCGGTTTCGTTCATGGAGAACGGGTGGAGTTTGAAGTGGCTGCAGCGGCAGATTGTGATGTCGCAGGCGTTTCAACAGTCGTCGGCCTTGAATGAAAAAGCCTTTGCCGTGGACGCCGATAACCGGTTGCTGTGGCGGATGCCGCTGCGGCGGATGGACGCCGAGGCGCTGCGCGATACGATGCTTGCGGCGACGGGGAGTTTGAACCCGGAGCGGGGCGGGCCGAGCTATTTGCTGCAGAAGAAGGGCGGCGGCGGGTCGTATATCTACGATGCGCTGGACAACGATGGGCCGGCGGTTTGGCGGCGGGCGGTGTACCGGTTTGTGGTGCGCGGGGGCGGGCGGATATTCATGGACAGTTTTGATTGTCCGGACCCCTCGGTGGCGACGCCGCAGCGGAGCAATTCGAACACGCCGGTGCAGGCGCTGACGCTGTTGAACAATTCGTTTGTGATGAAGCAATCCGAACGAATGGCGGAGCGGTTGCGGCGGGAGGCGAGTGACGTTTCCGGGCAGGTGGCGCGGGCGTATTCGCTGCTGTATGGGCGGGCGCCATCGGAGAAAGAGTTGCGGGCTGGAATGGCGTTCATTGGGCAGCATTCACTGGCTGCTTATGCGCGCGTGCTGTTTAACACCAACGAGTTTTTATACACACCATGAGACGGAAAACGACACGCCGGGAGATGCTGTGGGAGGTGGGCGGCGGGCTCGCCGGGATTGCGTTGGCGCAGATGGAGGCGCAGGCGGCGCCGCGCAAGCCGGGGACGCATTTTGCGCCGAAGGCGAAGAACGTTATCTTGATCTACCTGCCTGGTGGGATTAGTGCGATTGACACCTTCGACTATAAGCCCGACCTGGTGAAACACCACGGGAAACAGACGAAGGGCGAGAATACGATCACGCCGTTTTTCGGCAAGCCGGGGGCGGTGATGAAATCGCCGTGGGAGTTCCGGCCGTATGGGAAGTCGGGGAAGTATGTGTCCGATCTGCTGCCGCATTTGGCGCAGCGGGTGGACGATATGACGTTCTTCCATTCGATGGTGGCGCGGAGCAATGCGCATGGGCCGGCGATCTTCCAGATGTCGACGGGGTACATTTTTCAGGGGTTCCCGTCGGTGGGTTCGTGGGTGAGTTATGGGTTGGGATCGGAGAATCAGAACCTGCCGTCGTTTGTGGTTTTGCCGGATCCGCGTGGGTTGCCGCCTTGCGGCGTGGCCAATTGGGGGAACGGGTTTTTGCCGGCGCAGCACCAGGGGGTGATGTTCGGCGACCAGAAGAACCCGATTGCGGATTTGCGGGCTCCGGTGGCGCCGGCGGTGCAGGCGGCTTCGTATGATTTGCTGTCGCAGTTGAATGAAGAACACTTGGGCGCGCATCCGGGGGACGACGCGTTGGCGGGGCGGATTCGGGCCTATGAGATGGCCGCACGGATGCAGGTGAGCGCGCCGGAGGTGACGGACATCAAGGGGGAGAGTGAGGCCACGCGCGAGGCGTATGGGTTGAACGATCCGGCGACGCGGGCGTATGGGTACAACTGCCTGTTGGCGCGGCGGCTGGTGGAGCGTGGCGTGCGGTGCGTGCAGTTGTTTAATGGCGGGCACTTCGGGGCGCCGCGGATTAACTGGGACGGGCACGAGGATCTGCGCGCGAATCATTCGCGGTGCGCGGCTTCGATGGACAAGCCGACGGCGGCGTTGCTAGCTGATTTGAAACAGCGCGGAATGTTGAACGATACGGTGGTGGTGTGGACGACCGAGTTCGGACGGCTGCCGATTAGCGAGGGCATTGGCGAGGGCGGGCGCGATCATAACCCCGAGGGGTTCACGTCGTTCATGGCGGGGGCCGGGCTGAAGCCGGGCTACTCGTATGGGCGGACGGATGAGCTGGGATACAGGGCCGCGGAGAACCCGACGACGCTGTACGATTTCCACGCGACCTTGCTGCATTTACTGGGGCTGGACCATACGCGGCTGAGCTGGTATCACAACGGGCTGCAGCGACGGCTGACCGACGTGCATGGGCATGTGGTGAAAGACGTGTTGGCCTAGTGTCGATGCTGGTGCTGCGGGTGGCTCGGAAGACGACGGTGTGGACGAAGACGGAGCATCGGGACCCGTCTGTTCCGGAGCCGATTTTTCGGGCTGGGGACCGGGTGCGTTCGGCGGGCGGGACGGCGGCGGCGGATGTGTTGATTGTGGAAGACGAAGACGGCGTGGGGACGCGGTTGGTGCCGATGGCGTTCCAGCCGAGGGATGTGGAACGGCGGTGGGCGTTGTTTGGTTTGCGGCTGGGGGATGAGAATGCGGTGGAGCTTTGGCTGCGTGGTGACCGGTTGTACGACGGCGTGCCGCGGCGGGCGGAGTACCGGTTGGCGGTGCTGCGGCCGGGCACAGTGACGCGAGTGATTCATAATGCAAAGAACGACTTTGCGGCGGCGAGCGGACGGGAACGGACGTACCGCTGGAACGATTTTGTGATTGAGCATTTGGGTGTTGACGCGGTGTGCGCGGCCGGGGAGCGGCTGGTGCCGTTGGAACAGGCGAAGATTTTGGATTTGCGTGAGGACTTGTTATGAGGAAATGTTGGTTGCTGGTGGTGGTGAGCGCTGGTTTGTCCGCGCAGCAGAAGCCCGTGGACTTTCATCGGGAGGTGCGGCCGATATTGTCCGATGCCTGCTACCACTGCCACGGGCCTGACAAGGGTTCACGCATGGCCAATTTGCGGCTGGATGTGCCGGGGCCGGCGGTGGTGGCCGGGAAGCCGGAAGAGAGCAAGTTGTGGAAGCGGATTAACCACGCCACGCCCGCGCTGCGGATGCCGCCGCCGGCGGCGCACAAGACGCTGAGCGATGCGCAGAAGGATGTGCTGAAACGGTGGATTTCCGAAGGCGCGGCGTATAAGGAGCATTGGTCGTTTTCGGCTCCGGTGAAGCGGGAGTTGCCGGCGGTGAAGAACGCCCAGTGGGCCCGGAGCGGGATTGACAGGTTTGTGTTGGCGCGGCTGGAGGCGGAACGATTGCAGCCGGCGGCGGAGGCCGATAAGCGAACGCTGGCGCGGCGGTTGTCACTGGACCTAACCGGGTTGCCGCCGGCGCCGGCGGAGGTGGAGGCGTTCGTGCAGGACACGGCCGCCGATGCGTACGAGCGGCTGGTGGACCGGCTGATGGCGAAGCCGCAGTATGGCGAGCATCGGGGGCGGTATTGGCTGGACGCGGCGCGGTATGGGGACACGCATGGCATTCACGTGGACAACTATCGGGAGATGTGGCCGTACCGGGATTGGGTGATTGCGGCGTTCAACAAGAACATGCCGTTTGACCAGTTCACGCTGGAGCAACTGGCGGGGGATTTGTTGCCGAAGCCGACGATGGAGCAGACGGTGGCGACGGGCTTTCACCGGTGTAATATTACGACCAACGAGGGCGGGTCGATTGAGGACGAAGTGGCGGCGATCTATGCGAAAGACCGCGTGGATACGACGGGGGCGGTGTGGCTGGGGCTGACGGTGGGCTGCGCGACTTGCCACGATCACAAGTTTGATCCGATTACGCAGAAAGAGTTTTACCAGATGGCGGCGTTCTTCCGGAATACGACGCAGAAGCCGATGGATGGGAATATTCACGACACGCCGCCGGTGATTACGGTTCCGGCGGAAGGGGAGCGGGCGCGGTGGCACCAGTTGCTGGTGGAGGAGAAGGCCCGGCGCGATGCGCGGGCGGCGCTGCGTACGCGGGCGGGTGCGGGGATGGAGGAGTGGGTCCGGTTGGGCAAGTACAAGGCCGTGAAGGCACCGTTTAAGGGCTATTCGCCGCGGTGGACACTGCAGCCGCCGGCGGTGTTGCCGGAGGGTGTGACGCTGGTGAATGGGGCTGTGGGCGGGACGAAGGCGTTGTCGTTTGGGGCGAAGAAGTCGTTGGAGTTGCCGGCGGCGAAGCGGGACCTGGACAGCCGGAAGCCGTTCACGGTGGCGGCTTGGGTGTACCTGCCGAAGGAGGAGCAGAACTTCGCGGTGGCGACCAAGCTGGACTGGGTGAACAAGAAAGACAGCATTACGCAGGGATGGGCGTTTGACTTCGACGGGCGGCGGCCGCGGTTCCAGATGATGGGCGGGAAGAAGGATGATTTGATCCTGATTCGCGCGGGGGCGACGGGGCGGCTGAAGGCAAATACGTGGCACCACATTGCGGTGACGTTCGATGGGTCGCGGGACTATAAGGGGCTTTCCATTTTCATTGATGGAAAGGTGGCGATTACGGAGACGAATCCGAATTCGGGTGGGGGGACGGTGGAGGGCTCGACGCTTTCCAAGGCTCCGGTGACGGTGGGGAGTGACGGGAATAAGAAGTTTTTCGAGGGCGGCGCGGTGCAGGATTTGCAGATTCTGGACCGGCAGCTGCGGGATGACGAGGTGGAGATTCTGGCCGGGTGGATGCCGCTGCGGCATGCGGGCGAGGCGTCGTTGGACGTGGCGCGGAATGCGGCGGAGATGATGTATTTGCAGCGCACGGACAAGGCCTGGGGAAAGGCGAACGAGGCGTGGCTGCAGACGGTAGCCGAGCAGCGCGCGATGGCGCGGCGGGCTCCGGTGACGCATGTGATGAATGAGGTGCGGGAGAAAGATCCGGAGGCGTTTGTGCTGTTCCGCGGGATGTATGACCAGCCGCGAGATAAGGTGCGGGCGGAGGTGCCGGCGGTGGCGGGCGCGTTGGGCACGAAGTATCCGCGGAACCGGCTGGGGTTGGCGCAGTGGCTGACTTCAGCGGAGAATCCGTTGACGGCGCGGGTGACGGTGAACCGGATGTGGCAGGAGATTTTCGGGAACGGGATTGTGAAGACGGCTGAAGACTTTGGCGCGCAGGGCACGGCGCCGACGCATCCGGAGTTGTTGGACTGGATGGCGGTGGAGTTCCGGGAGTCGGGTTGGGACGTGAAGAAGTTTGTGCGGATGATGGTGACTTCGTCGGCCTATCGGCAGGCGGCGGTGGCGACGGAGGAGAAGCGGAAGAAGGATCCGGAGAATCTGTTGCTGTCGCGCGGGCCGCGGTTCCGGATGGATGGGGAGATGGTTCGGGATTATGCACTCGCCGCGAGCGGGTTGTTGGTGCCCACGATTGGGGGGCCGAGTGTGCGGCCGTACCAGCCGGAGAAGGTGTGGGAGACGGTGGCGATGGAGGGTTCGAACACGCGGTTTTATAAACAAGACCACGGGGAGAAACTGTATCGACGGTCGATGTATACGTTCTGGAAGCGGAGCGCGCCGCCGGCGTCGATGGAGATCTTCAACGCGCCGACGCGGGAGACCTGCACGGTGCGGCGGGAGCGGACGAATACGCCGTTGCAGGCGCTGATTACGATGAACGATGTGCAGTTCGTGGAGGCGGCGCGGAACCTGGCGGAGCGGACGATGAAGAGCGTGAAGAGCGGCTTTGACGGGCGGCTGGATTATCTGGCGGAGCGGGCGCTGGCGCGGCCGTTGGAGGCGCGGGAGAAGGCGGTGGTGGAGCGGTCGTATAAGTCGTTCCTGTCGCACTACGACGCGAAGCCGGAGGAGGCGAAGAAGCTGTTGGCGACGGGGGAATCGCCGCGGGATGGGAAGTTGTCGGCGCAGGAGTTGGCGGCGTGGACGATGGTGGCGAGCCAGGTGTTGAATCTCGACGAGGCGTTGAACAAATGATGAACCCGATTGATGAATCTGTTCGGATGGAGACGCGCCGGCAGTTACTGCGGCGCGGGGCGCAGGGGCTGGGCGGAGTGGCGCTGGCGTCGTTGTTGGAAGGTGCGGAACCGGCGGCGGGTGTGCCGCATTTTGCGCCGAAGGCGAAGCGGGTGATTTGGCTGCACATGGTGGGAGCGCCGCCGCAGTTGGACCTGTTCGACTACAAGCCGAAGATGAAGGACTGGTTCGACAAAGACCTGCCGGAGTCGGTGCGCAACGGGCAGCGGCTGACGACGATGACGTCGGGGCAGACGCGGTTTCCGATTGCGCCGACGGTGTTCAAGTTCGCGCAACATGGCAAGAGCGGGGCGTGGCTGAGCGAGTTGCTGCCGTACACGGCGAAGATGGTGGACGACATTTCGATCATCCGCACGATGCACACGGAGGCGATTAATCACGAGCCGGCGATCACATTTATTCAGACCGGATCGATGGTGCCGGGGAAGCCTTGTACGGGCGCGTGGATGGCGTATGGGTTGGGCAGCATGAACAAAGATCTGCCGACGTTTGTGGTGTTGAACGCGAACCATACGCACCCGAAAGCGAATGTGCAGGCGATCTCGGCGAAGCTGTGGTCGGCGGGTTTTTTGTCGGCACAGTATGCGGGCGTGTCGTTGCGGTCGGGCGGGGACCCGGTGCTGTATATCAACAATCCGGACGGGGTGGATGCGAAGACGCGGCGGACAATGTTGGACGGGCTGGGCGAGTTGAACCAGATGACGTTCGACAAGCTGGGGGATGCCGAGACGCAGGCGCGGATTCAGCAGTATGAGATGGCGTTTAGGATGCAATCGTCGGTGCCGGATTTGACGGATTTATCGAAGGAGCCGGAGAGCGTTTATGCATTGTATGGCGAGGCGGCGCGGAAGCCGGGGACGTTCAGTTATAACGCGCTGATGGCTAGGCGGCTGGCCGAGCGGGGCGTGCGGTTTATTCAGCTGTATATGCGCGGGTGGGATGTGCACAACGATTTGCCGGAGGTGTTGCCGAGCCAGTGTAAGGACGTGGACCAGGCGTTGTACGGGTTGGTGCAGGATTTGAAGCAGCGCGGGATGCTGGACGACACCGTTGTGATCTGGGGCGGGGAGTTCGGGCGGACGATCTATTCGCAGGGCAAGTTGACGGCGACGAATTATGGGCGGGATCATCACCCGCGATGTTTTTCGTTGTGGGCGGCTGGCGGCGGATTCAAACCAGGCGTAGTATATGGGGAGACGGACGAATTTTCCTACAACATTGTTCGCGATCCAGTCCACGTGCGCGACTTCCAGGCAACGCTGCTTCATAATCTGGGCATCGACCATAAGAGGTTTACGTACAAGTACCAGGGGTTGGACCAGAAACTCACCGGGGTGGAAGAGGCCAAGGTGGTAAAGGGACTACTGAGGGGCTAAACATTAGGGAAAACCCTCTTACACAACCCACCTCCGTTTTGTGTATGATGGGCACAGCGGAGATCCCTGTTTGTGATTCGCCTGATCCTGTCCATCTTTACACTAGCCTTGTGTGCTACTTTTGCTGCCACCATTGGAACCTCGCCTGAGGTTGCGGTGGTCGTGCAGGTTGACGAGACGTTTTCGCCGCAGGCCTGGCAGGCCATGGAGGCGGAATCTAAACGCATAGCCAAGCAGGCGGGCATTCGCGTCCGCTTTGTGGAGCGGTCGCAGGCGGCGGCGGAGCAGTTTACGGATCTTGTTGTGTTCCGCATGAAGGGTAAGTGCGAGATGGACACGATGCCTGCGTTGCTCGATGAACGTGGGCCGTTTGCGTGGGCTTTTACCGCGGATGGCAATGTGCTGCCGTTCGGGGAAGTGAAATGCGATCGTGTTCGGGAGTCTATTAAGACCGCATTGCAGCCGTCTGACTACCGGAAGGCTGATGAGTTGTTCGGACGCGCGCTGGGCCGGGTGGTGGCGCACGAGTTGTACCATATGCTGGCGAATACGAAGAAGCATGGTAAATCGGGCGTCGCGAAAGACGCCTTGAGCGCGAAGCAGTTGATCTCCGAAAAGTTGGATTTCAGCATGCATGAGCGCGTGACTTTAGAAGGTAAACGCGACTTTAGCCGTTAAATCCCCTTTAGTTTTCGCTCCGGAGTTGACACTCGCTTCGAGTGTAGGTTACATTCCTAAGAACAAACGCGGATCTTCCTGTCTGAATAGACCCGTGTTTCTCCCCGTCGACTGCGTGGCCTCCTGTCCGGCTCGCCCGCCTGGTCGCTTTTCTAACTCCCAGTTCTGAGTCCAACCGGCTCGTTGCAAGAGCTTCTACACCATTTCCTTTTG
>JBIKOG010000016.1:0-67029 GCA_044358225.1 Bryobacteraceae bacterium | reverse complement strand
CTTTTGGGGAAACCGGCCGCGCTATTGCGTCCGGGCATAAGGGGGTTTCTGGTATGTATCGTTGGACACTCAGTTTTCTTCTCCTCGCCGCCTCGCTGTTTGGACAGTCATTTCAGGGCGGTATTCGCGGATTGGTAACCGACGCCGGAGGCGGTGCCGTTGCAGGCGCCAAAGTCTCTCTCGTTGATGAAGGCACCAACTCCACCCGCGCGACACTAACGAATGAATCCGGAGAGTACGTATTTAGTGGCCTTGTGCCGGCAACGTATTCTGTCTCGGCAGAATCACCGAGCTTTAAGAAGTCTGAGCGCAAGGGCGTTTCCCTGGGAACGCAGCAGTTCCTGACGATTGACATGAAGTTGGAAGTGGGGCAGGTGACCGAGAGCGTCATGGTCACCGAGGAAGTACCGGTGATTGAAACGGCGAACGCTTCGGCGGGCCAATTGATTGACCGGCAGAAATTGATCGACCTGCCGAACCTGGGCCGGAACCCGTTCATGATGGCGAAGGTGGCCCAGAACGTGGTTGCGGTTGGCAATCCGCGGTTTAACCGCATGCAGGATCAGTCGGGTTCTTCGCAGATTTCGCTCGCCGGCGGCCCGGTGCGCGGCAACAATTATCTGCTTGATGGTATTCCGATCACCGATTCGGTGAACCGCGCCGTGATCATCCCGACCCTGGAAGCGGTGCAGGAAGTGAAAGTGCAGGCTAACACCTACGACGCCGAAATGGGGCGTACCGGTGGCGGCATGTTCAACACGTTTTTGAAGAGCGGTACCAACAGCCTGCATGGATCCGGTTTTGGCTATATGCGCGAGACCGAATGGCTGGCGAATAACTTCTTCAACAATCGCGCCGGCCGCCCGGTTCCGAATCAGCCGTTCAAAAATTATGGCGCCTCGATCGGCGGGCCGATCTGGATTCCGAAAGTCTACAACGGCAAGGACAAGACGTTTTTCTGGCTGGCCGGGGAAGCATACCGGCAGATCTCTTCCACCTCCACCGAGCTTTCGGTGCCGACGGCGTTGGAAACGCGCGGTGACTTCTCGCGGAGCTTCGTGAGTGGTTCGTCTGGTCCCGTGCAGCTGATTTATGACCCGTTGACAACGACCGCCGCCGGCGCGCGGACGCCGTTCGCGGGCAACGTTATTCCTGGCGCCCGGTTGAACACGATTGGCTCGCGGATCGCCAGCAACTACCCGGCGCCCACACGGGAGCGCACCGGGTACGGCACGAACAATTACTCGGCCGCGTCCAGCCAATATGACCGCGCCGATCAGTTCTCGGCGAAGGTGGATCATCAGATCGCCAGCTGGTGGCGCGCCTCGGCGAGCTATCTGCACTATGGTTCGCGCGAACCAGGGGAATGGTGGATGAACACGATCGCCAGCCCCGGCCAATGGCTGTTGAACCGTAAAGTGGACGCGACGGCTGTCTCCAGCATCCTCACGCCGAATGCGACGACGGTGGTCACGGTGCGCTACGGCTTCAACCGCTTCCCGAATCTGAACTTGACGCGATCGGCTGGTTTCGACGTGACGACGCTGGGCTTCTCTCCCGCGTATGCCTCCAAGATTCAGACGACGACGTTTCCTCTCATCGGTATGCAGAACTTCTCCGGCCTGGGCACGACCAACAACAACGATCAGGTTTTCCACTCGAAGAACCTGATGGGTTCGGTGGCCAAGTTCTCGGGTCGCCATAGCTTCAAGATGGGCGCTGACTATCGCCGTCTGCACATCGACGGCATCGAGTTCGGCGATCCGGCCGGCAACTTCGGGTTCAACGATGGTTTCACGCGCGAAACGCCGTTGCGCGCCACCGCCGGTTCCGGTAGCGATCTGGCCAGCCTGCTGCTCGGCTTCCCGAACTCCGGGACGTTCCTGCAGGCGACGAAGATGTATCAGTACGTCGACTACATGGGCTTCTACTTCCACGACGACTTCCGCGTCAGCTCCAAGCTCACGCTGAACTTCGGCGTTCGCTACGAGTATGAAACCGGCCTGAAGGCGACGAACAACACGTTGATCACCGGCTTCAACACCACTGTGAAGAGCCCGATCACGGTTACCACTCCGGTTTCAGGGTTTACTCCTGTTGGTGGCCTGATGTACGCCGGCAAGGACGGCGGCCGTACGCAGACCGGCAACCTGAACAAGAACAAGTTCGCTCCGCGCATGGGCTTTGCTTATCAGCTCAACGGCAAGACGACGATCCGCGGCGGCTACGGCATGTTCTGGGCGCCGATTCCTTATGGGTTCCAGAACACGCTGGGCTATTCGCAGACCACCACCTATCTTTCGTCGGTGGATGGCGGCTTTACGCCCGCTGGTTCGCTGTCGAATCCGTTCCCGACGGTGGGAACGCCGATCGGCAACTCGGCCGGGCTGCTCTCCGGTATCGGCCAGTCGGTGGGTTCTATCTCCCAGAATCACCGTGCTCCGAGCATTCATCAGTTCAGCTTCGACGTGCAGCGGCAGTTGCCTTGGGGCCTTGCGCTGGCGGCTGGGTACGTCGGCAGCCGTTCGTATGACCTGGTGTTGGGCGCCGGTGGCCTGAACATCAATCAGATGGATCCGAAGAACTTCGCGGAAGGTACGGCGGCGCTTAACGCCAGCGTTCCGAACCCGTACTTTGTGGCGGGCGGGCCTGGTCTGATCGGCGGCCGCACGATGACCCGGGAACAGTTCCTCCGTCCCTTCAACCAGTTCGGTAACGTGACGCTGAGCAACAGCGACTACAACCGCGCCACCTATGACTCGTTTGTGAGCAAGGTGCAGAAGCGGATGTCCAGCGGGCTCAGCCTGCTTGCCAGCTGGACCTGGTCACGCAACATGGACGCGACGATCGGCGGTCCGGGCTCGTTCTTCAACGGCCTGGGCGCGATCCAGAACGTCTACAACCTCGATTCGGAATACTCGCTCTCCAGCGTGCATTCGCCGCATCGCTTCTCCAGCGCCTTTACTTACGAAATGCCGTTCGGCAAGGGTAAGAAGTGGGCTGGCAACAACATGGTGGCGGATCTGGTGGTTGGCGGTTGGTCCGTCAACGGCATCGTGACCTACCAGACCGGCTATCCGCTGGCCATCACG
This sequence comes from Bryobacteraceae bacterium, assembly GCA_044358225.1. Taxonomy (GTDB): domain Bacteria; phylum Acidobacteriota; class Terriglobia; order Bryobacterales; family Bryobacteraceae. The sequence goes on along the minus strand of JBIKOG010000016.1, from coordinate 63,937 downwards.
CAGGCCTCCAACAACAACGGTGCCTTCGGCGGCGGCGGGCAGCGTCCGAATGCCACCGGGGTTTCTCCGGTCACCGCGGGCGACCTAATGAGCCGCATCGATGGGTACCTGAACCGGGCTGCTTTCTCCGAAGTCAACAAATACCAGTTCGGCAACCTGTCGCGCACGATCGGCCTTCGCGGCCCTGGCATCTCTGAATGGAACATGAGCCTGTTCAAGACCTTCTCCGTTACTGAGAAGTTGAAAGCTCAGTTCCGCGCCGAGGCGCTCAACGCCTTCAACACTCCTCAATTCCGCGCGCCCAATCTGGCGTTCGGCGTCAGCAACTCCAACTTCGGCCGCATCACCGAACAGGCCAATTTCTCTCGCATGATTCAGCTTGGCGTCCGGTTCTTCTTCTAGACCAGGCTCGGCTTTCAACCACTGTTTTTCGCATCTCTGAAAGGATGACTATGTCTTCTGCTGGATTGCAGTCTGACTTCTCGCGGCGCTCCCTGGGGCGCCACGCCCTGACCCTCATCGGCGCTGGGGCGTCGCTCCCCTTCTTCAATGAGCCGGCCCTGGCTCAGCTGTCCATGATCGGCCCCCTGCCGGCCGACGCGGTGAAAATCAACGCCAACGAAAACCCGCTAGGCCCGAGCGCCGAAGCCGCCGAAGCCATCTACGGCGTCATCAAGAAGGGCGGCCGGTACATGTATGAGGAGACCTTCTCGTTCTCCCGTACGCTGGCCGAACAGGAAGGCCTGAAGCCGAACTATGTGATGCCGTTCCCCGGTTCCAGCGATCCGCTGCACCGGGCTGTGCTCGCCTACACCTCGCCGGACAAGCCGTTCGTCATGGGCGACCCCGGGTATGAAGCCGGCCAACGCGCCGCCCAGTTCATCGGTTCCAAAGTGATTCGTGTTCCGCTTACCAAGAACCACGAACACGATGTGAAAGCGATGGCGACGGCGTCTCCGAACGCCGGCATCATCTACATCTGCAACCCTAACAACCCCACTGGGACGATCACCAAAAAGGCTGACATCCAGTGGCTGCTGGCGAACAAGCCCAAGGGCTCGCTGTTGCTGCTCGATGAGGCCTACATCCATTTGAGCGACGAAGCCTTCGGCACCGACATGGTGGCCAAGGACGGGGAGCTGATTGTTCTTCGCACCTTCTCCAAGCTCTACGGCATGGCCGGCCTGCGCGCCGGCGCGGCGATCGGCCGTCCGGACCTGTTGGCGAAGCTGTCCAGCTACGGCGCCGGCGCCCTGCCGCTGACCGGAATGGTGGGCGCGCATGCCAGCCTGAAGTCGCCGAAGTTGGTTCCTGAGCGCCGCAAGCTCATCGCCCAGACCCGCAACGACGTCTTTGAATTCCTTCACAAACACAACGCCAAGTTCGTGCCCTCTGTCTCCAATAAGTTCATGGTGGAGTGGGACAAGCCGGGCGGCGAGATGGTGAAGGCCTTTGCCGCGGAGAAGATCTTCATCGGGCGCGTTTGGCCGGCCTGGCCGAATCATGCTCGCGTGTCGATCGGCACCCCGGAGGAGATGGCCAAGTTCAAGACGGCTTACAAGAAGATCTTCGGAGTCTAACCAGAGTGCAGACGACGGATTCCAAATCGATTGCCAAGGCGCCGGTGGTGCCGGCGCCTTGGCAGGATTGGCGTCCGCCGCAGTACTCCTGGGCCGCGTTGCAGGGCGATCTGATGGGCGGTTTAGTAGCCGCCCTGATCGCTCTGCCGTACGGCCTTGCCATGGCGACCCTGATGGGCATCCCGCCCATGATGGGGCTGATGACATCGATTCTAACGGCGCCGATCACGGCGTTGTTGGGCCGAAATCCTGTATTGATCGGCGGTACTTCAACGGTGACCGTGCCGTTCGTCGCCGCCGCGGTTGCTTCATATGGTCTGGGCGGCGCCGCGAAGATTACCATCGTGGCCGCTGTGTTTTTGATGGGCTTCTGTGTGCTTCGGCTGGGTGGCATTCTGGCGTCTGTGCCACGCCCTGTTGTTTCCGGCTTCTCTTGTGGGATCGGGACGATGATGATCATCTCGCAATTGAAGTCGCTGTTCGGGTTGAAGATTGCCATCGGTGGCACGATGTTGGACCAGTTGCTGCGCGCGCTCGGTGCGTTGCCGGATTTGAACTGGCAGGTAACGGCGATCGGAGGTGCGACGATTGCCGGCGCGGCGTGGGCCTCGCGGCGTTGGCCGTCGGCGCCGTCGCCGATGATCGGGATTGTGGTGGCGACCGCGGCCGGCAGCGTCTTTGGGTGGCATGACAAAGAAGTTGGCGCGCTGACGTTGGCGCTGCCTCCATTGGCTGGGTTCGTATGGTCGCCGGCTGATGCGTTGATGGTGCTTCCGAATGCCCTGGGACTGGCCATCGTCTCGTCGGTGAATCTGTTGATTACATCGCGTGTGGTGGAGCACTTCCGGGGACGGCGGGCGGATCTGAAACGCGCCGATGCGGACCGTGAACTGGGTGCCTATGGCATTGCGAATCTGTTTGGCGGGCTATTTGGCGCGCCCTTTAGTGTGGGCATCCCGGCGCGCAGTCTGGCGAATGTCCGGTGCGGCGGGACAACGCGAATGTCGAATCTTTTTCACGCGCTGTTCGTGCTGGCCTTTATGACCGCCCTGGCTGGCCTGGTGGCGCATGTGCCGATCTCGGCGTTGGCTGGGGTAACTGCCTGGATGGGTTTTTGCCTACTGGAATGGAGTACGTGGAGCCGCTTGAACAAGATGCGGCGAACCGATGCGGTAGCGTTTCTTCTCACCGCGTCCAGTGTATTGGTGGTGAACGCGGCCATGGCGGTTGCGATTGGTTGGAGTGCGTACGCTGTTCATTGGGCATTTGAGCGGATGCGGCACGCAAGACTTCCGCTAAATACCGAACCGGTTGAGCAGCGCCGTTAGCGGGCGCAGTCAACCGGTACGATTGCGTTTGTTGCGAAGCTGCCTATTCCAGGCGGAATGTTGACACCAGTTCGGCGAGTTCGCCGGACATGCGGTCCAGATTCTCCGACGAGGTTCTGGCTTCATTGGCGGCCGATGTTGTCATATGAGCCGCGGTGGCAACTTGGGTGATGTTGCTGCTGATCTCCTTCGAACCGACGACAACCTCCTCCATACTGCGGCTGATATCGTTGGTGGTGGCCGTTTGCTCTTCCACCGCGGCGGCGATCGTCGTGGAGATGTGGTTGATTTGTTCGATCACCTGCGTCACCTCTTCGATGGCATGCGCCGCGCCTTTGGAGTCTGTCCGGATGGCGGCAATTCGCGACTCGATCTCTTCGGTGGCCTTCGCTGTTTGCTCGGCCAACGCCTTCACTTCGTGAGCGACGACGGCGAATCCCTTGCCCGCCTCGCCAGCCCGCGCCGCTTCGATCGTCGCATTCAGCGCCAGCAGGTTCGTCTGTTCGGCGATGGAATTGATCAATTGGATCACCTTGCCCACTTCGTTGGACGAGGTTTCCAGTTTCCCCATGATCTTGTTGGTATTCTGCGCCGAAATGACCGCCGATTGGGAGATCTGGGAAGCCTTTGCGGTGTTGCGCGAGATCTCCTGAATGGACGCCATCATTTCGGTGGAAGACGAGGCCAGTACCTGGATCGTCGTGGCGATCTCCTCGCTGGCGGCGCTCACAACGTTCGCTTGCGTGGACGTGGCGTTGGCGGCCTCCGTCATCTGATGGCTGAGCCCGGCTATCTCTTCTCCGGAGCCCCCGACGCCAACGCTATGCACCCGGATCATGCGGATCGTCTCTCGCATCCGGTCCACCATTTGGTTGAACGCAATGGAAAGTCGTGCAACCTCGTCCTGGCCGATGACATTCACTTTCCGGCTAAGATCGCCCTGGCCAACTGCCTCAATCACATGCATGGCCTCCACCAGCGGTTCCGCTACGTTTTTGGCAACGTAGCCGGCCACAACGACGCAGAGCAGGGCGATCACCACGCCGGCTCCGGCGATAAACCAGCCGAGCTCGACGGCGGCGGCCGATGCATCACGTGAGGGTTGTGACAACAGGATGCCCCAACCGTTCCCTTTGAATGGGCCATAGCCTTTTTGGGCAACGTACCCGACGAGGGTGTCGACGCCCTTGCCGTCTTTCTCCTCCGAGAACCCGTCTTTTCCGGCGATAGCGAGTTTTGCCGCGATGCTGCCGTTTTCCAAGAGGTTCGCCTTGAAAAGTTGGGCCTCGTTGGCATCTTCGATGAGAAGGCCGGCCTTGTTCACCAGTTGCACGTAGAGTGAGTTTTTCGCTTCTCCAGCGGCTGCGAGATGCTCCCGCGTAATCTGCCGTGTGATCCGCTCCCAGGAGGCGCGGTTGGACCACACCCGGGTCACGTTGCCACTTTCGTCAAAGACAGGCGCGGCGAAGTTCATCGCAATGCCACGGTTCCGGTACACCTCGGCCACCATCGCATCTTCCTTCACGTCGGATACGAACGACTCTCCCTTGCGGACCTTGCCTCCGAGGCACGCCTCAAACCAGTCCTCGCCCCGCACACTCCGGCCAATCAGGGCTCGGGTGTCGAGGGGCTTGCCCTCAAACGTCACCGTGTTGGCGGCCACAATCCGGCCATCCCGATCGGCAACAATCGCCAGATCATACAGCCCGTAGGCCTGCATGAAGAAATTCGCCGCTTCGCTCACCTGGCTTTGCGCTCCGCGCGCGCCAGGATGGAAGGCAAACGCCTGGACATCGCCATAACGTTCAAACAGATTTCGATCAATCTTGTCGGCAAGCGCAAATGCCTGCTGACCTAGGGTGGCTTCGGCGTTGTGCCAAAGCGTGGCCCGGCTTTGCCGGTAGGATAGCAGCGCGACCGCGGACAGGCCGAGCGCGACTGTAATGCCAAAGCTCACAATGAGCTTATGGCGTAGACTCTTGAATTCCCAAGACATCACGGACTCTCTCTCTCTTTTGATTCAATAATTCCTGTTAGTTGATCTCGTCCTGCGCGAGTTCCTGGCTGGATTCGATGTCCAGAATCCGCATCGCGTCGAGCAGAAGAAGTAGCTGATCGGACCGATCCGTTACTCCGCGAGAATATTCACGCATTGGCCCCTGCCAGTGCGTTGGCGGCGCCTCAATCGCATCGGGTTCCACTTCCACTACTTCCCCGATGCGGTCTGCCAGCAGGCTGGCCGCCGAATCCCCTTTGCGGACGATCACGCACACGGGCTTGGTGCCGGGGTCGCGCGCCGGGAGGTCGAAGACCGAACGGAGGTCTATCGCTGTTAATATCTGTCCGCGAAGGTGCAACAGCCCGGGGGTTGCTGCCGCGGCAAGCGGAATCGGTGTCAGTTCCTGGTGCCGAAGCACCTCCTGGACGCAGTCCACCTCCGCGCCGCAGAGAACGGACCCAACGTGAAAAGTCACAACGGTCATTGACTCACTCCTGTCTCAGCCGGCGCCGGTTGTCCGTGCCAGGAAAGTTCCAACATCCGCAACAGGCTGTGGCAATCGTGCGGTGGACAGATGCCGTTCATCCACTCCGGCGGCGCATCGCCGGTCGCATCGCCAACGGTGATCACCGGAATGCCGGCGGACTCACTGCGCGCCCGCAGCGTTTCCATCCAACTGCCGCCGTCCGGCGTTGGCCACTCCATCACCACGGCGCGGAAACCGCCGCCTTCCATCGATTTCAACATCTCTTCTCCGGAGCCGCGCACGGTGGCGGGGTATCCGCCTAGTTCCAGATACTGGCGGAGCGACGTGCCCACGAAAGGGGAATGAGCGCCGATGAGAATCGGTGCGCCATCCGTCCGGGCACTCCACGGCGGCTGATTCCACACCGGATCGGCCACCTCCAGCACGCTCGCCAGATCCAGCAGTTCCGTGGCCGCGCCATTCAGAACATAAGTCGCCAGCAGCCCGCTCGCCGAAGTCGGGCTGGGCGCTGTCACTTCCCCTTGCTGTACGTCGATGATCCGATCCACTGCCAACCCGATTGCCTTCGCGCCACGGCGCACAACAATCACTTGCACGTGCTTCTGCTCCATGCATTCCTCGCCGCCCGCGCCGAGTACCTTCGCCAATGCGACAACCCGCAGCAGCGCGCCCCGGTACTGCACAACCCAGGAATCGGCCATCCGCTCCAGTTGCGCCGCCGGGAATTTCTCCAGCCGGTCCACCAGCGCCAACGGCACGCTGAGCCGCGTGTAGCTCCCGCAGGCAAACAATAGAAACTGCTTCTTGTCGGCGATCGTACCTTCGCCCGCGGCTTCTGTACTCGCCGCCGCCTCGCCACGCGATGCAATTCTCTCTCGCCGGGCCAGCCCGGCGACGTCGAGAATCAGCGCCACGGACCCGTCGCCAAGAATGGTCGCGCCTGCGTACCACGTCATCCGCTTCAACTGCTTCCCAAGCGGCTTTACGACGATCTCTCTCGTCGCCCGGATCCGGTCCAGAACCAGTCCGAACGTCGCCCCCTCGGCCTCCAGAATGGCGATGTTCCGGACCTCTCCTCGGTCGAAATCACCGGCGCTCAGTTTCAGCGCCTCGTTCAGATCCACCAGAGGAACCAGCGTCCCACGCCATCGCAGAATGGCGCCTTCCTTGCTCATTTCGATCGATGATTTCTTTTCGCCCTGAATGCGCAGCAGTTCGATCAGGTGCGACTGGGGAATCACGAACGTCTGATTCCCGCTGTTGACGATCAATCCGGGAATAATCGCCAGCGTGAGCGGAATCCGGATCTTCACCTTCGTCCCGGTGCCAACCGTGCTTTGCAACTCCACCTGGCCGCCGATGCTCTGGATGTTCTTCTTCACAACATCCATCCCCACACCGCGTCCGGAGATGTTTGTGATCTTCTCCGCCGTCGAAAACCCGGCATGAAACACCAGATAAATGGCATCGCGGTCGGAGAGCGCATTCGCCGCCGCCGCCGTTAGAATTCCTTTTTCCACCGCCTTGGCGCGGAGTCGCGCCGGGTCAATTCCTCGCCCGTCGTCTTCGACCTCCATCACCACCTGGCTGCCCTCGTGGTACGCCCGCAACGACACCGTCCCTTGCGCTGGCTTCCCGGCGGCCATCCGCACCGGCGGCGTCTCCAGGCCGTGGTCGCAGGAGTTGCGCAGAATGTGCGTCAACGGATCTTTCACCGCCTCCAGAATGGTCCGGTCCATCTCCGTATTGGCCCCGTCGGTCACCAGGCGAATATCTTTCTGCAGTTGCGAGGCGGTATCCCGCACCAGCCGCGGCAGTTTGTTCCAGATAGTGCCCACCGGCTGCATGCGGCTCCGCATCACGCCTTCCTGCAGCTCCGTTGTGATCAGGTTCAACCGGTGCGCAATCGCCTTGTCCTCACTCTTGCCGCCGCTCACACCACTCTGCAGAACCTGATTCCGGACCAGGACCAGTTCGCCCACCAAATTGATCAGCCGGTCCACCAGCCGGGTATCCACACGAATGGTCGGATCGGTAATCGTGTTCGATTTCGACAACACCACTTCGCCGTCCCCGCCATCGGCTTCCCCCTTGGCTTCGCTGGCCGTCTCCCCGGCGGGTGCCTCTTCGTCCTTCGTCCGGGCCGCCTGCTTTTCGACCGCCGCGGCCGCCGCCGGTGGCGGGTCCTCATTCGCCAATGCCCGCTGCAGTTTCAGCAATAGCTGCGTGTGCAGGTCGTCACTCTCGTTGCCCGTCGCCTCAATGGCCCCCAACTCGTGCTGAACCGTATCAAGCGTCTCCAGGATCAACGACGCTGTCACAGGCGTAAACTGCCGCTTCCCGTCTCGCAGCTCCGCCAGCAGGTTCTCCGCCTGGTGCGTGATGCGCTCCAGCTTGCCAAATCCAAGAAAACCGCACGTCCCTTTTACTGTGTGAAACGATCGAAAAATGCTGCCGAGAATCTGTCCGTCACCGGGACGTTCTTCCAACGCCAGGATCTCCTGCTCAACGCGGGAAAGGTTTTGGTTGCTTTCGATAAGAAAGTCTTGAATGATCTCTTGGTCTTCCATCGGGGCATCTGCTCAAGGTTCTTATCGTGCGATTGCCCGCCTTCGTGAGCCGAAATTCCGACGGGACAGGTTGTCCCGCGTTCCGGCCAGAATGCCCATAACCGCTTAGTCGCTGCGCTAGAATCGAACAGCGTGTTCATTCGCCTCTTACTTTTCGCAGCCCTTGGCCTCTCGGCCGCCGTCCCCGATCAGGCGCTCGGCATCCTCCAGAAGAACTGCTGGAGCTGTCACGCCGGGGCCGTCGCGCTCTCGGGTCTGCGCCTTGATTCACGCGTCCTCGCGCTCCAAGGTGGTAAGCGCGGCGCGGCCCTGGTTGCCGGCCAATCCTCCGCCAGTCTTCTCCTCCGCGCCGTCTCCCATGCCGATCCCAAACTCGCCATGCCTCCCGGCGCCAAACTCGCTGATGCCGATATCGCCGTGCTCCGCGAATGGATCGACACCGGCGCCGCCTGGCCCGCCGCCACCACCGCCTCCCCTGGTCCCGCCAAGTGGTGGTCCTTCCAGAAGCCCCTCGCCAAATCCGCCCCCATCGATTCCTTCATCTCCGCCAAGCTTCTTGAAAAGCAACTCACCCCAGCCCCCGAAGCTGATCGCCGCACGCTCATCCGCCGCGCCACCTTCGACCTCCACGGCCTCGCCCCCACCGAATCCGAAATCACCGCCTTCGTCAACGATGCCCGCCCCACCGCCTACGCCGAACTGATTGATCGCCTTCTCGCCTCCCCCCGCTACGGCGAAAAATGGGGCAAGCACTGGCTCGACCTCGTCCGTTACGGCGACACCTCCGGCTTCGAGCAGGATCCCTATAACCTCTACGCCTGGCGCTACCGCGACTACGTCATCAAAAGTTTCAACGACGACAAACCCTACGATCGCTTCATCAAAGAGCAAATTGCCGGCGACGAACTCTACGAAGATCCCGAAGCCCAACAAGGCACCGGTTACTACAACGTCGGCCCCAACCGCGACATGCTCTACAAGGTGGAAGACATCAATCGCGTTGAGTCGCTCACCGATTTTGTCGACACCACCTCCTCCGTCTTCCTCGGCCTCAGCGTCGGTTGCGCGCGCTGCCACGATCACAAGTACGACCCCATCCCCCAGCGCGACTACTACCGTATGCAGGCCATCTTCGCGCCCTTTCAAAAGAACCGCGTCTTCCTGCACTACAACAACGCTCGCGGCTATGATCTCAGCGAAAACACGCGTACCTTCAAGCTCTATGACATCGGCGCTGAAATCATGTCCGTGAAGTCGCCCTATCAGGAGCGGATCCGTCAGCAGAATCTGTCGAAGCTTTCCAAGGACATCCAGCTCGCCTTCGCCACCGACGAAAACCAGCGAACGCCCCAGCAAAAGGCGTACTTCGAAGCCTACGTGAAGCAAGTCACGCCCAAGGAAAATGAGGTGATGGCGCTCATGACGGCGGCCGACAAGGATCGTCTCCAGCGCGCCGAAAAGCGCCTGGTGTCTCTCTACACCACCTACGCCCCTGGCCCCTTCTCGCCCGGCCTCACCGACGTTGGCCGCGAATCCCCCAAGACCTATCTCCCCGTCAAAGGCGCCCCGCCTCCCGGCGAAGAAGTCGGTCCCGGCCTGCTCACCGCGCTCGGCGGCAAAGACATCCCCGAGCCCCCGCTCACTTCAGCCACCACGCAGCGCCGCCGCGCCCTCGCCGAATGGCTCGCCTCGCCCGAAAACCCGTTGACCGCCCGTGTCATGGTCAACCGCGTGTGGCAGTATCACTTCGGCCGCGGCTTCGTCGCCACGCCCAGCGATTTCGGTACCCGCGGCGCCGCGCCCTCCCATCCCGAGCTGCTCGATTCGCTTGCTGGCAAGTTCATGACCGAAGGCTGGTCGTTCAAGAAACTCCACCGCCAGATCATGCTCTCCGACGTCTATCGTCGCTCCAGTCGCCCCACGCCCGGCGTCTCCGAAAAGGATCCGGAAAATCAGTACCTCTCCCACTTCCGCCGCCGCCGTCTGGATGCCGAAGAGATCCGCGACGCCGTCCTGCAATCGGCCGGTACGCTGAACTCCAAAATGTTCGGCCGCCCCGTGGTCCCCGAACTCCAGCCCGAAGAACTGTACGGCATGAGCCAGCCCGCCACCAATGCCTGGGTCGTCACCGCCGCCCGCGAAGAACACGACCGTCGCAGCATCTACATGATCTCCCGCCGCAACTTCCGCATGCCGCTGCTCGAGGTCTTCGACCGGCCCGAAGGCGTGCTCAGCTGCTCCCGCCGCGAGTCGTCCACCACGGCGCCCCAATCGCTGACGCTCCTCAACGGCGACTTTACTCTCCGCCAAGCCCAGGCGCTCGCCGCCAAAGCACTCGCCGCGCCCGATGACGCCACCGTTATCACCACCATCTTCCGCAGCGTCTACGCCCGCGTGCCTTCGGCCAACGAGCAGCAAGTGGCCACGGAGTTTCTGGCCAAGCAAACCAAGCTCACCGGCAGTCGCAACGGCGCCGTCACGGAACTCGCCCGCGGCCTGCTCAACACCAACGAATTTCTCCATGTCGACTGAGGTCCCCATGCATTCACGCCGAGAACTCCTCACCCGCGCCGGCAAAGGCTTTGGCGCCCTCGCCCTGGCCTCCCTGCTCGAAGAGCAGGCACAAGCCGGCCCTACCACCGCTCGCGCGCCCCACTTCGCACCAAAGGCCAAGAACGTCATCTTCCTCTTCATGCACGGCGGCGTCAGCCACGTCGATACCTTCGACCCCAAACCCGCCCTCCGCAAGTACGACGGCCAGCCTCTGCCAGGCTCCTTCGGCGAAGGCCTCATCACCAGCCGCATCGATTTCCGCAAAGCCCTCATGCGCGGCTCCCCGTGGGAATTCCATCGCTGCGGCAAATCCGGTCTGGAGATCTCTTCCCTCTACCCGCATCTCTCCGAACACGCCGATGATCTCGCCGTCATCCGCGGCTGCCACGGCGACGCCTTCGATCACGCCCCGGCCATCTATCTCCGCACCAGCGGATCCCAATTCCCCGGCCGCCCCTCGCTCGGCGCCTGGTCCGTCTACGGCCTCGGCAGCGAGAATCAGAACCTCCCCGCCTTTGTCGTCATGAGCGATGGCGCCATGAAATCCGGCGCTGGCGCGTATGGCGCGGGCTACCTGCCTGCCGTCTATCAGGGCACCGTCTTCCGCAGCGGCCAGAACCCCGTTCTGCATCTCAATTCCCCCAAAGGCGTCACCCCGGAAGCGCAGCGCGAAACGCTCGATCTCATCTCCCGCATGAACAAACGCCACTTCGCCGAACGTGAAGAGGACACCGCGCTCGACGCCCGCATCGCCTCCTACGAACTCGCCTACCGCATGCAGGCCGAAGCGCCCGACGCTGTCGACATCACCAAGGAATCCGAAGCCACCCGCAAGCTCTACGGCATCGGCGAACCCGCCACCGATGACTTCGGCCGCAAGTGCCTGCTCGCCCGCCGCCTTGTCCAGCGCGGTGTCCGCTTCGTTCAGCTCTACTGCGGCACCAATCTGGGCGACGATTGGGACGACGCCCACAACGATCTCCTGGGCTCGCACACCAAAATGTGCAAAAAGTCCGATCAGCCCATCGCCGCGTTGCTCAAGGATCTGAAGGCTCACGGACTGCTCGATTCCACCCTCGTCGTCTGGTCCAGCGAGTTCGGCCGCACCCCGCTCGCCGAAGGCAAGAACGGCCGCGATCATCATCCCTACGGCTTCTCCACCTGGATGGCCGGCGCCGGTATCCAGGGCGGCCGCGCGCTGGGCGCAACCGACGAGTTCGGCCTCCGCGCCGTCGATCAGCGCAAGGATGTTCACGACATGAACGCCAGCATTCTCCGCCTGCTCGGCATGGACCACCTGAAGCTCACCTACCGCTACCAGAGCCGCGACATGCGCCTCACCGACGTTCACGGCGAAGGCGAATTTACGCAGTGGTTGCTCAACAACAAAAGCTAGTTGCTATCCTAGTGGTTTCCTCGACTGATGGTGGCTACCACGCATAGCAAGCAGTTTGAATCCATAGAGCTCGAAAGTGGAGTTGTGCTTTCGCCTGTCAACGTTGCCTACGAAACATACGGCACGTTGAATGCCGACAAGTCGAACGCCATTCTGGTCACCCATGCCTTCTCCGGTGATGCCCACGCCGCCGGCGTCGACGCCGAAGGCCAGAAGGGCTGGTGGGATAACCAGATCGGCCCCGGCAAGGGTTTCGATACCGACAAGTATTTCGTCATCTGTTCCAACGTGCTCGGCGGCTGCAAAGGATCAACAGGCCCGTCGTCCATCAACCCCGCCACCGGCGCACGCTACGCCATGTCCTTCCCGGTCATCACTATTGGCGACATGGTGACGCTCCAGAAAAAACTCATCGACTCTTTCGGCATCACGCGCCTCCTGAGCGTCGCCGGCGGCTCCATGGGCGGCATGCAGGTTCTCGAATGGGCCGTCCGCTTCCCGGAAGCCGTGGCCAGCGCCATCCCCATCGCCTCCACCGCCCGCCACAGCGCCCAGCAGATCGCCTTCAACGAAGTGGCCCGCCAGGCCATCATGGCCGATCCGGATTGGGCTGACGGCAACTACTACGACAAGAAACCGCCCGGCCGCGGCCTCTCCGTCGCCCGCATGGTCGGCCACATCACCTACATGAGTGATGAGTCCATGCGCCAGAAGTTCGGCCGCCGCCAGCGCGAAGAAAACGGCATCTTTGAAGTCGAAAGCTACCTCCGTTACCGCGGCAGCCAGTTCGTCGACCGCTTCGACGCCAACTCGTATCTCTACATCACCAAAGCGATGGACATGTTCGACCTGGCCAACGGCGCCCAGTCGCTCGTCCCCGTCCTCGCCAAAAGCCGTACGCGCTATCTCATCATCAGCTTCACGTCCGACTGGCTTTACCCGTCCTATCAATCGCTCGAAATCGTCAGTGCCCTGCGCCGCCGTAACCAGGACGTCGCCTACATCGAACTCACGTCTAACTACGGCCATGACGCGTTCCTCGTCGAAGTCGACGAACAGACCGAACTCATTCGCGGCTTCCTCGCCCGCACGATGAAGGAGGTCGCCAAGAAATGAAGGGTGAAAACGGGCCTCTCGTCCACGAACTCTTCGGCCGCGGTGACTACGGCCTCATCTCCGAAATCGTCGAGCCCGGCTCCTGCGTGCTCGATCTGGGCTGCGGCGAAGGCGAACTGCTCGCATGGCTCGCTGAACACAAAGACGTTGACGCGCGCGGCGTTGAAATCAGCCCCGCCAAGCTGCAAAAGGCCATCGCCAAGGGCGTCTCCGCCTATCAGGGCGACATCGAAACCTGCCTCGCCGATTACCCCGATAAGGCCTTCGATTACGTTCTCCTCAGTCAGACGCTCCAGGAAATCCGCTACCCGCTGCAGGTGATGAAGGACATCCTCCGCGTCAGCCGCCGCGCCATCGTGGCCTTCCCCAACTTCGGTCACTATTCAGTCCGCCTGGCCCATCTCTTCAATGGCCGCGCGCCGAAGACGAAACTGTTCCCCTACGACTGGTACGACTCCCCCAACATCCACTTCCTCACCGTCGACGATTTCGAAATCCTCGCCGCCCGCCAGAACTGGCAAGTGGAGCGGCGCTACTTCCTCAGCGGCACTCGCGAGGTGAAATCGTTCCCCAACCTGATGGCCGAAGTTGCCGTCTTCGTTGTCAGCAACCGGTAATCCGCGATACCGTATCGGGGATGACCCGCCGCCAGTTCCTCGCCACCTCGGCCCTCGCCGCCGCGCCCTCCGCGAAACCCAACGTCCTCTTCATCTCCGTCGATGACATGAACGATTGGATCGGCTGCCTTGGCGGCTACAACGGTGTCAAGACTCCCAACATCGATCGTCTCGCCAAACGCGGCGTCCTCTTCGCCAACGCCCACTGCGCTTCCCCGCTGTGCAACCCCTCCCGCACCGCGCTGCTCACCGGCATGCGCGCCTCCACCACCGGGATGTACAACAACGACCAGTTCTGGCGCCCCAATCTGCCCGACGCGGTCACCCTCCCCATGCACTTCAAGGCCAGCGGCTACCGTGTCGCCGGTGCCGGCAAGGTCTTCCATCACACCGTCGGCAACAACCCGCCGGACCAATGGGACGAATTCCAACTCCAGGTCTTCGATGACCCCTGGTATCGCCGTGCCGATTGGTACCCCTGGAACAAGCGCGTCCCCGCCCCCGCCGGCCACCCCTTCAACGGTCTGAAGAACTTCCAGGGCGAATTCGACTGGGGCGTCATCCCCGCCGAAGAGCGCGAATACGGGGATCAGAAGGCCATCGATTTCGGCCTGAAATTCTTGAGCCAGCCGCAGGCAAAACCCTTCTTCCTCGCCGTCGGCCTGTGGCACCCGCACATCCCCATGTTCGCGCCGCAAAAGTACTTCGATATGTACCCGCCGGAAAAAGTGAAGATCCCCTACACCCCGGCCGGTGATCTCGACGACGTGCCCAAGATCGGCCAGAACTGGGCCGCCGCCCGCCGCGAGGAACACGACCGGATCGTGAGGGAAGGGAAGTGGCGCGACGCCGTCCGCGCCTATCTCGCCGCCATCACCTTTGCCGACGCCATGATCGGCCGCCTGCTCGATGGCCTGGAAAAAAGCGCCCACGCCCGGAACACCATCATCGTCTTCTGGTCCGACAACGGCTGGCACCTCGGCGAGAAGGACCACTGGCACAAGTCGACCCTCTGGCAGCGCTCCACCCACGTCCCGCTCATCATCGCCGGCCCCGGCACCCGCGCCACCGGCCAGTCGCGCAAACAGGCCGTCAGCCTGCTCGATATCTACCCAACGCTCGTCGATCTCTGCGGCCTCCCCAAACGCCCGCAACTCGAAGGCCTCAGCCTCCGCCCGCTGCTCGAGAACGCGCAAGCCACCCGCCCCCCCGCCGTCATCGATTTCAATCGCGGCAACCACGCCGTCCGCACGGACCGTTGGCGCTACATCAAGTACAACGACGGCACCGAAGAGCTTTATGACGAGTCGGTGGACAAGGAAGACTGGAAGAACCTCGCCGGCGACCCGCAGTACACGAGCCTCAAGGCCGACCTCGCCAAGTGGATCCCCCAATCCGCCGCCCCCGCAAAGCCCGATCGCAACGAGTTCGACTTCGACTTCGCGACATATACGTACAAGCGAAAGTGACCGCAGTCACCGCCAATCCGCCACCCCGGGAGTAAGATCAAAGTATGCACGGCCACACCGCCCGTAACTACGATCAAACGCCGATGAACGTCTACTGGGAAATGACGCAAGCTTGCGCGCTCGCCTGCCGTCATTGCCGTGCCGAAGCGATCCCCGCGCCCGCCCCGAACGAACTCTCCACCGCCGAAGGCAAGGAACTCCTCCGCCAGATCACCGAGTTCGGCGACCCGCTTCCCCAACTCATCCTCACCGGTGGCGACCCCCTCCTCCGCCCCGATCTCTTCGAACTCATCGACGAAGCCCGCCGCCTCGGCATCGGCGTGTCCATCACGCCAGCCGCCACCCCCGCGTTGACGAAGGACGTCTTAACGAAACTCATCGACCACGGCGTCGACGGCCTCGGCCTAAGCCTCGACGGCTCCACCCCCGAGCGTCACGACGGCATCCGCGGTGTCCCCGGCACCTTCGCCCGCACCATGCAGGCCATCGCCTGGGCCACGGAATTGAACATGCCGCTGCAGGTGAACACCCTCTGCGCCGCCGAAACCGCCGACGACATGCCGGCGCTTTTCGATCTCCTCAAACCCCACGGTGTCACCCGCTGGAGCCTCTTCTTCCTCATCTCCGTCGGCCGCGGCAAAGTCCTCGAAGCCCTCCCGCCCGAAAAGGCGGAGGAACTGATGTCCTGGATCTACGACACCTCCAAAGCCGCGCCCTTCACTGTGGCGACAACAGAGGCCCCCTCCTACCGCCGCGTGGCGATTGAGCGCATGCGCGAAGACGGCCTCCATGGCGATCAGATCAAGCGCAGCGGCGTCGGCCGCGGCTTCGGCATCCGCGACGGCCATGGCATTGTCTTTGTCTCCTGCACGGGCGACATCTGCCCCGCCGGCTTCCTGCCCCTCACCGCAGGCAACGTGCGCAAGGACAAACTGGCCGACATCTACCGCCACTCGCCCCTGTTCGAACAACTCCACGACCCCAGCCAGTTCGAAGGCCACTGCGGCGTCTGCGAATTCCGCGCCCTCTGCGGCGGCTCCCGCGCCCGCGCCTTCGGCGCCACCGGGGATCCGCTGGCTTCGGATCCGCTCTGCACCTTCGTCCCGTCCATATCCGCTGCCGCGGAGTAGTACTGCCCTGTCAACTGAATGGTTGACAGTCTGATGAGTACCCCACTAATCTGAGCAAGGGAACGCGTTCGATATCGCCTTTGACGACTCCCACCAGCGAGAGGAAAAATGGGACGAAAGAACGCACTCCCGCCCGTCCATCCGGGTGAGTTACTTCGAGAGGATATCCTCCCTGCCGCCGGCCTTTCCGTTTCAGCCGCCGCCAAAGCACTAGGAGTTTCCCGCCAGATGCTTCACGAAATACTCGCCGAGCGCCGCCCTCTCTCCGCGGTCATGTGTCTCCGGATCTCTCGGCTCTTTGGCAGCACGCCAGAAATGTGGATGCGCCTGCAAGCGGATTATGACCTGAAAATAGCTGCGCGAGATAAGGCCGTCATAAAAGCGATCTCGCAAATTGTCCCGATCACCAAAGAAGAACCCGTCCCCGCATAAACTACCGATGGCCCACTGGACCTCCACAGACGCAAAATCTAAATTCAGCACATTGATCAACCAGGCCTGCACCGAGGGCGCCCAAATCATCACACGCAATGGGGTTGAAGTTGCAGTTGTTATTCCGATCTCCGAGTGGAACCCTCCGCCCGCCGCCCCCCGCCTGTCATTGAAGGAGTGGTTGCTCTACCCGGGAGCGCGCTTTGATTTTGATCTGGATGAGCTTCGTCCACCTCGGGGCGAACTGAAGCTCCGCGAACCACCAACTTTCGATGATTAAGTAAAGAGCCGACAAGCGCTTCCTACCAGCGCACCTCGATGCGCTTTCCATCATCCGCTACGAATCCCAATGCCCGCGGACCGAAAACAACTTCCCGTTTTGGTGGTTCGGGGACCACCGTTCCCTCTGGAAGCGGGGAAAAGCAATCCGGATCCATCAGGTCACCTTCCGCAAATATCGGAAACGCCGGTGCAGCCGGGCAGTGCCCGTTTACTCGATCTTCTCCGAGTATCCAGTGGTAGCTCACTCGGTTCTCACCCTCCTGGAGAGTTACGAGTATGTCCTGCCACGTCTGCCCCCGATGAACCCACGCATCGATTGGACTCCCGGCCATGGAAACCTTCGCCCCAGGAACGGTGAACCACCATGTCATATACCCCTTCGCAGTCGAATACGCCATGGGAATCACAACAAGAATCAGCCCCGCCAACGCCAATCCAATCGCCACCTTCTTCATCTCGCCCTCCAAACAAAAACGGCGCCCCTTCCGGAGCGCCGTTCCCAACTTCACAACGAACTAATCCCCGAACTGAACCAACTTCTCCCGCCCCTCAAGAACCGCCGCCGCGTCCTCCGCCGAAAACTCCTCCACCTTCGAAGAGATATTCATCGAACAGAACTTCGGCCCGCACATGGAACAGAAGTGGGCATCCTTGAAACCCTCCGCCGGCAGCGTCTCATCGTGATACGCCTGCGCCGTCTCCGGGTCCAACGCCAACTCAAACTGCCGCCGCCAATCGAACTTATACCGAGCCCGTGACAACTCATCGTCCCGGTCCCGCGCGCCCGGCCGGTGCCGCGCAATATCGGCCGCATGCGCCGCAATCTTATACGCAATCAGTCCCTGCTTCACGTCTTCCTTGTTCGGCAGACCCAGGTGCTCCTTCGGCGTCACGTAGCAAAGCATCGACGCCCCGTACCACCCGATCATCGCCGCGCCAATCGCCGAAGTGATGTGGTCATACCCCGGCGCGAAGTCGGTCACCAACGGCCCCAGCGTGTAGAACGGAGCCTCAAAGCACAGCTCCTTTTCCTTCTCCACCTGCATCTGGATCTGGTCCATCGGCACATGGCCCGGGCCCTCGATCATCGTCTGCACGTCGTATTCCCACGCCCGGCGCGTCAATTCGCCCAGCGTCTTCAACTCGGCAAACTGCGCCTCGTCCGACGCATCGGCCAGCGAACCCGGCCGCAGCCCATCGCCCAGCGAGAAGCTCACATCATGCTTCTGGAAGATCTTGCAGATATCGTCGAAGCACTCGTACAGGAAATTCTGCTTGTGGTTCTTCACCATCCACTCGGCAAGAATCGATCCGCCGCGCGACACAATGCCCGTAATCCGCTTCGTCGTCATCGGGACGTACTGAATCAACACGCCCGCGTGGATCGTCATGTAGTCCACGCCCTGCTCGGCCTGCTCTTCAATCACTTCCAGCATCACGTTGCGGTTCAAATCTTCCACCCGCCGCACGCGCGACAAGGCTTCATAAATCGGCACCGTCCCGATCGGCACCGGCGAGTTCGCAATGATCGCCTTCCGGATCATCGGAATGTCGCCGCCCGTCGAAAGGTCCATCACCGTATCGGCGCCGTACTTCACCGAATACCGCAGCTTTTCCAGTTCGCCTTCCACGTCCGAAGTGGTGGAGCTGTTTCCAATATTGGAGTTAATTTTGCAAGTGGAGGCCACCCCAATCGCCATCGGCTCCAACGCCTTGTGGTTAACATTGGCAGGGATGATCATGCGTCCCCGCGCCACTTCGTCCCGCACGGTCTCCGGGCTCAGTCGTTCTTTCTGGGCAATATAGTGCATTTCCCCAGTAATCAGGCCCTTACGGGCATAATGCATCTGCGTCCGGACCGCGTCGCCAGCGCGCGCGGCCACCCATTCACTTCGGATTCCCATGCGGACCATTATCTCATTCGTTATAGTTGAGTCATGTTCCCCCGGATCTGGGCGGCGCTCGTCCTTTGCAGCGTCTCGGCCTCTGCTGTCGAAAATATCCAGCCCAGCGAATACCGCCAGCGGCGCGCCAAGGTTCGCGAACAACTGGCCAAGGAAAAGGGCCTGCTCGTCCTCTACGGCTCCAACGAAGACGAGCGCGGCGAGCTCCGCAGCCGCTACTTCCAAGAGGCAAATTTCTACTACCTCACCGGCTGGACCGAACCCGGCGCCCGCCTCCTCCTCACCGCCACCGACGAGTTCCTCTTCCTCCCCGCGCGCAACGAAATCAAGGAACGCTACACCGGCCGCAAACTCGCTCCCAGCGACAAAAACGCCGTCGACGCCACCGGCCTTGCCAACGTTCTCAATACCAACAAATTCGAACTCACGCTCTTCAACAAGCTCGAAGCCGCCGAAAAAATCTTCGCGATTCTCAACCTCAACAAGCAGTCCCCGCTACGCCGCCTCACCGGCACCCGCCCCATCGAAAGTGCCGCCCCGCTCATCTTCCCGCTCCGCCAAATCAAATCCCCCGCCGAACTCGTTCTCCTCCAGCACGCCGCCGATGTCTCCGCCGCCGCTCACAAAGCCGCCTGGCTCCGCGCCGCCTCCGGCCTCTTCGAATACCAGGTCAGCGCCACCATGACCAACGTCTATTTCGAAGCCGGCTGCGAACGCAGTTCCTATCCCCCCATCGTCGGCTCCGGTCCGAACTCCGTCATCCTCCACTACAACAAAAACGATCGCCGCATGGACTCCGGCGAAGTCCTCCTCATGGACGTCGCCGGCGAATGCTCCATGTACGCCTCCGACATCACCCGCACCATTCCCGTCAACGGTAAGTTCTCCGCCCGCCAGCGTGAGATTTACGACATCGTCCTCGGTGCCCAGCGCGCGGCCATCGCGGCAATCAAACCCGGCATGCGCTTAGCCAAAGAGGTGGAAAACAGTCTCCACAAAATCGCCTTCGACTACATCAACACCCACGGCAAAAATCTCGAAGGCGAACCGCTCGGCAAGTACTTCACTCACGGTCTCGGCCACCACGTCGGCCTCGATGTCCACGACCCCGGCCCGCCCATCCAGCCCCTCGTAGCCGGCAACGTCATCACCATCGAACCGGGCATCTACATCCCCGAAGAGGGCATCGGCGTCCGCATCGAAGACGTGCTGCTCGTCACCGCCACCGGTTCCAAATTGCTCACCGCGTCGCTCCCGTCGGACCCCGACGCTATCGAACAAATCCTCAATGCTCGCAAGCGGTAAAACGCAATACTGGCTCGCCGTCTCCGCCGCCGGCCTCCTCGCCCTCCTGGCCAGCTGGACCCCCCTCGCCACGCAAATCGACAACAACGCCACCGACTGGCTCTTTCGCGCCCACCAACCCACCCCGTGGCTCCCCGAATCCGCCATCCTCGCCCTCGATGAGGACTCCTACGAGCTCACCCAAGGCGTTCGCAACCTCCGCGGTAAGCTCGCCGAAGCTATCGAAATCGTCGCCGCCGCTCAACCCAAAGTCATCGCTCTTGACGTGGTGCTGGTCGATGCCGGCCAGGGCGGCGAAGACGTCCAACTCGCCCAGGCATTCCTCAGCGCCGCCAACGTCATCCTCCCCTGCGAGCTCCTCCCCGGCCCCCGCTGGAAACTCCCCCAACCGGTGTTCCTGGAAACCTCCAAATCCCTCGGCCACGTCCACGCCGAACCCGACGTTGACGGCATGAGCCGCCACATGCCGCTCGAAAAATCCGGAGCCCGCGAACGCCACTGGGCCCTGTCCCTTGAAGCCTTCCGCGCCGCCCGCAACGCCCGAATCACCGAATCGCCCGAAGGGCTCGACATCGCCGGCCTCCACGTCCCCGCCAGCCGCGACGACGGCCGTCTCCTCCGCATCCGCTACCTTCCGCCCGACGGGAATGAACAATCCCGCATCCCCCAGGTCACCTTGCAGGAGGTCCTCAGGAATCCAAAATCCGCCGAAGCCTTTCGCAATAAAGTCGTCTTCGTCGGAGCCACCGCCCAATCGGCCACCCGCGACCGCATGATGACGCCCTACAACACCCGCCGCCCCATGCCCGGCGTCGAAATCCACGCCCACGCCTACGAAACCCTCGCCCAGGGCAAGTTCTATTCCGATGCCTCTCCCTCCTTGGTCCTCGCCATCGCCCTTGCCTTCATCGCCACCGCCGGCGCGCTCTTCCTCCGCTGGTCCGGTACGCCGGCTTACGCGCTCGCCGTCGCCCTCATCGTCACCGCCCACGCCCTCCCCCACATTTTCTTCCTGAATCAGATCATCTACCCCTACGTCGCTCCCGCCGCCACCACCTGGTTCGCCGTCACCTGCGCCGCCGTCTTCCAATACTTCCGCACCCGCGAACAACTCGCCGAAACCGAAAGCGAACGCTCCCGCTATCAACAGGCCATCCAGTTCGTCACCCACGAAATGCGCACCCCGCTCAGCGCCATCCAGGGCTCCAGCGAGTTGATGAACCGCTACAAACTCAGCGAAGAGAAACAGAAGCAACTCTCCCAGCAGATCCACGCCGAATCGAAACGTCTCGCCAGCATGATCCAAACGTTCCTCGACGTCGAACGCCTCTCCGCCGGACAATTGAACCTCAAACAGGAACCCTTCGATATCGCCAAAATCGTAACGGCCTGTGTCGATCGCGTCCGCCCCCTCGCCGAACGCAAGTCCATCGACATTCAACTCCACGACTGCGCCACCGCCACCGTCACCGGCGACCGCGAACTCATGGAGTACGCCGTCTACAATCTCCTCACCAACGCCGTGAAGTACAGCCCCGCCGAAACGAAAGTCGATGTAAGCGCGTCTTTACAGGATGGCCAACTCAGTGTCGCGGTCCAGGACGAAGGCATCGGTATGAGCGCCGACGAGCTGAAAAAGATCGGGCAGAAGTTCTACCGAACGAAACGCGCCGAACAGTCCGGGGAAGTCGGCACTGGCATCGGCCTCTCCATCGTCCAGCAAATCATTACCCACCACGGAGGCCGCTTGCAAGTTACCAGTTCCCCTGGACATGGTTCGTGCTTTACGATGTTAGTACCGGCTACAGATTCCCCCGCGTCCGTTGTGCCGAAATCGGAGAAGTGACCTTGCACCGTTTGCTGGTTGTCGAGGACGATAACGCTGTTCGCAACAATATCGTCACCTGCCTGGAACTCGAAGGCTTTAACGTGGATGCCGTTGGCTCCACGCGGGAAGCCCTCGCCAAGTTACAAGATGGCAGTTACCCCATTGTGCTCTCGGATATTTATCTCGATGAGCGTACCGGCCTGGATGTTTTAAACGCCGCCCGCACTTCCCGTCCGGATTGCGCCGTCATCCTCATGTCCGGCCGCGGTTCCATGGAGACGGTGATGGCCGCCACCCGCGGCGGCGCGTTTGATTACCTCGCCAAGCCCTTCGATCTCGACGACATGGTGGAGAAGATCCGCCGTGCCGAAGCCTCGCTCGCTGAGCCCGAGGAGAAGGAAACCCGCATCGACGACATCCCGGAAACCGAGATGATCGGCTCGTCTGCCCTTATGGTGGACATCTTCAAGGTGCTCGCCAAAGTCGCCCCCACCGATGCCACGCTCCTCGTCGAAGGCGAAACCGGCACGGGTAAGGAGCTCATCGCCCGGATGATCCACCGCTACTCCCGCCGCTCGGAGAAGCCCTTCGTCGCAGTCGATTGCGGCTCCATCCCGCCGTCCCTGCTCGAAAGCGAACTCTTCGGCGCCATGAAGGGATCGTTCACCGGTGCCGATCGCGACCGCCAGGGCGTCTTTGAATCCGCCAACGGGGGCACCATCTTCCTCGATGAAATCGGCGACATCGATCTCAACTTCCAGGCCAAGCTTTTGCGCGTCCTCCAGGAACGCGAGATCCGTCCCATCGGCTCCCCCCGCAGCCGGGCCATTGATGTCCGCATCGTCGCCGCCACGAACAAGAATGTCCGCCAGCTCGTCGAGCAGGGCAAGTTCCGCGAGGATCTCTGGTTCCGTCTCGACGTCGTGCGGATCGAAATCCCCGCCCTCCGCGAACGCCGTGGCGATGTCCCGCTCCTCGCCCAGACGTTTCTCGATCGCTACAACAGCCGCTACTTCACCCACGCCATTCTCACCGAAAGCGGCGTCAAGGCGCTCGACGTCCATACCTGGCCCGGCAACGTCCGCCAGCTCCAGCACTTGATGGAACGCCTCGTCATCCTCGCCCCCCAGGGCCGCATCGACGAAACAGCCGTCAACGACGCCATCGCCGATAGCGAAGGCCGCGACACCGCCGGCGAAACCCTCGAAGACGCCAAAGTCGACCAGATTCGCAAAGTGCTCGCCGCCACCGGCGGCAACAAAAGCAAGGCCGCAAAAATTCTCGGTATTGAACGCAAAACTCTCTACCGCCTCATCGACCGGTTCGGACTCGATAAATAAAAACACCAACATGCTTACCCGACGCCATGCGCTCCTGGCCCTCTCCGCCGCCAGCTGCGCCCGCAAGTCAGAGGATATGAACTCACTCGCCGAGCGCTACGTCAAGCTGATCCTCGCCATCGGCCACCACGATCCCAACTACGTCGACGCCTACTACGGCCCCGCTGAATGGAAGCCCGCCAAGCAGCCCATTGAGAATCTGGCCACCGAAGCCAGTGCCCTCCTCGACGCCATCGGGCAGCTCACCGGCGGCGACATGGCCCGCCAGAACTTTCTCCTCACCCAGACCCGCGCCGCCGCCGCCCGCATCAGTCTTCTCCGCGGCGAAAAGCTGTCCTTCGACAAGGAGGCCAAGGCCCTCTACGACGTCGACCCGCCCGGCGTCAGCCTCGCCGAATTCGAAGCCGGCCGCGCCGCGCTCGAAAAGGCCCTCCCCGGCGACGGCCCCCTCGAAGACCGCTACGCCAAATTCGATGCCCGCTTCGCCATTCCAGCCGACCGTGTCGACCGTACCTTCAACGCCGCCATCGCCGAGGCCCGCACCCGCACCAAGAAGTGGATCCCCAACCTTCCCGCCAACGAGTCGTTCGACATCGAGTATGTGAAGGATAAATCCTGGAGCGCCTACAACTGGTACAAAGGGAACGCCCGTTCGCTCATCCAGGTCAACATCGAACTCCCCATCGGCATCGACCGGATTTTGCACCTCGCCTGCCACGAAGGCTACCCCGGCCACCACATCTACAACG
Source organism: Bryobacteraceae bacterium (assembly GCA_044358225.1). Lineage (GTDB taxonomy): Bacteria > Acidobacteriota > Terriglobia > Bryobacterales > Bryobacteraceae. Next base: position 39,852 of record JBIKOG010000016.1, on the reverse strand, counting down.
CCCTCCTCGAAGCCCGTCTCGTTAAGGAAAAGGGCTGGATGGAGTTTTGTGTCTATCCGCTCTTCAGCCCCCAGTCCTTGATCGCCGAAGGCACCGCCGATTTCGGCGCTAGCCTCGTGATCCACGGAGAGGAGCGCCTCGCCTTCAAGCGCGACGTGTTGTTTAAGGAAGCCGGCCTCGACCCCGCCCTTGCCGCCGAACAGCACCAGATGCAGAGGTTGCTCCGCCCGTTGCGCCATGCTCCCATCCAGGCTGCCCGGGCATTTCTCGACGGCCTGAAGACCGCCGAAGAGACGGTGGCCTATCTCCAGCGCTACGGTCTCCAGACCAAGGCCATGGCCGAACGCCGCCTCCGCTTCTTCAACGAAAACCGGACCTACATCATCAACTACAGCTTTGGTGAAGACACGGTGGCCAACTGGGTCGCCAAAACCGCTGGCGAAGACCCGGCCGCACGCTGGAAAGCGTTCACTGAAATCCTCTCCACGCCGCGCACCCCAGCCAACCTCTTGTAACCAAACAGAAAATAATTGTGAATCGCGGGAACAATTTGGGTGTATTCTCAAATTGGAAATACGCCCCGCGACCCGCGCACCTTACACCCTTTCATACAGCGCACGGGCCACCTGGCGAGACCGTTCGGCCTCATACGTTCATAAAGCAGGCACCGACCCCAGGAGGTCTCCCCATGTTTGATAGCCTCGACGAAACCATGAAGAAGGACGCTAAAGAACAAACGTCCAATTCCGAACGAATGATGCTCTGGCTTGCCGTTGCCGCCGCCAGCGTCCTCGTTTTCGGTGGTCTCTATTTCGGGGTCCGCGTAATCGGGTAAACGATTACCAGGGCTCCGTCGCCAGTTGGGACATTACTTTCTTCACCGTTGCCACGTAATGTGGATTCTGGTTGTACGCCCGTAGCTTGCCTTCCAGGCTTTTGCCCCGGTAGTACGGCGAATTCGCGAGCCGTTCGGCAACGGCGTGGATCCCTGCCTGTATGCTCGGGAACTTTTGCCGGCAGGAGTCCCAACCGAAAACATTGTTGTTCACGAACACCTTGCCGCCGCTGCTCTCCACTAACGCCAGGCTGGGAAGCAGTCGCCAGTCCAGATGATTCTGGTCGGCAGCGGCTACAAGGTCAGCTGCGTAGCGCTCCATCGGGCACGAGCGTTTCTGGAAGAACGCCTTGATTCTCTGGAACCGGGAGTCTTTGGTGTAGTGTTTCTCCGTGAGTACTTCGGCCGGAGCGGTCGCCGCGGGCGGCAGAAAAATAGAACACAATACCAATCCTTTGGTTATCCATCGTTTCAAAATCGGTCACCTCTATGTTTGTTTGGGGGTTTTTGGATCTGCTAGGTAGATCCGTTGGGGGCGAATTCGTTGCAGGAAATGCAGGCGGGTTTGTGTGACCCTATAAGGGAAATTTACCAGGGGGTCATGCCTTAATTATACCAAACCCCGCCCGTCGCCCACCCAAATCAACATTAAGGCCAGACAACACTAAGGAACGATAGACATCGGCACCCGGCGCACTTCGAACTTCTGCGCCACCGGGTCCACCACGGTCAACTGGCAGACGTATTCTCCCGGCTGCAACCGGCCCAACCGCACCGCCGTCTCCAACGAGAAAACACCGTTCCGCCCGGCCGCCGGCCGCAGCGGCGCGGACTGCCAAATCTGCTTGCGATTGTGAAACAGCGCCACCCGCGCCATCGTGCCCGGTGTATACGTCTCGCTGAAGACGGTCATCGTTTGCGGGCGCCGGAAGACGTGGGTGACACTCGGCGCCAGCTTCTTGCCGTCCTGGATGAGCGGGTTTAACTCGCCCGTTTTCTTTGGCTTACCGGCTTTTCCCACCAGCGCGGTCATCGTTTCCCGGCCTGTCCCCAGCACCAGGCTGCTCACCGCCGCAGCCCCACCCTGGTCCAGATCGGGCACCGTGAACTTGGCTTCAAAGGTCCCCAGTTTCCCCTCCTGGTTCTCGCGAGCTAGGACCTTAATCGTGTATTTTCCTGGAGTTAGCTGGAATCCGGCATCGTAGAGCAGGCTCCGCTGGGCCAGTTTTTCCGCCGCGCCTTCCGGGAGTTTCACTTTGATCGCGTCGCGAAGCGACGCGACGGTCCGGCCTTTGGCGTCCTTCACCGCGCCGACAAAGTCGAGATCCGTTTTTCCGGACTTCACCCCCACCTGGGAGCCGGGAATCTTCACCGCCATCGGGACGAAGTAGCGGTTCTTATCTAGCCGGAAATAAAGGAGTTCCACCGCCATCGGCAGTTCCGTCACCGGGTTGCCCAGGCTCATCGCCTCCGACAACTGCTTCTCCTTGTCGGACCGGTCGAACTGCGTCCAGACCTTGTCCGAGTAGTAGCCGGGACGGTAGTCGAGCTTGGTTTCTTTTCGGTTCGCTAGCTCCACCTTGATCTTCCGGAACTTCCCATCCTTGGCGGAATTGGACGAATAATACGCCAAAGTGTAGTAGCTTTCTACATCTTTTTGCGCGTTTGTGATGCCTAAAGCGAGGTCATTTGAGTCTAATAACGCCCTTCCGCCGGTGTCCGCCGCCAGCGTGAAGAGGGTCTCCTGCTGGTCGTTCACCTTGTCCCGGGTCTGGCGTTGCTGGGCGCCGCTGAAGATGGCCGTCCCGCGCGGGGCACCCTTGGAAGCGTCCCCTGCCGGGGCCATAGCGATCAATCCGCGTACATCGATCGGGTAGAGAGCCACCCCGCCGCGCACCGCCGCGTTCACCGCCGACTGCAATTGGCTCTGGTTGTCCATGCCGTTCTTGCCCACGCCGCTCGAGAAGTAGACCACCGCCTTTTTCTCCGGAATTACCGCTAATTCCTTTGATAGATCCTCCAGCGCGCCCAGCTTCTGATCGGTGTTGAAAATGGCGAACTCGGTTTCGTCGGTGACCAGGGCGCCGTCTTCATCTTCCACGTTTTCAACAACATCGGCGGTGGCGGCGTCCTGCTCCACGCCGGCGGCGACGCCGAAGCTCTGCACCGTCGCCAGCAATTGTTCCCGATCCGCGGTGAAATCCACCACCTTTTTCAATTTGGTGCTAAACGTATACAGGGCAATGAGATCGGAGGCGGTGACTTGCTTGGACAGGAACTCCGCCGCCGCTTCTTTCGCCCGAATGAGGTCCATTTGCGGCAGGCTGGTGAAGTCGAAAAACAGCACCAGCAGACGTTTATCCCGGAATGATGGCTTGGGGGCGAGTTCTACCTCCTCCGGCGGCGGCTTGACGGCCAGCGGCGCGGGCTTCGGAATCGGGATTGGCGCCAGGACCTCTTTGCTCAGTTCCTGGTATTCAAAGACCGACAGGGCAACCGGTTTGCCGTCTTCGTAGACGCGAAAGTCCTCTTGTTTCAATCCGGTAAGCGGTTTGCCGTCCTTGCCTTTGACGGTCACGTTGACCACCACCAGCTGCGAACTCGTCTCGAACTTCAACTCCTGGCCACAGAGGGCCGCCACCAGCAAGAGAGCCGAAAATTTGCGCATGTTAGAACCGGAACCTCACGACAGCCTGCAGGGTCCGCATCGCGGCGGCGCCCTGGGCGAGTCCATAATTCGATGCATTCACCACCGTACCCACGGAGGTGATGGAGACCCGATTGGTCAAATTGTTGGCTTCCAGCCGGAACTCCAGCCGCCGGCGGTTGTCGCCGATCCGGAATCCCCGGCCAATCGAGCCATTGACGGCGAACAGCGCCGGCCCGGTAATCGTATTGCGCCCGGCGTTGCCGAACCGCCCGGAGGGCGGGAGGGTGAAGGCCGCGAGGTTGAAGAAGCCGCTGCCATCGTCGATCGAGAGCCCGGAGGCGTCCGCGCGGCCGGAGCCGATGACGCCGGTGCCGCTCGAATCCGACTGGTTGCCCAGGACTCGCGCGGTTAACGGTGTGCCGCTCCGGAACGTCGTCGCCCCCATCAGGTTCCAGCCGCGCCCAAGCGAGGCCCACTTCCCGCCGCTGCGTTCGCGAATGGGGGACTGCAAAACAAAGTTCGTGCTGAGCGTATGGCTGGCGTTGAAGCTGGACAGCCCGCGTTCGGCCCGGAGGTTGTTGTCGTCCTGGGCCACCGTGTTTCCGCCGCCGCCGAGCGTGCTGGCGTTATCGATGGACTTGCCGAACGTGTAGTTCACGTTGAACGAGATGTTCTTGTTGAACCGGCGGGTGAGCCGTGCCTGGAGGGCGTGATAGATGGAGTTGCCCTCGGAGCTATCAAACGTGAAGCCGACGGCGTTGCCGATGCGGCGGCGGTCCTCGGCGTTTAACGGCGACCCGGGGGCGGCGCGGTTTGGCAGGCGCTGGATGTCCAGCCGGGTGCCTTTGGTCCCCACAATACCCATGTCGAGCACGTAGGCGCGCTTGAGCTCTTTGACAACATTGAGGTTCCAGGTCTGGGCGTAGCCCACCAGATACGACCGGTCGATGGCAAACGTATTGGTGATTTGCTGGGATGGCGTCACAGCAAACCCGTTCTGAATCGTCAGGCGGCGGGAGGCGGTGCTGTTGACGGTGCCCGATTGCGCGAAGGGCGGCTGCGACGCCATACGCTGCGCGAAGTTCTGATAGATGCTGCCGTTGTAATACCAGCCGTAACCGGCGCGGACGGTGATCTTCTTTTTCTCCGACGCCTTCCAGGCGAGGCCGAGGCGGGGCGAGAAGTTGTTGCGATCGGCATCGACCAGGGCCGTTGGGAACGCGCCACCATAAGGACCGGTTTGGCCGGGAAGGACGACAGCGACGCCGGTGAAGCCGGGGGCGATGTCGAGATTGGCGATCCGGTTGTAGCGCTCTTGCATGGGGCCGAACAGCTCATAGCGCATGCCGAGCGAGAGCGACAGATTGGGCCGGAGGCGCCAGTCGTCCTGCACGAACGAATTGTAGTTCCAGGCGCGGTAGTAGTTGGACGAAGACCCGAAGCGGATGGAGGAGGACTGGGGGAGGCCGAGGAGGAAGTCGGCAAAGTCGAAACCGGAGGCCGAGGTCGGATTTCCGCTGGCGTCGAGCTGGGAGGTGGCTAAACCATTGAAAGTAAATGTTCCGCGCGCGTTCTGTTCGGTGCGAAGGTTCATGCGAAGGCGCGTGGCATCGACGCCGGTGGCGATGTTGTGCTTACCCCGGACGAAGTTCCAGCCGCCGCTCACGTTCATCTGCAAATCCCGGCGGGACGAGGGTGCGCCGTCGCGGAGGGCGCCGAAGTTGGTGAAGTTCAGGTTGGGCGGGCCCCAGTTGATGGGGTCGGTGGAAGCGCCCTGGATACCCAGTTCGGCGGCGACGTTGCGGCGGCCGGCGAAGAAGGGCATGGCATTGGACACGTTGCGGGTGAAGCGGGTGCGGATGTTCTGGATGATTTTCGGCGACAGATTGCGGGACCATCCCAGGTCCGTCGTCCAACTGTAGCCATCGGAATCGTCGACGAAGCCGAACAGCTGGGCGTTCTGCCCGTCCCGATTCTGCCAGGTGACGTTGGAGGAGAGCCGGTCCTTCTTCGTGAGGGGCCGGCTTAGCCGGACGTTCATGTTTTGGCCGTTCTGCGGGACGCCGGTAATAAATTGATAGTTCTGGACGCGGACCGGGAGATTCGACAGCGGGATGAGCGCCAGCAGCCCGGCGGAGGCCGAGTTCACGCGGGAGGCGGGAATGCGGTTGCCGGCGAAGGGGAGTCCGCTGGCCGGGTCGTAAATTGTGATGGAGCGCGAGGTGATGGACTGGGAGAAGTCCCCCGCGCGTTCGAGCGCGGTGGGCACGGTGGCGACGCCGTTGAAGGCGCGCTTCTCTTTCCGGAAGTCATAGCTGATGGAGAAGTTCGTTCCTTCGCCGAGTTTGGGGAGCAGACCGCCGATCTGGCTGGAGAAGCGGTACGACGATTGATCGGGCTTGGCGTATTCGAGCCCCGTTAGCGAGAACGGCCGGGCGTTCCAATCGGCCGAGCGGGCGGTGAGGGAGAGCATGCCGCGGATGGAATCCCGGCCGCGACGGCGTGCGCGATTGCCGATGGTCGCATTCTGGGCGCGGGCTCGGCGGATACGTTCCATCATTTCCGGGGTCATGCCGGGACGGCCGCCGGGCCGTGCGCCGGGACCACCGGCGCCCGGACCGCCAAAACCACCTCGGCCCCCGGGACCACCACCCGGGCCGCCACCGGGGCCGCCGCGACCGCCGCCAAAACCGCCACCGGGTCCGCCGCCACGCCCGCCGCCACCGCCGGGCCCTGCGGCGCCACCGGCATCGCCACCAGCGAAAATATTACCCGGCTGGCCACCGGCTTCGCCGCCGGGGCCGCCCATTCCCCCGGGACCCATGCCGCCGGGGCCGCCCGGGCCAAAGCCCGGTCCGAATCCTTCCGGTAGCCCCTCCTGCAACAGTCCGGGCAGTCCTTGCGCGGTGCTGCCGGCGATCAAGAACGAATCGCTGCCCGCCGCCTGGGACGGATCGCTACCGGGCGGGGCGAGATTGGGGGCGCCGGTCAGGGAATCCGGTACCGAGGGATCTTCCTGGATTTCCGCCGCCGGTTTGGCGGGTTCCGCGCCGGGCCGGCCGCCACGACCGCCGAATCCGCCACCTCCGCCGCCGAAACCGCCACCTCCGCCGCCGAAACCGCCTTGCCGCAGCTGCAGCGTCCACTGCATAGGAGGCGCGGATGGCCCGGCGTGGAGCGTCTGCGTGGACGGCGCAAAGCCGAACATCTCCACGGTAACTTTCCACTCCCCAGCCGGCAGGGTGAGCTCATACGCCCCATCGTCTCCGGTGGAGGTGGAAACTTTTTCCGCTCCCAGAGCGGCCGTCACTGTGGCGCCGGGGACCGGCCGGCCTTGCGCCTGAACGATACCGCGTTCGGTGAAGGTGTTTGGTTGCGCGAACAGTGCGCTGGCGGCGAATGAAACGAAGGTGAAAAGAAAGAGTTTACCCAAGGGAATCCAACGAAGAGACTGCGCAGTCTGGTCCGCAGGTTACCCCCGGGGGGAAGAGGGTGGGCCTTATTTACCGGGCGCCTGCTGCGGAGTTATGGTTTGCGGAATCGGGAACGTCGCCTGCGGGATGGGAATCGCCGTTTGCGTGTCACCAATTTTCTTCAAGTTTGCCGCGTGGACTAACAGCGCGGAGATGAGGAACTTTCCAGTGTTATTCATATAGTTGACCTCCTTCCAGGTGGTACATACCTAGACGCGCAGTACCTAGCAAAACCCCATCAGAGAGCTTGCCTTTCCTACCGCACGCGAATGACGTGCCGGCTGAACGCCGTTTTCGGAAAGCCAAGCAGACGAAGGGGACCAAGCAGCGGCGCCACGGCTCGATCACTCACTACACGAAGGTAAACCCGTTCCCCTTCACACAGTTGCGGTTCGGCGGTCACATTCTTCTCCTTACCGTCGGCAAGCGGGCAGGCGAAGTGGCGGGAGAGCGCAAGCGACACATCGGCCACGCCGGAATCGCGCCGGATGGTTTCTTCGAGGGAGCGCGTGAACTGGGTGAGCGCGGCGTCACTGGCGGAGGCGTAGCCGGGCAGGCCGGGCGTCATGCGGCTTACGGTCAGCCGCGCAATCTCTTCCATTCGCGTTTGGGACCAGAAGTAAATGGAAAAGTCGCTGATGCCAAGGAAAAGCGTCAGCGCAAAGGGCAAAGCTATGGCGAATTCGAGCAGCGCGGCTCCGCGTTGACGCCGCCGCCGGTTCACAAACCCGCCTTTACCGCGCCTGGAACTTCCACGCCAGCCCGGGCCCGGACGGCCACCGGTTGCGGCCGGAGAACCCGGAGAAAGTAGACGCCAGCATCCTTTTCCACCAGGACGCTGGTTTTGCCTTCCGCCAATTCCAGGTGGACCGCCGCGGAGTCCACGCCATGGGCATAGCCATTCAGCGCGGCCGTTGCCCGCGCGGTTTCCACCAGATATTCCTGTGATGCCGCTGGATTCCGCTGTTGCTCCAGGGCGACGGCGGCGGCAACCAGGTTGGCCGTGGTCTGGGCGTTCGAACGAACCCACAGCAGGGACGTGGCATCCACGGTGAGTCCCAGAATCAAGGCGCCGACAAGCGTCAGCAGAAGTGTGAGCAGAAGAGCACTCCCTCGCTCCCTCCGCCCCCGCTGCGCCTCAATGTGTTTCATCGATCCTTCGAAAAGACGCCTCACACGGATTCATCGTCAGCTTATCGCCCGGACTTTAGGCCGGGATTCGATTTTTTCGCTGGCTGGTGGCGGACCAGGCGGCCTGCATCTCCGCCCAGACGGCGTCCCACGTGGTTTCGAGCGCCTGGCGGCGCCCGGCGAGGCCCATGCGGCGGGCCAGATGGCGGTTTTGGGCGAGCTCCAACACGCAGCGGGTGAAGGCCGCGTCGGTATCGGCGATGAAGCCGGTTTCCCCGGAGCGGACGATGAACTTCGGCCCGCCGCTGGCGGTGACCACTGCCGGGACGCCGGAGGCCAGTGCTTCGAGCACGACATTGCCGAACGTGTCGGTATGGGACGGGAAGACGAAGATATCCATATTGGCGTAGGCTTCTGCCAGCGCCTCGCCACGTAGAACGCCGGGGAAGTGAGCGTTTGGCAACTCCTGTTCGAGCCGGGCGCGCTCGGCACCATCGCCGACGATCAGGAAGCGGGTATCGGTGATGCCTTCAGCGGCGAGCGAGGCGGCAATGTGCTTTAGGAAGTAAATGTTCTTCTCGACGGTGAGGCGGCCGACGAAGCCGATGGTCGTCCCGGGTTCGGTGCGGTGGCGGCGGGCGGGGGTGAACAGATCCGTATCGACGCCGCGGCGCATGGGGAATCCGGGGCCGGCGCCGTGTTCGGCCAGCAGGTCCAGCAACTCCTGGTTGGGCGCCATGACGGTATCGGCCTGCGCGTAGAAGTAGCCTAAGGCCTGCATGGATCCGCCCTGCGCCGCCCGGCCCAGGCCGTGGCGCAGCGAGCCGGGCAGGAACGGCATCCCCTTTTCCAGCCGCCGGCCTGCGTATTCGTGGAGGTTCGTATGCCAAGAGGCGCACAGCGGCACGCCGAGGGCGCGGGCGAGGACCAGCCCGAGCGTGCCGGCATCGCCGGGGCCGGTGATGTGGACGACGTCCGGCGCGAAGGCGCGGAGGGCTCGTTCGACCTCGGCGCGATGGCGGTAGAACAGCAGGTCATAGCGGAAATCACGATCGACGGCGAAGCTGGTGCGGCCGCGTTTGAGCTGGCAGCGGGTGACCGAGCCGGAGATCTCCGTCTCCGATTCCGGACCGCCGTGCACCATGAAAAACGGCGTCTGGTGCTGGCGGGCGAGCCCCGTGAGCGTGCGGCAGGTATGGGCAACACCGTTGACTTCGAGGAACGAATCGGCAAAAAACGCGACCCGCGGGAAACTCATCCGGCCGCTTCCTCCTGGCTGGTGGCGAGCGCCAGACGGAGGGCCGTCCGCACGCTCTGGTTCTTAAAGACGCGCAGCGAGGCGGCCGCGTTGCGCACGATGGCGGGGCCTGCGCCCTGCCAGAGATCGGTCAGATTGGACACGCGGCCGGCGGTGTCGCGGTGGAAGATCCGGTCGCTCCAGCGCTCCCGGCCGGCGTATTCGGGGTAGTCCCGCAGCGTGTCGGCAATGGCTTCCAGGCAGCGCAAGACGTGCGATTCGCGGTACTGCGGGAGAAAGAGAATGTGGCTGTGGCGGTCTTCGCGGATCTCAGCGGCGAACTCCTGGAAGGTCCGGGCGTTGGTGAGGTTGATGTTGGCGTTCGGTTCACAACCGTGGCGATCGCCGCCGGAGATGGCGGGCAGACCGCATTCGGCGGCCATCTGCGCCACCGTCCGGTTCTCCTTGGCGGAGCGGAGTCCGTTCAACTCCAGGGCGTGGAGGAACGGGCGGTAGCGATGGATGAATTCGAGCGCCATTGCGCGTTGGCCAGGGGCGCCGATGCCGCCTTCGTCCCAGAGCGGGTGATTGACGACGGTGAGCACGCCGGGCATGGCGTGGAGGCCGGCGAGGATGTCCTTGAGGATTTCCGGATTGGGCCGGTGGGTCCAGAAGGTGAACAGGCGCATCCAGTTGGGCGCGTCGACGACGGGGAGGTTGTGGACGCCGAGGTGGAGAAAGGACGCGCCGTAGGGGACGGTCCATTCGACGGAGACGGGTGAATCGATACCGAGGAGCTGGAGTTGGCGGCAGGCGTCGATCGAGTCGTGATCGGTGAGGGAGACGATGGGGGCGAGGCCGAGCGCGGCCACCTGGCGGGATTCCAATTGGAAGGCGTCGGCGGGGGTGAGGGGCGGAGTCCACCAGGCGCGGGCGTAGTCGAAGCCCTTGCTGGGGGAGGGGAGGAGCCGGGCGAGTAGCGGGAAATGGCGGGCGTGGCGGGCCAGAAAGGCCAGACTGTCCTGAGAATGGAGGGTGTGGGAGTGCAGCGAAATTCCGGTGCGGAAGCGATCGGCGCAACGGGGATCCTTCCAGGCGTGCAGGATGTGACTGGGCATCTGCCACTAGAGTGCGCCGCGGGTGTCACAACGCGATATGCACACGTTGAATGTTTGGTTTCAGAGCCGGTAAAAATCGCGTGCGGTGCCGCCCAGGAGCTGCTCGCGTAACGCCATTGGCATGGCGCCGAGAGACTGGGTGAAGGCGGCGAGGGTTTCCTTCCACGTGGCGCCGCCGTAGGGCCAGCCTGAGGCGAACATGAGGCGCTCCGGGCCGGGGGAGCGGAGGAGTTGGCGAAGTGCCTGCGCTTGTTCGGGAGTCGTGGGCAGGCGGAAGCCGGTGAGTTTGATGTAGACGTTGGGGGGGAGTTCGATGGCGGCGGCGGGCATGCCGTCGAGGGCGACCGGGACCGGGGCGGGGAAGGGCCAGAAGTGCGCGTCGATTTCGGCGGCGAGGCCGCGTTGGCGCAGGATCTCCATGGCAACGGGGGTGGGCTGGGAGAGATGGACGCTGACGATGAGCGGGTGGTCCGGCAGGGTGGCGAGCTCCGCGGGCGTGACGCGGGGGACGACGCGGCGGATGTAGGGCTGGGCGGCGGCAAGCGAGAGCGCGTCTTCGAGCGAGCCCGCGTGCGGGACGTAGACGGAGCCTTCGAACTTGTTCCGGGCCAGGATTTTGCCGTACCACTCCGGCCCCTGGGCGGGGGGAGCGAAGGAGTGTTGCGCGTCAACGCGAAACATAATGAAAGAAAGTACCCCTGTGCGACGTCTAAGAGAGCAGACGGTCTGTAACTATTGTAGAAAGGATGTTCCGAGACATGGGTTTTCGTTTGAGTCTGGTCGTTTTGCTGGCGGTCGCGGTGAGTTGTTCGCGGGAGCGGACTTCGGTGGCGGTGGATGCGGCGCTGCTGACGCAGGTGCCGGCCGATTCCGTGATCGTGGGCGCGATGCGCGTGAAGGCGCTGCGCGGGACGGCGGCGTGGAAAAAGATGCTGGCGCAGCCGGGCGTGAACGCGCAGTTGGAGAAGTTGGCGGCCGAGACCAGTTTCGACGCGCGGAAAGATTTGTGGGAGATCCTGTGGTCGACCGATGGGAAGGAACCGCTGGTGTTTGCGCGCGGGGAGTTTGCGCCGATGGGGTTGGAGCCGAAGATTGAACGCGAGGGCGTGCAGCGGATGAGCTATAAGGGCTCGATGTTGCTGGGCAATGAGGAGAATGCGGTTTGGTTCGTCAACTCGTCGACGGCGATTTTCGGGCATACGGCGAAGCTCCGGCAGTTAATTGATTCGCGCGATACGGCCAAGGCCGGGCCGTCGGCGGCGCTGCGGGAGCGGATTAACGCACTGCCGCCGAATACGCATTTCTGGATGGTGGCCGATGCGGCGGCGATGCCGAAGCTGCCGGCGGCGGGCGGGGGCGAAGGGGACAAGCCGCAGAATGCCATGGCGATGAACTTCCTGCAGAACCTGCCGAAGTTGCTCGCGACGGTGCGGACGGTGGCCATGCAGGTGAGCCTGGTGGACGGGATGGCGATGGAGATGACGGCGTTTTGCGCCGACGACGCGGGGGCGAAGCAGGTGCACGATTCGCTGCGCGGGGTGGTGGGGCTGGCGCGCGTGATGCTGCCGGGGCCGCAACGGGAGGCGCTGTTGCCGCTGTTGGATGCGGTGGAGGTGACGCAGAAACAGACGGAAGCCACGCTGCGGGCGCGTTTGACGGTGGAGCAGTTTGAAAACGTGCAGACGGTGTTGCAGCCGAAGCCGGGCTCGAAAGCAGCCGACTAGCCCGCTCAAATTTACGCGGGAATAGCCGATACGCTTCATGTGGGTATTGGCTTAATCCTCCGTTGCGTTTTCGTTTTCGTGTTCGTCTGCCTTGCCGCCGCGGCGGTTTACGGGCAGTCGCCGGCTGCCGCCGATGACCTGTCGGTGGAAGAGATTCTGCGCACGCAGATCACCAGCGTTGGCCGGAAAGCGCAGCAGGTGGCCAAGGCGCCGGCGGCGGTGTATGTGATTACGCAGGAGGACATCCGTCGCAGCGGGGCGACCAGCATTCCGGATCTGCTGCGGATTGTACCCGGGTTGGTGGTGGCGCGGATCAACGGGTCGACGTGGGCGATTTCGGCACGAGGGGACGCGCGGCAGTACAGCCAGAAGATGCTGGTATTGATTGATGGCCGGAGCGTCTACGGGCGGCTGTTTTCGGGCGTGTTTTGGAACGCGCAGGATGTGCTACTGGAGGATATCGACCGGATTGAGGTCATCCGCGGGCCGGGCGCGGTGATGTGGGGTTCGAACGCGGTGAACGGTGTGATCAGCATCATTACCAAGAGCAGCCAGGCGACGCAGGGCGGCCTGGTGACATTGGGCATGGGCAGCGACGACCGGGGATTGGTGGGCTTTCGCTACGGCGGCCGGCGCGGGGAGCGTTTGGCCTACCGGTTCTGGGGAAAGTTCAACGCGCGGCAATACCGGGATGCCGGGACTGCCATTTACCGGCCCAGTGTGACGTATCCGAATACGGGTCCTTCGCTGGTGCCTGACCTGACAATGGCTGGGGACGACGGGCAGTTGTGGCGGACGGGATTTCGGGTGGACTGGGAGCGTTCGGCGCGGGAGACGCTGACGGTGTTGGGAGAGTTGTACGGGCAACGATACTCGCAGTCGAGCTGGCTGCTTGGCCAGGGCGCGCAGCTGCGCCAACTCTATTCGCGAGACACGCCGGCGGGCGGGAATCTTCTCGCCCGCTGGTCGCGTTCGGTGGCAGCGGGGGAAGATACGACCGTTCAGCTTTACGTGGATCGGGCGAACCAGACCGGCACACTCTATGACGTGCGCGTCGATACCGTCGACGCCGAAATACAGCATCGCCGGTTACTGGCGGAGAATAACGAGCTCCACGTGGGGGGCGGCTACCGGTTGACGCTGGATTCGTTGCGGAATGGACCGTTTCAGTTCCGGCCCGGCAGCCGGAGCGGGGCGCTGTGGAACGGCGTGATCCGTGATGAACACCAGCTAATCGCCCGCAAATTGACGCTTTCGGCTGGATTGCGGGCTGAGCATAACGGCTACACCGGCTTCGCGCTGCAACCCTCGGTGCGCTTGCTTTTCACCCCGTCGAAGGAGCAGGCGTGGTGGCTGTCCTGGTCGCGTGCGGTGCGCACGCCATCGCGCGTGGAAGCGGACACCGAAGCGCTGCCGATCGGCATATTCTTTGCGCCGCAGAAGGGGCTTGGCCAGACGCCGGTATTGCTGCAGGTCCTGGGGAGCAGTTCGGTTGGCAACGAGCGGGTTTCGGCGTCGGAGGCGGGTTTCCGTCTACAAAGGCGGCAGTTGTGGTCGCTCGATGTGGCGCTGTTTTATAACCGCTACGAGCGGTTGAGTTCGCTCCTTTTCGGGGCTTTTCACGCGAGTTTCGTCCCCGCGGTCGATCTGCGCCAGGACGTGATCTTCGCCAATGAGCGTCGCGGAACCAGCCGGGGCGCGGAGGTGGCGTTGACCGGGACACCCCGGTCCTGGTGGCGTTTGCATGGATCGTACTCCTACCTGAGAAGCGTCAGTGATCCCTACCCGGGTGCGATCGGATTGGTGGGCCATTCCTCGGCGCTCGATCCGGCCCATCAGGCCAAGTTGCAGTCGTTTTGGAATCTGGGGCGGCGCTGGCAGGCTGACATCTCTCTCTATGGTGTGGGGCCGGTGCGGGGCCGGAACGTTCCGGGATACTTGCGGGCGGATACCCGCGTCAGTTGGCGGCCAACGCGCAATCAGGACTGGAGTTTCGTCACGCAGGACCTGTTCAACAACGGCCGTCTGGAGTGGGAGCCGGACCTGTTCGTGTACGCAATTCCGACTCGACGAGCTGTGATTCTTCGCTGGACTGTGCAGTTTTAAAGGCGTTCTGGTCGTGATTCCCTTGACCCCAATTCGGCGGCGCTGGCTGACGGTGGCTCTACTGCTCGGTACCGGTCTCCATGCGCAGGTGGGCGGGGTGCTGCAGCAGGAGGACGACCTGCGCGCGGCGCTGGTGCTGGGCTTCGCCCGGTTCACCGAATGGCCTGCCGGCCAACGGGAGGGGCCGTTGGTCATTGGGGTGCTGGGCCACGCCGGCATCGTCGCCTCCATGGAAAAAGTGGCGGCCGGCAAGAGCGTCAACGGTCGTCCCGTCACGGTGCGGCCGCTGCGAACCGCGGCCCAGGCGGCCGGATGTCACATTGTCTATTTCGGACGCCTGCAAGGACTGAAACTGGCCGATGCGCTGAAGGAAATGCTGGCTAGCGAGTCGCGGCCGGCGCGGCTGCTCATCGGCGAAGAGGATCGATTCCTCTCCGCCGGCGGCGCGGTGCACCTGTTTGAGGAAGACGGGCGGATGAGCTTCGACGCCAACCTGGACGCGTTGCAGCATGCCAATCTGACGATCAGCTCGAAGCTGCTGCGGCTTGGCTACACAACCCGGGACAACAAGCGCGGGAGGACGAAGCCATGATTGGCCGCCTGCGCCAGCAGCTGGAAACCGCCTTCGCCGACATGCCGCTGGTGCGGAAGCTGGCCGTGGTCACGCTGGGCACGTGCGCGATCTCTCTTGCCCTGGCCTGCGCGTTCTTCGGCGCCTACGAGTTCTTCGAGGCACGGCGTTCGGTGGCCGGTGAATTAACCGCAGTCGCCGCGATTCTCTCCGAAAACGCGAGCGCCGCCGTCAGCCTGGAAGACGATCGCGCGGCCAATGAGATTCTCGCTTCGCTCCGCTCCGATGTGCGCGTGGAGGAGGCCTGGATTGTCGATCGCAAAGGGCACCTCTCCGCCCGCTTCGCGCCGTCCGATCCCTGGACTACGGCGCCGGGCATCCTGGCCGCTTTGGGCGACGCCGCCGGCAAAGACGGCGCCACGTGGGACGGCGGCCAACTGCGCGTTCGCGTGCCGGTCCGGCTGGAAAATGAACGCATCGGCAGCCTGGCGATCCGCGCCCGGCTCGCCGGCGGCATGGAGCGGGCGCGATCGTATTTCCTGATCGCCAGCGTCGTTTTGTTGGCCTCTCTCAGCGTCGCCTGGCTGGTGTTGTTGCGCTTTCAGTCCTACATTGCGCAACCCGTTCTGGACCTGGCCACGCTGGCCGGCGACGTGGCCCAATCGGAAAATTACACGCTCCGCATGCCCCACCACCGGCGCGACGAGATTGGCCAGTTGATGCTGGCGTTCAATCGCATGCTGGAGCAGATCGCCAGTCGCGACGAGCAGTTGGCGCTGCATCGCGGACGGCTGGAGCAGGAGGTGGCGACGCAGACGGCGGAGTTGGTAAGTGTCAATCGCGAACTGCGTGCGGCCAAGGAGCGGGCGGAGGATGCCACGCGCCTGAAGAGCGAATTCCTGGCCAATATGAGCCACGAGATCCGCACGCCGATGAATGGCGTGTTGGGCATGACGCAGTTGACGCTGGAAACGGACCTGTCGGTGGAACAGCGGGAGTACCTGACGGCCGCTAAAGGGGCGGCGGAGTCGTTGCTCGGGATCATCAACGACATTCTCGATTTCTCGAAAATCGAAGCCGGGAAACTGCGTCTCGACGAGGTCCCCTGCCGGGTATCGGAGGTGGCGGCCGGCGCTCTCCGCGCCGTGGCCTTGCGCGCAGCGGAGAAAGAGCTGGAACTGCTCTGCGACTTGCCGCCGGATGTCCCGGCGACGATTATCGGTGATCCCTTGCGGCTGCGGCAGATCCTGCTGAACCTGCTGAGTAACGCGGTGAAGTTCACTGCCGCGGGCTCAGTGGCCCTCCGCGTGCGCGCCGTCGCCGGCCGCGTTCGCTGGGAGGTGGAGGACTCCGGCATCGGCATCCCCGCCACAAAATTGCACTCTGTGTTTGACTCCTTCGAACAGGCCGATGGCTCGCACTCCCGGCGCTACGGCGGCACCGGGCTGGGGCTTTCCATCTCACGTCAGCTGGTGACGTTGATGGATGGCGAAATCGGCGTGTCCAGCGAGCCGGGGAAGGGAAGCTGCTTCTGGTTTTCCATCCCGTTGCGGGAGGCGCCGGAGCATGTTTCCGATGGGGCTGCCCATACCGCTGTGCCCCGTCGCGTCCTGGTCGCCAAGCGCTCGGCCAGCGCGGCCACTCTCCTCGCCCGGTCACTGGAAGCATGCCATTGCCTTCCCATCCTGGCTCATAGCCACGCTGACGCCCTGCGTCACGCCGCCACGTCCGCTCCGTTCGATCTGATCCTGGCCGACCGCACGCTCCCCGATGGCGGCGGGTTCGACCTGTTGCGGATGCTGCGCGGTCTCCACTCCGGTTCCGCCGCTGTGCCCGTGATCGTGCTCGATGCGCTCCATCTGGCCGAAGGGATCACCGAGGGGCGCGCGGCCGGCGTGCAACGCTACCTACTCGATCCGATCTTCGAACAGGACCTGCGCCGCTTGCTCGATGGCCTGTCGCGCCCCGAATCCGCCGAGCCCGCCTCGCCCGCCAGCTTGCGTCCGCTGCGGATTCTGCTGGCCGAAGACAACGGCGTGAACCGCCTCGTCGCCACGCAGATGCTCACAAAACGGGGCCACTCCGTCACGCCCGCCGTCAACGGCAAAGAGGCCGTCGCCGCCGCCGAAAAGGAGCAGTTCGACCTCGTCCTCATGGACGTGCAAATGCCGGAGATGGATGGGTATGAAGCCACCGCTATCCTCCGCCGCATGGAGGCCGGCACCAAACGCTACACGCCCATCATCGCCCTCACCGCCCACGCCATGAAGGGCGATCGCGAACGCTGCCTGCTGGCGGGCATGGATGAGTACGTCACCAAACCACTCTCCGCCACAGAACTGCTGGAAACGATCGAACGAGTGCTGGCTACGCCTTCCTAACAGGAATCGCGTCGCCCAGGTTGATCGACCCGCCGCCTTCGCTCACGTAGTTCCGGTTCCAGTTCGGAATCTCCACCGTCACATCGCCCGTCACCACGCACTGGCACCCCAGACGCGAATGCAGCGTCAGTCCGGGAGACAACTCCACCCGGTCGGCCTCTTCGTCTTCCATCTCCGACAGATTCGCGTCGCCGGATTTCACAATCACATGGCACGTCGTACAAGCGCAGCTGCCGCCACAGGCGTGCTCCAGGTGCAAGCCGTTGTTCAACGCAATATCCAACAACGATCCCTTCAACCCATGTTCGGAGTACGGCATCGTCTCCGGGTCGTAGTCAATGGTGATGTTCTCTGGCAGAAAAGTTACTTTGGGCACTCTTTAAACAGATTATCCAAGTCCTCTGCAGGATGCAGGAAACAATATGTCGATCTTTCTGATCGGGTTTGCTATGATTGATTCCAGTTCGCATGGATTCCCACAGCAGAAGTGTCGCCAAGGCCATCAGCTACCGAGTCTTCGGTTCTTTGTCGACCGGATTCATCTTCTATTTTCTCTCTGGTGACTGGAAGCTCTCGGCCGGCGCGGGCATTGCCGATTCCGTCATCAAGCTGGGCCTCTACTTCCTGCACGAACGGGTTTGGAACCATATCAACTTCGGCCGCCAGAAGGCGCCGGCCCCCGAATACGAAATTTAGCGGCAGGGTACTGGGCCGTTCCTGATTGGCCGGGGATCCCCGAGATCTAAGAAACAGGTTCCATTCGGGTAGGACCATTGGCCTACCAGACAGCTGTTTCAGCCGGTTTGCACCGTGTTCCTCCTCCCTGCGCCCCTGTCATTGGAAACCAGGCCCAGTACACCCGTGCCATATCGCAAATCGCCCCCGCTCGCTATTCTTCGGTTGTCGGGCGGCTCGGCCGATTGTGCCGAACCCGCGGTCTTCGGACCGCCGGCTCCCCCCGTCAGTTTTTCGTTCGTTTGGTTGATTTTGAAGTTCCTCTCTACTCCTTTCTTATGTGCCCGGCGCCTGTAAATGGTTCCGGGCCTCTTTTTTGGCGGCAAAGGGCGCGGAACCCGCTGATATAATGGAAAAACGTGCTTCCACAACTTGAATCGCGCATTGTCAGCGCGGTTTCCCAACACATCCTCATCCGGTATGGCGTAGAGATCGCGGTCGCGTTAGAGCAGCCGCGCCAGGCATCGTTCGGCGAGTTCGCGCTCCCCGTCGCCTTCCAACTCGCGCGCCAGCTTAAGAAAGCCCCCCGCGCGATCGCTGAAGAGCTGGTCGCCGAACTGCCCGTCATCGACGGCGTCAAGACGCTCGAAGTCGCCGGTGGCGGCTACATTAACCTCCGTCTGGACCGTGCCGCGTTGGCCCTCGCCGCGCTTTCGCCCGCCCCCGTGGCGGCGGCCGCGGGCGATGGCAAGGTCATCGTCGAACACACCAATATCAATCCCAACAAGGCCGCGCACATCGGCCATCTGCGCAACGCCATCCTCGGCGATACCTTCGTCCGCATGCTCCGCGCCGGCGGCCAGCGCGTCGAAGTGCAGAACTATATCGACAACACCGGCGTCCAAGTGGCCGATGTCGTCGTCGGCTTCCACTACCTCGACAAAGCCACTCCGGCTGACGTCCACGCGCTCATCGCCGCCGAGAAGTTCGACTTCACCTGCTGGGACCTCTACGCGAAAATCTCGCAGTATTACAAGGACAATCCCGACTCGCTCCAATGGCGCCGCGACACGCTCCACGCCATTGAATCGGGCGAAGGCGAACTGGCCGAACTCGGCCGCCTCGTCGCCGACGCCATCGTCGAATGCCACATGAACACCATGTGGCGCCTCGGCATTCAGTACGACGTCCTCCCGCGCGAAAGCGAAATTCTGCACCTGAAGTTCTGGGCCTCAGCCTTCGAACAGTTGAAGGAACGCAAGGCGATCTATCTCGAAACCGAAGGCAAAAACTCGGGCTGCTGGGTCATGCCCGGCTCGGCCTTCGACGAGAATCGCGAGGACGAAGATTCCAAAGTCATCGTCCGCTCTAACGGCACCGTCACCTACGTCGGCAAGGACATCGCCTACCAGATGTGGAAGTTCGGCCTGCTGGGCAAGGACTTCTACTATCAGCCCTTCCGCACCTACTCCGACGGCCACCCGGTGTTCGTTTCGACAGCGTCCCCCGATGGCGCCGCGCCGGTTGCCTTCGGCGGCGGCCGCAAAGTTTATAACGTCATCGACTCGCGCCAGAGCTACCTGCAAGACGTCGTCGTCGCCGGCCTGAAAGCCCTGAACTACAACGAACAGGCCGCCAACTCCATCCACTTCAGCTACGAAATGGTGGCCATGTCGCCGCGCGCTTGCGTCGAAATGGGCATCGAACTCAGCGCCGAAGATCAGGCCCGCCCCTACGTCGAAGTCAGCGGCCGCAAAGGCCTCGGCGTGAAGGCCGATGACCTCATCGACAAGCTGATCGATTCGGCCCTCGCCGAAGTCGCCAGCCGCAACGAGGACAAGTCCGGCGACGAACAGTTCGCCGTCGCCAGCGCCCTCGCCATCGGCGCCCTGCGCTACTTCATGCTGAAGTTCACGCGCAATACCGTCATCGCTTTCGATTTCCAGGAAGCCCTGAGCTTCACCGGCGAAACCGGCCCCTACGTCCAATACGGCGCCGTCCGCGCCGGCAAAATTCTGCAGAAGGCCGGTGACCTGCCGGACTTCGCCGCGGTACTTACGCCGGCCGTCTGCGAGCGCCTCCTCGTAGAAGAGGGGCTCTGGCAGTACGTGCTCGCCGTCTCCCGCACCGATCAGGCGCTGACCAGCGCCCTCACCGCCGGAGAGCCCGCCCACATGGCCCGCTACGCTTTCCAGTTGGCTCAGCAGTTCGCCAACTTCTATCACGACTACCCCGTCATCCAGGAAACCGACGCCGACAAGCGCGCCTTCCTGCTTTGGCTCACCGCGCAGTTCCGCGCGCAACTCGAACGAACGCTAGGTATCCTGGGCATCACTGTCCCGGCGTTCATGTAAAATCCAGAGGATTCATGGCAAGCAAGAATACATTCGGCGCCGCGAAGACGCTCACCGTCGGCGGCAAAAACTACACGATTTACAGCCTCCGGGCGCTCGAAGAGAAAGGCATCACGAAGCTTTCGCGCCTGCCTTATTCCATCCGCGTCCTTCTTGAAAACATCGTCCGCAACGAAGACGGCGTCTCCTTCAAAGCCGCCGACGCCGAATACGTTGGCAAATGGGACACCGCCGGCGCCGCGCAGGACGTCAACATGATGCCTGCCCGCGTGCTGCTGCAGGACTTCACCGGCGTGCCGTGCGTCGTCGACTTGGCAGCCATGCGCGACGCCCTCGCCGCCAAGGGCGCCGACCCCAAGAAGGCCAACCCGCTCATCCCCGTCGACCTCGTCATCGACCACTCCGTGCAGGTCGATCACTTCGGCGGCGCCGATTCGTTCAACCTCAACACCATCCTCGAATACGACCGCAACCGCGAACGCTACCAGTTCCTGAAGTGGGGCCAAACCGCCCTCCAGAACTTCCGCGCCGTCCCGCCGGAAACCGGCATCGTCCACCAGGTCAACCTCGAATACCTCGCCCCGGTTGTCTTCACGAAGACCGAAGGCGAAGAGACCATCGCCTACCCCGATTCGCTCGTCGGCACCGACTCCCACACCACCATGATCAACGGCATCGGCGTCGTCGGCTGGGGCGTGGGCGGTATTGAAGCCGAAGCCTGCATGCTCGGCCAGCCCATCACCATGCTGCTGCCGCAGGTCGTCGGCTTTAAGCTGCACGGCAAGCTGAAGGAAGGCGTCACCGCCACCGATCTTGTTCTCACCGTCACGCAGATGCTCCGCAAGAAGGGCGTCGTCGGCAAGTTCGTCGAATTCTTCGGCGATGGCGTCGCCGCGCTGCCATTGGCCGATCGCGCGACGATCGCCAACATGGCCCCCGAATACGGCGCCACCATTGGCTTCTTCCCCATCGATGAACAGTCGCTGGCCTACCTGCACCTCTCCAACCGCAGCGAAGAGCAGATCGCGCTCGTCGAAGCCTACGCCCGCGAACAGGGGCTCTTCCTCGTCGCCGGCGCGCCGGACCCGGTCTACAACGACACGCTGGAACTCGATCTCTCCACCGTCGTCCCCTCGCTCGCCGGCCCCAAGCGCCCGCAGGATCGCATCAACCTGCCCGACGTGAAGGACAACTTCCTCTCCACGCTCACCGGTGAAATCAAAGGCGCCGGCGCGGTGAAGGATGGCGCGGTCGTCATCGCCGCCATCACCAGCTGCACCAATACGTCGAACCCGTCGGTGCTCGTCGCCGCCGGCCTCCTGGCCAAAAAGGCTGTCGAAAAGGGCCTCTCCACCAAGCCCTGGGTAAAGACCTCGCTGGCCCCCGGTTCGAAGGTCGTCATCGATTACCTCACCGACGCCAAGCTCCTGCCCTACCTCGAACAGTTGAAGTTCAACTTGGTTGGCTACGGCTGCACCACTTGCATCGGCAACTCCGGCCCGTTGCCGGACGATGTCTCGAAAGCCGTCGCCGATGAAAAGCTCACCGTCGCCGCCGTTCTCAGCGGCAACCGCAACTTCGAGGGCCGCGTCAATCCGCAGGTCCGCGCCAACTACCTCGCCTCGCCGCCGCTCGTCGTCGCCTACGCCCTCGCCGGCCGCGTCGACATGGATCTCCAGAACGATTCGCTCGGCAAAGGTACCGACGGCAACGACGTCTACCTCCGCGACATCTGGCCGACCAACGCCGAAATCACCGAAACCCTGAAGCAGAGCGTGCGCCGCGACCAGTTCGCCCGCCAGTATGCCGACGTCTTCGCCGGTGACGCCCACTGGGCCGGCATCACCGCGCCGAAGTCCGACCAGTACAACTGGGACGACGCCTCCACCTACATCAAGAAGCCGCCGTACTTCGACAAACCCGTCGATCCGGAAACGTCCATCACCGACATCACCGGCCTCCGCGTGCTGGCCACCCTGGGCGACTCGGTCACCACCGATCACATCTCCCCGGCCGGCAACATCGCCAAGGACTCGCCCGCCGGCAAGTACCTGATGGATTTGGGCGTTGCCGCCAAGGACTTCAACAGCTACGGCGCCCGCCGCGGCAACCACGAAGTCATGGTGCGTGGCACGCTCGCCAACATCCGCTTGAAGAACGCCATGGTCCCGGGCACCGAAGGCACCTGGACCGTCCACGTTCCCTCGGGCGAGAAGATGTGGATCTACGACGCGTCCATGAAGTACCAGGCCGCCGGCACGCCGCTCATGATCATCGCCGGTAAAGAATACGGCTCCGGCTCCTCCCGCGATTGGGCCGCCAAGGGCGTCGCGCTCCTGGGCGTCCGCGCCGCCATCGCCGAAAGCTTCGAACGTATCCACCGCTCGAACCTGGTCGGCATGGGTGTTCTGCCGCTCGAATTCGTCGACGGTGCGAACAAGGAATCCCTCGGTCTCACCGGTCTCGAAGAGATCTCCGTCACCGGCGTGAAGGAAGCCATCTTCGGCAACAAGATCGCCACCGTCACCGCCACCGCGGCCGACGGTTCCGTGAAAACCTTCAACGCCAAGGTCCGCATCGACACCCCGATGGAAGTGGAATACTACCGCCACGGCGGCATTCTTCCCTTCGTGCTCGGCCAGCTCGCGGCCCGCTAGACCATCAACAAAACCAACCGAAAAGGGCGCCGCGCAACCGGCGCCATTTTCGCGTTCCCAGGACCTCACATGCGCACAATCTTCTTCTTCTTCACTCTCACCCTAGCCGCCCAAACCCCCGAATCCCTCTGGCGCGCCGCCCGCTCCCGGCAGCCCGCACCGGAGGCCCAACAGCCGCCCCAACTCCTCCAGGTCTCCACGCTCGACGCCCTGCTCCGCGGCCTCTACGCCGCCTCCTACACCGTCGGCGAACTCAAGCAGCAAGGCGATTTCGGCGTCGGCACCTACGAAGGGCTCGATGGCGAACTGATCGCCCTCGACGGCCGCTTCTACCAGATGCGCGCGAACGGCCAGCTCACCGAAGCCACCGACAAAGACAGAATCCCCTTCGCCGCCCTTGTCAAGTTCAAAGCCGACGTCCAGTTCTCCGCCCGTAACGTGACTCAGGCCCAACTCGGCGAGCTGATCGATTCCCTCATCCCTACCAAAAACCACTTCTACGCCATCAAGGTCCACGGCACGTTCCGCGATCTCACCACCCGCGCCATCGCGAAGCAGGTCCTGCCCTACCCGCCGCTAGCCGACCTCATCCCCGGCCAAAGCGTCTTCAACTACGCCAACATCGCCGGCACCGCCGTCGGCATCCGCAGCCCATCCTTCGTCGCCGGCATCAATCAGGTCGGCCACCACTTCCACTTCGTCTCCGACGACCACAAGTCCGGCGGCCACGCCCTGGCCTTCACCACCGGCGACGTGACGCTCGAAATTCAACAACTCCGCCGCCACGCCATCTGGCTGCCTGACGACGAGCCTTTCCGCAAAGCCGTCCTACCCGTCCAGTAGCGCCTACCCCCACCACGGTTCGCCCGGCACCAGCTGGCTCTTCAAATAATCGAAGTCGAAATCCAGCCCCAACCCGGGCGCCGTCGGCACCGTCAACTGGCTGTTCTTCACAATCGGCGGATTGCCCTTCACCATCTTCTCCACGTGCCGCGTCGCGCGCCCCAGCGCGCTCTCGCTCCGATAGAAGTTGTGAATCGCGCTGCCGAAATGCGCGCTCGCATACGTCAGCACAATCGACCCCACGTTATGCAGCGCCACCGGCGTCCGCGTCTGGTACGCGTAATCGGCAATCTTCCGCGCCCCCGTAAATCCGCCGCAAAACGCCAGATCCGGGTGAATGATGTCGCACGACTGCGCGTCGATAAACGGCTTGAACCCGCGCACCATCTCCAGCTTCTCGCCCGTCAGAATCGGGATCCGCGTGGCGCGCTTCAACGCCATCCACCCCTCGTGATGCGGCACGTTGATCGGGTCTTCCAGGAACAGCGGATTCATCGGCTCCACGGCCTTGGCAATCGCAATCGCGCTCGGCGTGTCCGGCTCATTGTGGCAGTGCACCGCAATGTCGATATCGTCGCCAACGGCCTCCCGCACGTTCATATACGCCCGCGCCACGTTGCGCAGTTGCTGGCTCGTCAGCGTTGTCGCATATCGCGCCGACGGCACCCCCAGCGTCGAATCGATCCCGATCTTGAACGTGTTGAACCCCTCCGTCGCCGACTTGATCCGCGCCGCCCACTCCTTGCACGAACCCTTGTCCAACATGTTCAACCCGATCCCGTGCGAATACATCGGAATCGCCTCCCGGAACGGCCCGCCCAACAGCACATTCACCGGCTTGCCCAAGAGCTTCCCGGCCAGGTCCCACAGCGCCATGTCGATCCCGCTGATCGTCGGAATATGCGCCATATACGTATGCATCAGCGTCGTCAGCTCATGGAAATGGACCTCGATCGATAGCGGGTCCTTCCCGATCAACTTCGCCTCCATCGTCGCAATCCGCGCCCGCGCCATCGGCCCCGTCGCGCCCGCCTCGCCGTACCCGGAAATCCCCGCGTCCGTGTCAATCCGGATCAGGCAATTCCCCGCAATATTCTGCAGCGCCATCGCTTTGATGGCGGTGATTTTCACCTTCCCCTGAATCGGCGCCGCGGCACGGGCCAGGGCAGGGAACAGCGGAAGTGTCTTCAAGAGATCGCGGCGCGTAAGAAGCATGCGGCCAAATCGTATCATGGCTATATCCATGCTGTCTGTACTTCTTTTGTCCGCCGCCATCACCGTTTCGCCCTCGGGTGGAGTGAAGGCGTTTGAGCAGGCTCGCGATCAGGTTCGCCAGTCCCGCAAGGCCGGGACCATCACGCTCCAACCCGGCGATTATCTGGTCGATCACACCGTCGAACTCGACGCTCGCGAACCCGCCGGAACCGTCTACCGCGCCGCCCCCGGCGTGCGCTGGATTGGCGGCGTCCGTCTCTCGCAGTGGCGCCCCGTGCAGGACACGGAAGTGTTGAAACGCCTCTCTCCTGAAGCGCGCTCCAAAGTGTTGGTGCACGATGTCGCGAACCTCGGCGCCTTCCAGGCCCGCGGCTTCGGCCGTGCCCACCTGCCTGCCCATTCGGAACTTTTCTTCCAAGGCGCGCGCATGACCGTCGCCCGCTGGCCCAATGATGACTTCGCCCGCATTGCCGAATCACTCGATCCCGAAGCCCCCGACGATGGCCACGGCAAGCCCCTCGGCCGCCTCCCCTTCGGCTTCCGCTTCGAAGGGGACCGCCCCGCCTCCTGGGCTCCCGACGCCAACATTTGGGTCCACGGCTACTGGTCCTGGGACTGGGCCGATAGCTACGAACGCGTCGTCAAACTTGACCCGAAGACTCGCGAGTTAACCACCGCCGAACCCCACGGCCTCTATGGCTTTCGCAAAGGCCAGCGCTATTATTTTCTGAACGTTCTCGAAGAACTGGACAAGCCCGGCGAATACTATCTCGACGCGAAAGCCAATCGCGTCTACTTCTGGCCCCCGTCGGACCCAGCCAGCGCGGAAATCTTCCTCTCCCAGCTCGACACCCCCATCTTCCGCATCCGCAACGCCAACCGCCTCACGCTCGATGGCTTCACTATCGAAGCCACGCGCGGCACCGCCATTGAAGTGGAGGGCGGCAGCGCCGTCACCATCACCAACACGAAGATCCGCAACGTCGGCAACTCCGCCGTCATCGTCAACGGCGGCAAGGAGCACAGCGTTCTCCACTCCGAACTCTCCTACCTCGGCGATAGCGCCGTCGAAATCACCGGCGGCGACCGCACCACTCTCGCCTCCGCCAACCACCGCGTCGCGGACTGTGACATCCACCACATGGGTCAGTGGGTCCGCACCTACAACCCCGCCGTCAAGATCAACGGCGTCGGCAACCACATCGCCCACAACCACATTCACGACGCCCCCCATGCCGGCATCATCATCACCGGCAACAACCATCTCATCCAGTACAACAACATCCACCACCTTGCCCTCGAAACCGGCGATGTCGGCGCCATCTACATCGGCCGCGACTACACGGAACGCGGCACCTTCATTCGCTTCAATTACATCCACGAACTCGGCGGCGTCGGCCTCGGCTCCATGGCCGTGTATCTGGACGATTGCGCCAGCGGCATCAACGTCTTCGGCAACATCTTCTACAAGGTGAAGTATGGCGCCTACATCGGCGGCGGCCGTGACAACATCATCCAGAACAATGTCTTCATCTCCGCCAGTCCGGCCGTCCACGTCGATGCCCGCTGCATCGATCCCAAGCCCGTGTGGCACAACATGGTCTACGACACGATGAAGCCCAAGGTGCTCGCCCCGGGGCCGTTCCTGACACGCTACCCGGACCTCCGCGACATCCTACCCTACCTCGCGAAAAACGATGGCGTCCCGCCCGAGGGGAACTACATCCGCCGCAATCTTATCTATGGAGACGGCATCTCCATCCGCCAGCCCGCGCGCCCCTACGTCACCGCAGTAGCGGAGAACACAACCCTTACCGACATCACCGGTTTCGACCCCGCAACCGGTTCCTATGTCATTCCCGAATCCGCGCCCCACACGCCCATCCCGTTCAAAGAGATCGGCCCCCGCCCCGCAAAATGATCCGCCTCCTGCTCCTCGCCGCCCTCGCCCTCCCCGCCGCCGAACTGCGCGGCGTCTGGGTCGACCGCTCCTCTCTCGAATCCCGCGACTCCATCCGGGACATGATGCAGAACCTCGCCGCGGCCAATTTTAACGCCGCCTTCGTCAACGTCTGGTCCCGGGGCTACCCCATCTGGCAGAGCGACGTCTTCGAACGCGAAACCGGCATCCGCATCGATCCCACCTACAAAGACCGCGACGTCCTGAACGAGTTAATCGAGGAAGGCCGCGACGCCGGCATCGCCGTCTTTCCCTGGGCCGAGTACGGTTTCATCGGCGGCTACAGCAACTATTTCCCCGGTGCCAACGGCCGCGGCCCCATCTTCGACGCCCGTCCCGAATGGCTCGCCCGCACCGCCTCCGGGGACGACCGCTTTCCCATCGCCGGCGCGCCCGGCCAGTACTTCTACTACATGATTCACACCCACCCCGCCGTCCACCAGTTCCTCCTCGAACTCATGGCCGAAGTGGTAGAAAAATACAACGTGCCCGGCCTCCAGTTCGACCGCGCCCGCTACCCCCAGGCCAACTGCGGCTACGACGAATACACCGTCGAACTCTACCGCCGCGAGCATGACGGCAAAGCCCCGCCTTCCAATCCATCGGACTCCGCCTGGACCGCCTGGCGCGCCCGCAAACTGAACGAATTCTCCAACGCCCTCTACCGCCGCCTCAAACACGTCGACTGGCGCACTCTCGTCTCCAACGCCCCCACCGTCTATCCCAACTCCCTCACCAACTTTGCCCAGGATTGGCCCTCCTGGATGCGCGAAGGCTCGCTCGATTTCGTCGTGCCCCAGGTCTACCGCGCCGATCTTGCCGCCTACCAGCGCGACCTCGCCACCCAACTCCGCGCCGTCGCCGCCGACCCCCGCCGCGTCGTTCCCGGCCTCGATATCACCAACACCACTCCCGAAGTTCTAATCGCGCAAATCGAGCACACCCGCGCGCAAAACCTGAAGGGGATCGTCATCTGGTATTACGCTGGTCTCGTTAGAAAAGACGCGCTGAAGAGGCTGAAAGAAACC
This sequence comes from Bryobacteraceae bacterium, assembly GCA_044358225.1. GTDB lineage: Bacteria > Acidobacteriota > Terriglobia > Bryobacterales > Bryobacteraceae. The sequence goes on along the minus strand of JBIKOG010000016.1, from coordinate 11,894 downwards.
GTCTTCGCCGAGCCAGCCGCGCTGCCCTGGCGCTGAACTTCTAAGGGTGCTTCGCGCAATACGTCGTCGATCCGGGCGGCGGATCGCTCCACACCAGTCGCGTCGCCGGTTGCGACAGGACAATCTCGATCGCCTTATTCGCGACATCTTTCGCATACGGCAGGCATTGCACGTAGATCGGCCCCGTCGTCTCCCTGGCAATTCGCAACAGCCCTTCGGTCACCTCCGCCCGGGCCAGAAACTGCTGCCGCTTCTTCGTCCATAGGTAGCCGGTGTTCTGCACCACGATCCCCACCACCAGTGCGGCCAACAACCATCGCTGCGAACGGTACTGCCGGCGTACGGCCAACAATCCAGCGGCAACGAAAAAGCCCACGCCCGCGCTGGCCAGATAGGTGTGGCGGCTTGGTACCACCGGCATGTATAGCAGGAAGGAAAACGGGAGCAGCGCGCATGCGCTCCAAACCGCCGCCGGTGCCAGCTTGTACATTACCCGCCGGTGCCACACAGCCACGGCCACCACGCCCAACAGCCCCCACACACCGAACATCCGCCACACGCTCCTTGCCCACACCGCCAGAAATGGTGCGGCGAGAGAAAAGGTCCCGTCGTTTAGATGCAGGTGATCGGACTTCGCCGCGAAGATCGCCAGCGTATAGACGACCGCCGCCAACGCCATCGGCAAGGCATGCCACACGCTCTTCCCCCGTTGGTAGAGCATCGCCGCCGCGATCGGGACCAACACCACACCCGCTTCTTTCGATAGCAATGCGAGCGCGAACCACAACAGCGCCAGCCAGTACTGCCCTGGGCCGCCCCGGCGCAGGTAGCTGTTCCAGCTCAATAGAAACAGAGCACAAAAGAAGAACAGCAGCAGTTCCGGGAGTGCTGCGTACCACATCACCGCTTCCTGATGAACCGCCAACACGGCGAAGAATCCGCTCGCCAGATACGAGCGCACTCCCCCCAGTCCCAGCTTCCATCCGGCCAGGAGCACCAGAAAGGTGTTCACCACATGCAGCAACACGCTCGTTGCATAGAACGGCAGCGGCGCGATCCCGAAGGCTCGTTCCGTCCAATGCGTCATCACAATCGATGTCGCCCGGCAGCGGTACAAAGCGTCTGCCGCCAGGTCGCCCCATGCGCTCACCGGCCCGTAGCGCCGTCCCAGGTCCAGTTGAATGTAGTCGTCAGAAACGAAGGGCTGCACAAATACAGGCAGGTACGGCACCACCGCCAGCGCCAGCAGGCACCCTGCAAGCGCCATCCGGATTGCTGTGGAGAGATAAAACTCCCCCACCTGCTCCGCGGTTGGCGGAGCGGCCTGTATTTGAATGTCCCCGGTCACGTGTTTCTCAGTGGACCGCAGTCCAAGAGTCCAGACAATACAGTAGATTCTGTATGCTGGCGGCTTAGGATCAGTGTACCCTGTGCGTAGTGGTCTTCGAGGAGACATGAGCAAACTCACCAGTACACAGGTCCTCGGCTGTGGCTTTGCCGCGATTCTCACGCTTCTCGGCTTTTCCGCCATCCAGGCCGCTCGGCTCCAACGCGCCAGTGGTGAACAGCAGGCCGAAGCCTACAATCTCTTCATCAAGCACGACGACACCGTCACCGCCATTCGCCGGACAATTTGGCTCGGTGGCATCTATGCGAGGGACTACTTCCTGAATCGCACCCCGGCCGGCCGCGTTCGGTTTTCGGCCCAACTTCTCGATCTCCAGGCCTCTGGCGGCGAAGCGCTCGCCACCCTCCGCGCCGCTGCTCCCGCCAAACTGGCGGAACTGGAAATCCAGGCCGGTTTTGAAGAGTTCATCGAGGAGTTGCGCCAACTGGAATCTCCCGCTTCCGCCGGCATCCCCCCTCCGGCCATCTTCATTGAGGAAACTCTGATTCCCCGGCGCCTCGCTCTGCTCGCCTCTTTCGAAGATCTCCGCTCCCACTTCCGGCAGGAGTTGGTAACCGCGCGAAACCGCTACGATGAGGATCGCCAGATCGCCGCGCGCCGCCTGCTCTTCCTCGTCGCCGCCGCGCTATGCCTCGGTGTCCTGGTGGCTTTCGTTACCCTTCGCTACGCTCTGCGCTTGCAGCAGGAACGGCAACGCCACTTCGAGTCGATTTCACTCGCCAAAATGGAGCTGGAGCTGCTCTCGGCCCGCTTGTTGGAGATCCAGGAACAGGAACGCCGCACGCTCTCCCAGGAGCTGCATGACGAAGTGGGCCAGACGCTCACCGCTCTGCGGATGGAGATTTCCCAGGCCCTTCCCCTGGTCACCGAACCCGCCTCTCGAGAACGTCTCACCCGCGCCCGTCAACTCGCCGAAAAAACGGTCCAGATGGTCCGGAACATCTCCCTGATGCTACGCCCGTCTCTGCTCGACGATCTCGGCCTCGGGCCCGCCGTCCAATGGCAGCTCGAACAGTTCTCGAAACGGAGCGGCATTCAGTCCCTCTTCAATGGCGCCGATGTGGGCGAAACTCTCGCCGATGCCCTGAAAACCTGCGTCTTTCGCATCGCCCAGGAGACTCTGAATAACTGCGAAAAATACTCCCAGGCCGCCAATGTCGTCGTCAACCTGCGCCTCTCCGCCGAGCGTGTCTCGCTGGAAATCGTCGACGACGGCGTCGGTTTCACGTTGGATCACCGCGGCCTGCCTGCCCACGGTACCGGTATCCTCGGAATGAAGGAGCGGGCCGCCACGCTCGGAGGCGTCCTCCTCGTTGATTCGAGCCCGGGAAAGGGAACCCGCGTCTCCCTGATCCTTCCCGTTGCCGGCACCCCCACCCCTCGCATCTCCGCCTTCCAGGGAGTCGCCTGAATGCCCTGCCGCGTCCTCCTCGCCGATGATCACACCCTGGTCCGCCAAGGCCTCCGCCGTATCCTCGAAGCGCAGTCTGATCTCGCTGTCGTCGCCGAAGCCGGCTCCGGAGACGAAGCCATTGAGCTCGCCCGGATCCACCGGCCCGATCTCGCTCTCCTCGACGTCGGCATGAAGGGCTTGAACGGGCTGGAGGCTCTCTCCCAGTTGCGCCGGCTCTATCCCTCGCTCGCCATTCTCATGCTCAGCATGCATGCCGATGAACGCTACGTTTTGCGCGCCGTCCGCGAAGGCGCCTCCGGCTATCTCCTCAAGGATTGCGTCGAAGAGGAGTTGATCGAAGCCATCGCCGCCGTGCGCCAGGGAGCGCAGTTCTTCAGTCCCGAAGTCCAGAAACTCGTGCAGCGCCGCGCCGCCACCGTCTACTCCGGCGCCAGTCCCGCCGACGATCGCTATGAAGCGCTCACCGATCGCGAACGCCACATCTATCAGCTTTTGGCCGAGGGCAATAGCAACAAAGAGATCGCCGGCCTGCTCAATCTCAGCCTCCACACCGTGGAGACGCACCGCTCCCGCATCATGGAAAAGCTCGGACTCCACAGCGCCGCTGAACTCGTTCTCAGCGCCGTCCGCCGTGGTCTCGTTACGTAGCCGTATACAGAAATTACTGTATCGACACTTTCGGCGGCATTGTTTACAGTCAAGGATTCTTAACTGCCATGCCCGAAACTGCTACCGCGTCGAACACGAGTGTTCGTGTCTCCAACCACGACTTTCCGTATGGAATCAGCGTCTTTTTCCCGGCGTATAACGATGCGCCGGTTTTGCCCGGCCTGATCAATCGGACGTTCGAGGTGCTCCGGCAGCATGCCAGGGATTTTGAAGTGATCGTCGTCAACGATGGCAGCGCCGACAACACGGCGGAAGTTCTCTCGCAGCTCGTTCTCATCCATGGGGATCGTCTTCGCGTCGTTACTCACGAGATCAATCGTGGCTACGGCGGCGCCCTCCGCTCCGGCTTCGCGGCTGCCTCCAAGGAGTTTGTTTTCTACACCGATGGCGATGGCCAGTACGATGTCGCCGAACTCCCCCTGCTCCTTGACGCCGTCTGGCCCGATGTTGGCCTTGTCAATGGCTACAAGACCGCCCGCCAGGATCCCTGGCACCGCATCGTCATCGGCGCCGTGTATAACCAGTTCGCCCGCGCCCTCTTCGGCGTCAAACTGCGCGACATCGATTGCGACTTCCGCCTCATTCGCCGCAGCCTCCTCCAGCGCGCGAATCTCATCTCCTCCAGCGGTACCATCTGCGTCGAACTCGTCAAGAAACTCGAATCCAGCGGGATGATGCGCGTCGTCGAAGTGCCCGTCTCCCACTACCCGCGTATCCACGGCCGTTCCCAATTCTTCCGCATCAAATCCCTCCTGTCGACGTTGGCCCAACTCATTCGCCTCTACGTTCGGCTGGTGCTGGGAGTCGGGAAATAACTGCCGGTAGCCGTCCCCTCGCCGCGATCCTCCTGCTCCAGGCCGGCCTCCTTGGCTTCCAGGCCTTTCGCACAGGCATCACCGTCGACGAACCGGCGCACTTGGTGTCCTCGATCCTCTTTTGGCACGGCCGCGATGTCCTCCTGCCCCGCGACATGCCCCCGCTGCTGAAAATCGTTGCCGGAGCCTTTCCCGCGCCCGCCGCCATCGGCTTGGACGTCGCAACCGCTACTCCGGAGAAATGGGAGTGGGATTTCGCCAACGAAATCATGCACCGCGATCAACCGGCGTGGATCGGGCCAGTCTTCGCCCGCGCGCGTCTGCCGATGTTGATCTTCCCCCTCCTCACCACCCTGTCCATTTTTCTTTGGGCGAACGCCAATCTGGGAAGAGTGCCGGCGCTCGTCGCCGCCGCCCTCTTCGCCCTCGCTGCCTGGCGCTACGCCCACCGCCCCGTGCTCGCCTCCCTCGCCTGGCTGGCCTTCGCCGCCTGGCTGGCCGTGTCCGCGAAACTCTCGCTCGTCGTCTGTCTGCCGGTCGCCCTCCTGCTGATTCCCCTGTCGCTTCGCACCCGCCTCGCCCTCGTGCATTTGTCCCTGTTCGTCGCCCTGGTGCTTGCCGGTTGTTATGCCGCCAGCGCCGCCGATCTCGCCCCGCTCACCCCTCACTCGCTGGCTCACTCCAGCCTCGCCAAACTCCTCCCCGAAAGGCTTACCTCTCTGCTCATCGGCTACCCGATTCCTCGCCTCTATTGGAACGGCCTCGACGCGCTTCTGTTCTGGAATGCCGAGCCCAATAACCCCATCTATCTCCTGGGTCAGCACGTCCCCGCCGGCAGCCCCTGGTATTTCCTGACGGCGATTCTCGTTAAAGCTCCCGAGGGCTTCCTGTTTCTATTGATCGCGGGTCTCTCGCAGGTGCACACGCTGGGCGCCCGCCGCGCACTGTTCCTGCTCCTGCCGCCCTGCTTCTATCTCACCGCCGCTTCTCTCACCTCCATGCAATTGGGGATTCGCCTCATTCTCCCCGCCCTTCCCTTCGCCGCATTGCTGGGCGGCGCGGCGTTTCTCTACTGGCGCCAGTGGCCTCTCGCCGTCGCGCTCTGCGTCTCGTTACTCACTACCGCCGCCAACTTCCCGAACGGGATCGGCTTCTTCAACCCCTCCTCCGGCGGAACCGCCGGCGCCCTGCAATATCTCGCCGACAGTAACGTGGATTGGGGCCAGGATCTCCCCGCCCTTCGCCGCTGGATGGATGCGGCTAAGCCCCCCACGCTGAAGGTCTACTACTTTGGAAACGACAATCCCTTCCGGCTGTCCACGGACCGCGAGATCGAAATGATGGCGCCCCCGTGGGGGCCGGACCTCGTCAAATCGGATCAACTTTCGCCCGAGCCCGGCTATTACGTAATCAGCGTGAACCTCCTCCCCGGCCACATGTTTGCGCCTCGCTTCAAAGACTACTTCGCCGCCTTCCGCGGCCGTCCGCCGCTTCAGATCGTCGGCTCTTCCCTGTACATCTACCGCATCCCCGCACCCCCGCCCAGTCCCTGAGTCCCCTCCTTCGTGATATCGTAACCCCCAAATGCAAATCGCGAAACTCCTCGTCGCCTCCCTCGCGCTTTCCCTCGTCTCCTTCTCACAGGACTCCCGTGGTCAGATCCAGGGCCGTGTCAACGACCCCTCCGGCGCCGTCGTCGTCGCCGCCGCCGTGCGCGCCGTCAACACCGCCACCAACGTCTCCACCTCCGTCACCACTAACTCCACCGGCGACTTCCTCATCCCCTTCCTCGTCCCCGGCGCCTATCGCGTCGAAGTCGATGCCACCGGCTTCAAACACTGGATCCGCGAAGGCATCGGCGTCCAGGTCAACGACCGCGTCACCCTCAACATCTCCCTCACCGTCGGCGCCGCCACTGAAACCGTCTCCGTCAATGCCGACGCCCCTCTCGTCGACGCCGCCTCCGCCTCCCTCGGCACCGTCGTCGACCAGCGCCGCGTCTCGGAACTCCCCCTCAAAGACGGCAACCCCATCATGCTCTCCTCCTTGAGCCCCGGCGTCATGAACCTCTCCACCGGCGGCTGGTCCCGCCCCTTCGATAACGCCTCCCCCTCGGCCATCGCCATCAGTGGCAACCGCACCGGCACCAATGAATTCACCCTCGACGGCGCTCCCAATACCACCGGAGCCGGCGGCAACGTCGCCTACATCCCTCCCGCCGGCGTCGTCGAAGAGTTCAAGATCCAAACCGCCACCTTCGACGCCGCCAACGGCTTCGCCTCCGGCGCCGTCGTCAACGTCAGCCTCAAAGCCGGTACCAATCAGCTCCACGGCCAGCTCTACGAGTTCTTCCAGAACCCCGTCCTCAACGCCAACAGCTTCTTCAACAACCTCTCCCGCCAGCCCCGCGCCAACATCCGCCAGCACCGCTTCGGCGGCAGCGCCAGCGGCCCCATCTATATCCCCAAACTCTACGACGGCCGTAATAAATCGTTCTGGATGTACGGCTACGAAGGCATCAAAGATACCTTCCCCCGCCAGACCGTCACCGACACCGTCCCCACCGACGCCCAACGCCGAGGTGACTTCTCCCAGCTCCTCTCCGCCGGCTCCCAGTATCAAATCTACGATCCCGCCACCATCGCCGCCGCCGCCAACGGCCGCTTCTCCCGCCAGCCTCTCCCCGGCAATGTTATCCCCCAAAGCCGCATTGCCCCCCTCGCCCTCTCCGTCCAGAAATACTGGCCCGCCGCCAACCTCCCCGGCACCCGCGACGGCTCCAACAACTACACCATCCTCGTCCCCGACATCGATGACTTCTGGAGTCACGTCTTCCGCGTCGATCACAATATCAGCGAAAAGAACCGCTTCTTCATCCGTGGCGACGCCAATCGCCGCCGTTCCGACACCGAAAACCGCTACGGCAACGACGCCTACGGCACACTCTATTTCCGCCGCAATCTCGGCGCTGGCTTCGATCACGTCTACATCTTCCGCCCCAATCTCCTCCTCAACACCCGCTACAGCTACACCAAGTACTACGACAATCAGGACCCCCGCAGCATGGGCACCGACATCAAGGCCCTCGGCTTCTCCGACGCCTACGTCAGCCAAGTGAAATCCATCTCCCCCACCGCCGTCTCTCTCCCCTACATCAACGTCGGCGGCTTCGCCCCCTTAAGCCCCTCCGGCGTCTCCAAGGCCTCCCGCGACATCCACTCCGTCGCCGCCAACGTCAACAACATCATCCGCAACCACTCCCTCAAATACGGCTACGAAACCCGCCTCTACCGCGACTACTCCATTAACCTCGGCCTCAACTCCGGCCGCTTCGATTACGCCGCCGATTGGACCCGCGGACCCCTCGACAACTCCCCCGCCGCGCCCCTCGGTCAGTCCCTCGCTTCGTTCATGTTCGGCCTCCCCACCGGCGGCTTCGTCGACTTCAACGACACCTACGCCCAGCAGGCCATGGTCCACGGCTTCTACCTCCAGGACGATTGGAAACTCAGCCCCAAACTCACCCTCACCCTCGGCCTCCGCTACGAACTCGGCCTCCCCACCACCGAACGCTTCAATCGCACCGTCCGCGGCTTCGACGCCAAAGTCGCCAGCCCCCTCGAAGCCGCCGCCCGCGCCAACTACGCCCGTTCCCCCATCGCCGACATCGATCCCGCCAACTTCCGCGTCCCCGGCGGCCTCACCTTCGCCGGCGTCAACGGCGAACAACGCGGCCTCTGGAATTCCGATCGCAACAACTTCTCTCCCCGCTTCGGCTTCGCCTACCAGCTCGATCGCCGCACCGCCCTCCGCGGCGGCTTCGGCCGCTTCTACGACCTCGATCGCCAAACCGTCAATCAGTCCGGCTTCTCCCGCCGCACCCAGATCGTCCCCAGTCTCAACAACGGCGTCAACTTCCTCGCCAACACCGCCAACCCCTACCCCGGCGGCATCGATCGCCCCACCGGCACCGCCCAGGGCCTGCTCACCTTCGCAGGCCAGGGGGTTGGCTATTTCAATCCCAATCTCCGCACCCCCTACGCCCACCGCTGGCAGTTCAGCCTCCAGCGCGAAGTGTGGAAGGATATGGCCCTCGAACTCGCCTACGTCGGCACCAGTTCCAGCGACCTCCGCATCTCCCGCGCCATCAACCCCATCCCCCGCCAGTACATGAGCACCTCGCTTACCCGGGACCAGCCCGCCATCGACGCGCTCTCCCGCGCCGTCGCCAACCCCTTCTATCCCGCGCTCCCCGGCACCGGTCTCGCCGCCACCAACACCAGCCGCGGCCAGCTCCTCCGCCCCTTCCCGCAGTTCACCGGCGTCTCCGTCACCAATAACGACGGCTACTCCAACTATCACTCCCTCCAAACCCGCCTCGAACGCCGCTTCTCCCGCGGCTATACGCTCATGGCCGCCTATACCTGGTCCAAGTTCATGGAAGGCATCGGTTATCTCAACGAGACCGACCCCAACCCCGAATATGTCGTCAGCGATCAGGACCGCTCCCATCGCTTCGTCACCAGCGGCGTCTGGGAACTTCCCGTCGGCCGCGGCAAACTCATCGGCGGCTCCATGCACCGAGCGGCCGATAAACTCTTCGGCGGCTGGCAGGTCCAGGGCATCTATCAGTATCAGGGCGGCGCCCCCCTCGGCTTCGGCAACGCCATTTTCAACGGTGATCTCAAGGCCATCCCGCTCGCCAGCGGCCAGCGCTCCATCGGCCGCTGGTTCAATACGGACGCGGGCTTTGAACGCAACGCCGCCCGCCAGCTCGGCTCCAACCTGCGCTACATGCCCAGCCGCTTCTCCGGCATCCGCGGCGATGGCATCGACAACTGGGATCTCTCCGTCATCAAGAACACCCACTTCACCGAACGCATCTACCTCCAGTTCCGCGCCGAGTTCCTGAACGCCTTCAACCACGCTCAGTTCTCCGCGCCCAACACCACCCCTTCCTCCACCGCCTTCGGCACCGTCACGGAGACCTCCCAAATGCCCCGGCTCATGCAGTTCGGTCTGAAGCTCTTCTTCTGATCTAATGGGCAGTAGCCCCAGATGTCGCGCGCCATTTCGATTCTTCTCTTCACCGTCGCGGTCAGCGCCCAACCCGCTCTCCTCTTCTCCCCCGCTGACCGCGACCGCATCCTCGACCTCGCCGCGCAACAACCCTGGGCCGCCGGCCTCCGCAATTCCATTCTCCAAACCGCCAACAATTGGCCCCAGTCCCACCTCACCCGCTTCGGCCTCCGCCAGCTCGAAATCCCCGCCGAAGGCGGCCAGTGGTGGCACCACTACGTCTGCCCCACCCAGGGCGTTCGCCTCGAATTCCGCCCCCCCTCCACCCACCGCTGTCCCGTCGATGGCCGTACCTACACCGGCTGGCCCTACGATCAAGTCATCCTCTCCGATCGCCACAACGACCTCGCCGCCGCCGCCCGCGATCTCGGCCTCGCCTGGCAACTAACCAGCCAGCCCGCCCACGCCGAAAAAGCCGCCTGGATCCTCACCCAATACGCCGCCCGCTACAAGTCCTACCCCCTCCACGACACCGCCAACAAAATCACCCGCCCCGCCGCCCGCGCCTACGCTCAAACCCTCGACGAAGCCATCTGGCTCATCGATATCGCCTGGGCCTACGACCTCATCCGCGACTCCCTCACCCCCGATCAGCGCACCGCCATCGAAGACAACCTCCTCCGCCCCTCCGCCGCCACCATCCGCGCCTACGACGCCGGCGCCTCCAACTGGCAAAGCTGGCACAACGCCGCTCTCGCCGCCGCCGGCTTTACCCTGAACGACTCCAACCTCTGGTCCCCCGCCATCGAAAGCTTCCGCGCCCAAATGCGGACATCGGTTCTCGACGACGGCTTCTGGTACGAAGGCGCCTGGAGCTATCACTTCTACGCCCTCGACGCCCTCACCCGCACCGCCGAAATGGCCACCCGCAACGGCATCGATCTCTGGCGCGAAGAGCCCAACCTCACCGCGCTCTTCAAGACCCCCAGCCGCCTCATCTTCGCCGACGGCTCTCTCCCCATGTTCAACGACACCGGCGCCCAAAATCTCTTCTCGCAGGACGCCCTCTACGAATACGCCTACAACCGCACCCAGGACCAGGCGCTGATGACCGTCCTCGGCCGCCGTTCCCGAGGGCGCAACGGCCTCCTCTTCGGCGCCGCCCAGCTTCCCCCCAACGAACGCGCCCCGCTCGAAAGCCATCTCTTCGAACAGGCCGGCTACGCCGTTCTCCGCGCCCCGTCGAATGATCACGCCGTCATCATGAAGTTCGGCCCCCACGGCGGCGGCCACGGCCACTACGACAAGCTCGGCCTCGTCTCCTACGCCCTCGGCGGCCCCCTCGCCATCGATCCCGGCACCCAGTCCTACACCGCCCCCACCCACGCCACCTGGGATCAAACAACGATCGCCCACAACACCCTCTCCGTCGACGAATCCCAGCAACGCGCCGCCACCGGCCAGCTCCTCTGGTTCCAGCAAGGCGATGGCTTCACCGCCGTCTCGGCCACCGCCGGCCCCGCCTACCCCCAGGCCACCCTCAAACGCACTCTCCTAACGACCAACGAATACACCCTCGACATCGCCGAAGCCGCCGCCACCGACGGGCAAGACCACATCTTCGACTGGGCCTATCACAACCCCGGCGTCCCCAAAACCAACCTCGACCTCTCGCCGTTCAACAACTTCCGCAAAGCCGCCGGCTACCAGCATCTAACCAACAATCAAGCCGCCGAAACCGCCGCCAACTGGTCCCTCACCTTCGACGGAACGCCTGCCACCCCTGTCCCCTACGGCGTCACCTGGAACAGCACCGCCACCGTCTCCGGCCGTTTTGAAGTAACGACCGAACAAGCCGCAACAGGCCGCGTCAGCGCCCGCGGCAGCTATTCTTGGAACGGCCCCGGCTACATCCTGATGACCACCCCGGTCCTCCAGAATGTCCCCGTCGGCACGCCATCCGCGCTGAGGGTACAGGTCTACGGCGACGGCTCCGGCCACCGTCTAACTCTCCGCCTCCTAGACGCGACCGACGAGGCCTTCGTGGTCAACACCGGCGCGGTCAACTGGACCGGCTGGCGCCAGGTCGAAGTCCGCGACCCGGAAAAGTGGAGTCACTTCGGCGGCAACAACAACGGCGTCTTCGACGGCCAGGTAAGCAAGATCACCATCGCCATCGATCAAACCGCCGGCGGCCCGCCCACTGGCCGTTGGTACTTCGACGACCTGACCCTCGTCTACGGCGAAGAGACCCACCTAGCCGCCGGCTTCGAAGACGCCTTCCGCAGCCTGAAGGTGCACATGTTAGCCGCCGAAGGCACGACCGTAATCACCGGCCAAGGTCTGGGCCCGGACCTCCGTGTCCCCGTACCCTACGTCCTCGCCCGCCGCCAAGCGCAGCAGGCCCGCTTCGTGACACTCCTCGAACCCTTCCAATCCGAATCCCAAATCACGAGCTTCGTAGAAATTGAGCCCGGCATCTTCCAAATCGCGACCCCCACCTACACCGACCGCATCGAAATAACGCCCACCGGCCACACCCACCTCCGCATACAAACGCAATAATCTG
>JBIKOG010000286.1:0-8823 GCA_044358225.1 Bryobacteraceae bacterium | reverse complement strand
GGGAGCGTCGGACGCTACGGTTTTGTATCAGCAGTTATTAGTAACACTGGAGGGGCGGCAGATACGGAAGCCGGCATGGTTTACGCCGATGGAATTTGCCGAGAAGTTACCGGCGTCGGAGCTAGCTGGCGAGGTGGCGGCGTTTACACGGGCTTATAATCGGTTGCGGTTCGGGAACGACCCGGGGGCGGCGGGGGAGATGCTGGCGATTTACGACCGGATTCGCGCCGGGGGGTGAGAAGTTTTCGGGTTGGCGGGCACTTATTAGTATGCCCAGAGCTGAACGGTTTGCCCCGGCGGGGGTGCCGCTGCATGTGACGCAGCGGGGGAATTTTCGCGCGCCTGTGTTTCGCGGGGAGGGTGAGTACCAGTTGTATTTGGAGTTGTTGCGGATGTATTCCAAGGAGTACGGGAACCGGGTGGTGGGGTATTGCCTGATGCCGAATCATGTTCATTTGGTGGTGATTCCGGAGCGGGAAAACGGGGTGTCGCAGATGATCCGGGTGTTGGCAGGAACGTCGTCGCGGCTGATGAACGAGCGACTGGAGCGGTTGGGGCATGTGTGGCAGGCGCGGTTTTATTCGGCGACACTGAGTGATTTGCACTACCGAACAGCGTTAGCGTATGTGGATTTGAACCCGGTTCGGGCGGGGTTGGTGAAGGAGGCGGCGGAGTATCGGTGGTCGAGCGCAGGGGCGCATGCGGGGGTGGTGGCGGATCGAGGTTTGCTCGACTGGGAGGAGTTTTCACGGATGTATACAGAGAAGGAGTGGGGCGAGAAATTGCGGGTAGAGGAGGATAAAGAGTTGGTGGAAGAACTGCGGTATGCGACACGGGTAGGGCGGGTGGCCGGAGGGGCTGAATTCGTAAAACGATTGGAGATCCAGTCTGGACGCACATTGACGCGGAAGCGCCCGGGGCGCCCGCTCGTCGTGAAAGCGGGCGCATAGCGTCTTACAGTAATTTTACGGATAAAAATAGGGTAACTGACACGGGTTTCTTGCGTTTGTTTTACCATTCGGCGACGGAGGCGTCTTCGTGGAAGACTCGGGCCATGGGACGGGTTCCGCCGAAAGGGTATTTCTTGAGCGCTTCTTCGGTCAGGTCGAAGCCGAGGCCGGGTTTTTCCGTCAGCGGGAAACGGCCGTTGACCATGCGCATGGCCGGGAAGCCGAGCCATTCGTGCCAGACTTTTTCGTTCGGGCCGATGTCGATGCCGCTACAGATTTCCTGGACCAGGAAGTTCGGCATGGCGGCGTCGACGTGGATCGTGGCCAGGCCGCCGATGGGGCCTTCGCAGGCGTGGGGGGCCATGGCGATGCCGCTCGCTTCGGCTAGCGCGCCGGCTTTCCACAGGGCCGTGATGCCGCCGACGTGGTTGATGTCGGTTTGGATGATGTCGACTACGCCCATTTCGATGAGCTCGCGGCAGCCGTAGGCGGCGACGAGGCGCTCGCCGGTGGCGATCGGCGTGGTGGAACGCTTGGCGATTCGCTGCATCGCCTTTACGTTTTCGGGCGGGCAGGGTTCTTCTACGAACAAGAGTTTTAGGGGCTCGAGCTCTTTTACGAGGATTGAGGCTACGGCGGGGGAGGTCTTGGCGTGGAAGTCGATGCCGATGTCGACTTCGCTGCCGAGGCCTTCGCGGAGGTCGGCGACGGCTTGGATGGCTTTGTTGATTTTGGCGTTGGTTTCGATCCACTCGTAGTAGCCGGGGATGCCGCCTTTGAAGCAGGTGATGCCCTGGCGGCGGGCTTCTTCGCGAATACGAGGGAGGTCGTCTTTGGTGCGGGCGCGGATGTGATAGTAACCGCGGACGCCGCGGGGGTCGACGGGGCCACCCAGTAGCTTGTAGACGGGGAGGTTGAGGGCTTTGCCGCGGATGTCCCAGAGGGCTTGATCGATGCCGCTGATGGCTGAGCCGATGACGGGGCCGGCGCGGTAGAAACTGTGGACGTACATGGACTGCCAGTGGTGTTCGACCTGCATGGGGTCTGCGCCGATTAGGAAGTCCTTGAAGTCTTCGACGCAGGCCATGACGGCGGCGGCTTTGCCTTCGAGGGTGCCTTCGCCCCAGCCGTAGAGGCCGGGCTGGTTGGTTTCGAGTTTGACGAAGACGTAGGGGCGGTCGGAATCGGGGGTGAGGCTGACGCCGAAGACCTTGACCTTGGTGATGCGGATTTTGCTGCCAACAGTCGCGAATGGCTCCGCGCCGGTGGCGGCGGCGACTTGCGGGGCGATGCCGCAGCCGCAGATGTCGGCTGCTTTGGCGGAGGCGCCTAATGCGCCTAAGAACATGCGGCGTTCCATTAGCTCCACTCTCCTTCTTTGATTTCGATGCCGAGGCCGGGGGCGGTTGGCAGGGCGGCGAAGCCGTCGGTGATTTTCGCCGCGCCGGGTGGTATGTCGAGTAAGTAGAAGTTAGGGATGCTGGCGGCTAAGTGGAGGCCGGCGGCGGTGGCGATTTTGCCGCCGGTGTTATAGGGCGCGACGGCGGTGTAGTACGTCTCGGCGATGGCGGCGGCGCGGCGGATGGAGGAGAGGCTCATGCGGGCGAGGTCGGGACGGAGAACGTCGATGACTTGTTCGCGGAGGAGTTCCTGGAATTCGGCGGGGCGGAGGGCGGTGCGGCCGAAGCCTAATGGGGTGACGTTTTCGTCGGTGATCTTGGCGATGGCTTTGACGTTCGCGAGGGGGCAGGGTTCGTCGAGCCAGAGGGGGTGGAGGCGTTCGACGGAGGCGGCGACGCGGGAGGCGTCGCCGGGGGTCCAGTTCCCTGCCCCGTCGAGGACGAAATCGACGCCATCGCCGGCGGCGGCGCGGAGTTGTTTGAGGACGGTGGCGGCGTTGTCCTTGGTGACGGGGACGCGGAAGGCGCGGTAGCCCTGTTTTTGGAGGGCGTTCATGGCGGCGGGGTCGGGGGTGGCGAGGTGGGCCATGGCGCGGGCCTTGTTGCGGGTGGGGCCGCCGAGGACCTGATAGATGGGGGCTTTGGCGATTTTGCCGGTGATGTCGAGGAGGGCCATGTTGATGGCGGCGTCGACGGGGCCGGTGATGATGGTGCGGATGACTTCGAAGCTGGTGGCGGGGCGGCCTTGGATTTTGGCGAGGGCGGCGTCGAATTCGGACTGTTCGATGGGGGCGCATTCGCCGTAGCCGGAGAGGCCGTTGGCGGTGGTGATTTTGACGACGGAGAAGCGCGGGGTGCGCCAGAGGCGGCCCGTTTTGATGGCGTCGGGGCCGGTGGAGATGGGGGTCGCCTGGGCGGCGAGGCGCAGGCGGCGGGCGATTTGCGCGGATGGCATGGGCGATACGATATCACGATCGGTGGGGGTGGCGGAGTGGATGTCTATTGGGGGAGATAAAAGTGGGGGTCACGGGAGTGCCCCCCTTTTTTAGAGGCGGAGAAGATGCTCCCAATCGATTGACTGCACGGGGGTTATCGGCGAATGGGGAGGGAACTAGGGGGATAACAGTGAGTGGCACCGAATTGGCACCGAATTGGGGGTACACTGCTGGTATGCGACTCCTTTTTGCGTTTTCGTTGGCGGTGGCGGCTTGGGCCGGGGATAAGGATTTTAACGGCCGGTGGGATATCCGGGTCGAGAATAGCGCCAACCGGCGGGCTTGGTGGCTGGAGGTGAAGGGGGCTGGGTCGGGCAAGATGACTGGCTCCTTTATCAGCGCGCTTGGCGGGGATCTGAATGTCATCGAGAACCTGGCGGTGAAGGATGGGGTGCTTTCCTTTTCCTTTGACCGGAACGGGGCGCAGCCGGCTAAGTTGGTTTATACCGCCAAGTTAGTGGGGAAAGAGTTGGTGGGGGAGCATTTTATTGAGGGTAAGGCGCAGAAGACGGTATTTGTGGGGAAGCGGGCGCCTGTTTTGAAGGACAAGGACGATAACTCGTGGAAGAAGGGGAAGCCGGTGGAGTTATTCAACGGGAAAGACTTGAATAACTGGTCGGCGATGGTTCCGGGGAAGCCGCTGGGATGGAAAGTGGAAGACGGGATTATGAAGAACGTCGCGGGGGCGAATAACCTGGTTTCCGCGGAGAAGTTCTGGAACTTTGAGCTGCATTGCGAGTTTAAGATTGGCGCGCATTCCAATGGCGGTTTGGGGCTGCGCGGGCGGTATGAGGTGCAGATTATTGACGATTTCGGCAAACCGGCCGGGTCGCATGGGACTGGCGCGTTGTATAGCCGGATTACACCGTCGGTGAATGCGAGCAAGGCGCCGGGCGAATGGCAGACTTATGACATCCGGCTGGTGGGTCATTTTGTGACGATTACTGTTAACGGGCAGAAGGTGATTGATAAGGGTGTGATTGAGGGGCTGACGGCGATGGCGCATGACTGGGACGAGTCGCAGCCGGGGCCGTTTAGCGTGCAGGGGGATCACGGGCCGGTGGAGATCCGGAAGCTGACGATCACTCCGTTGGTGAAGTGAGGGAGGGAGTGCCGTGGGCTTGTTCAGCCAGTACTTTGCCGCTGCGATGCTGTTAGCAGAGTACGTGGAGATGGAAGAGAACGAAGGCTGGTTTGGCAGCATCCCAGCCTGTCCGGGACTGTGGGCGAGCGCGCCTACTAAGGCCGAATGCGAAGTGGAACTGCGCTCCAACTTGGAGGAATGGGTTCTGTTCGGCCTGACGCACAGCATTGAGATTCCGCCGGTTGGCGGCGTGAATCTGAATTTGAGTACGGCTGAAGTGACAGAAGTTCTCGGCTAGAGCGGCCAACCTGGCGCTTGGGGGACACACGGCCTACGCCCGCTCGTGCGGGCTCCGGCACGTATGTCCCCGGAGAGGGGTGCTGCTGCGAAGGTGGAGCTGCGCCTCTGGACCTACGTTAAATCGGGAAATGGTCTAGATGCTGCCGGTGCGCATCTGGTCGGCCAGGTAGTCGGTGGCGCGCCAGGCGAGGGCGAGGATGGTGATGGTCGGGTTCTTTTCCGACGCTGTTGTGAACGACGAGCCGTCGACAACGAACACGTTTTTCACGTCGTGCATCTGGTTCCACTTGTTGAGGGCGCTGCGCTTGGGATCGTCGCCCATGCGGCAGGTGCCGTGTTCGTGGATGGCGCTGCCGAAGGGGTCGATCGTGCCTCGGGTGAAGGGCACCATTTCGGCCTTCATGCCTTTGAAGACGCTTTCGGCCATGTCGTACATCTCGTTCAGCATCTTGCGCTCGTTGTCGCCGATACTGTATTCGATCTTCGACACGGGGATGCCGTAGCGGTCCTTGGGGGTACCTTCTACCGTTACGCGGTTGTGCTTATAGGGGAGCACTTCGCCGTAGGGATGCATGGCGACCAGGGCGGGATAGCGGCGCTTGACGGCCTTCTTGAAGTCCAAGCCGAAGCCTTCAATTTGCTTGGCCCAGTTGCCGACGCCGGCCTGGGACCCGGTGTTCCAGAACTGGCTGCCGAAGCCGCGGAGGTAGTCGCGCTTGCGACCGTCGCGGGCGTTGTAGCGGGGTAAGTAGATATGCTCGCCGCCGAGGCCATCGTCGTTCATCGCCTTGGTTCCCATGAGTTCGGGCACGAAGCCCATCATGTGGAAACGCACCTGTTCGCAGAGGTAGTTGCCGATGACTCCCGATGAGTTGCCGATTTTGGAGTTGAGGAGGATTCTCGTTGAGTCGACGCAGCTGGCGCCGAGGATAATGCGTTTGCCGTAGACGATGCGTTCGGCTTTGGTGACGCGGTCGAAGTAGCGGACGCCTTTGGCGAGGCCGTTGTCGCCGAGGATGATGTGGGCGACGACGGCGTTATCGACGATTTTGAGGCGGCCGGTTTTTTCGGCGGGGTCGAGGAGGTAGTCCGTCGAATTGAAGAAGGCGCTGACGTCGCAACCGCGGCCGCAGGCGCCGCAGTAGTGGCAGGGGTTGTGGCCGTTGGTGGGTTTGGTGTTGACGGCTTTGCGCTGGTTGACGACTTTTATGCCGAGGCCTTCGGCGGCGCGTTTCATGAAGCGTTCGCCGCAGCGGAGGGCGGGCGGCGGTTGGTGGAAACGGGAGCCGGGGAGGGAGTCGGTATCGTCGTCGCCACCGCAGACGCCGATGGTTTGGTCGACCTTGTCGTAGTAGGCGGCGAGGTCCTTATAGCGGATGGGCCAGGGGATCTCCCAGCCGTCTTTGGCGGGGCCTTCGAAATCGAGATCGGAGTAGCGGAGCGCGACGCGGCCCCAGATGTTGGTCTTGCCGCCGCGGCCCCAGACGCGGATGAGATCGAAGCGGTTGGGCTCTTTGGAGATGTAGGGCTGCTCTTTGACGTCGAGCTGGATTTTGGGCGGGGCGAGGCCTTTTTCAATGCGTTCGCGCCACTGCCAGGGCTTGACGTGGGTCCAGAACTCTTCCTTCTTGAAGCGGGTGCCAGCGTCGAGCATCAGCACCTTGACGCCGTGGTTGACGGCGAGATTCCAGGCGGACATGCCACCGGCGGCGCCGGAGCCGATGACGATGACGTCGTGCACTTCGGGGGCGGATTGGGTGTACATGGCTAGGCGTGCTCCTTGTGGGTGCAACCTTTGAATTCGCGGACGAAGGTGTTGGCGTTCCAGCCCAGCTCCATTTGGAGCCCTTCCTTCGTGCCGTAATAGCCGTCGATGGTGAGTTCTTTTAACTGCTGGAAGATACGATTTGGCTCGCCGGTGGACTTACTCCACTTAGTAAGTAGAGCTACCTGGCCGCCGGTGGTGAAACCTTGTTTGGCGATCCAGGCGAGATCTTTACGAAGCTGGGCGCCGCGCTTGGCGTTGGTATGGGCTTGCCAATCGATGAAGTAATGAACGTTGGCATCGGCGGCGCCAGGGGTGTCCGAGCGGGGGATGATCCGGTCCACGACTTTGGCGAGGAGATCCATTTCGGCGGGCTTGAAAAAGCGGGCCACCTTTTTGGCGGCCGCGATTTCGTTGTCCGACGCGTGGTGCTCCTGGGCAGCGACCGTGCCCACGGTCAAGGCGGCTCCGATTTGGAGTAAGTCCCGGCGGGAGTTCATGCGAGCCTCCTGATGTTAGGCGGAGAGCGAGCGGGCGGCGGAGAGGGCGGCGTCGTAATCGGGGTGGTTGCCGACTTCGCCGACGTATTCGACGTGGCGGATGACGTTATTGCCATCGATGACGAAGATGGCGCGGGAGTGGATGCGGAGATCTTCAATCAGCGTGCCGTAGGCGGTGCCGAAGGAGCCGGAGCGGTGATCGGAGAGCATGACGAGATTGTCGACGCCCATGGCGCCGCACCAGCGCTTCATGGCGAAGGGGAGGTCCATGGAGAGAGTGTAGATTTTGACGTTGGGGAGGGCGGCGGCTTCTTCGTTGAAGCGCTTGGTTTGCATGTCGCAAACGGGCGTGTCGAGCGAGGGGACGACGCTGAAGATGCGGACGCCCGTGCCGGTGTCGGCGAGGGTGATGGTTTTGAGGGTGGTGTCGACGACTTCGAAATCGGGGGCGGTGTCGCCAGCCTTCAACTCGGGGCCGATGACGTTCTTGGGGTTGCCTTTGAGGGTAATAGCAGAAGTGCGAATCATAGGGAGGTCTCCATGATAGCAGCGCGGCGCATGGGCTGTTTTTGCCAATAGGTAAGCGACCGCCAGGCCCATTCGGCGGGGCCGTAGAGGAAGTGGCGGAGCCAGATGGGGCTGAGGGCGAGATTGATGGCCCACATGGCGAGGACGACGTAATAGAGCTGATGGCGTTCGAGTTTGGCGAAGTAGCCGGCGCCGTAGCCGTTGAAGAAGAGTGTGCAGAGGATGGAGGTGAGCAGATAGTTCGACAGGGCCATGCGGCCGACGGCGGCGAGGGGGCGGGTGAGGAAGTTGAGACCGGCTTTGCAGGCGAGCATGATGAGGCCGGTGTAGCCGAGGGCGACGGCGAGGCGGCCGGTATCGGCGGAGGCGCCGATGAAGGTGAAGTAGGCCGGAGTGTCGAAGCCGGTGGCGGCCCATTGGCCGGCGGCCCAGAAGTTGAACGGGATACCGATGGCGAGGCCGGCGACGGCCATTTTGGCATAGAAGCTGACGGAGCGGGAGGCGTCGAAGACGCGAGCCTTCGCCAGCCCCATGCCAAGGATGAGCATGGCGAGAACGTCGAGGAACATGAACTGGAAGAACATGGTGAACTCCATCATGGCGGCGAGGGGGGAGCGGTGGGCGAGGTTGTCGAGCCAGCCGGAGCGGTGGGCCTGGATCTCCTTTTCCACGTCGGCTTTTGCGGGTTCGAACATCTCGGCGAGTTGCTTCCATTCCTGGATCGTCTTTTGCTGTTCGGAGGTGGGGGCGGGGGCTTTGGCGGCGGCGACGGCTTTGTCGCGCAGTTCGGCGATGCCGTAGCCTGCGCCTAGCCCTTGGAGGGAGTGAAGGAGGATGATGGCGGCGCCGGTGATGATGAGGGCTTTGGCGGAGAGTTTCCGGAAGGGGAAGAGGAGGAGGCCGCAGACGGCGTAGGGGTAGAGAATGTCGCCGTACCAGATGAGATGGGCGTGGAGGAGGCCGATGAGGATTAACCAGAGAGTGCGGCGGTAGTAGATGTCGGCGGCTTCGATGCCGGCGCCGCGGCGTTCGGCGCGGTCGAGGAGGATATACGCTCCGGCGCCGAAGAGCATGGAGAAGATGCATCGGAACTTGCCG
Organism: Bryobacteraceae bacterium; assembly: GCA_044358225.1. Lineage (GTDB taxonomy): Bacteria > Acidobacteriota > Terriglobia > Bryobacterales > Bryobacteraceae. The sequence continues at coordinate 203 of JBIKOG010000286.1, read as the reverse complement.
TCCCAGAGGGTCATGGCGGTGAGCCAGATGGTGAAGTTGGGACCTTCGGCGCCGCCGGCGACGGTGGGGTTCATGTAGGCGGCGAAGGGGAGCCCGAAGGAGAGGATGTTGAGGAGGAGGATGCCAAGGAGGGAAAAGCCGCGGAGCGTATCGAGGGAATCGATACGCTCCGTTTGGACTACGGGTTGGATGTGTTCCATGGA
>JBIKOG010000403.1:0-4719 GCA_044358225.1 Bryobacteraceae bacterium | reverse complement strand
CAGGAGGGCATCGGCCGTCAATACGGCCCCGCCATCGCCCATTGCTCCCAGATTCTTCGTCGGGTAGAAGCTGGTGACCGCCGCCAGGCCTTGCCGGCCGGTCGCGATGCCCTCGGCCTCTGCGCCAATTGACTGGGCGCAATCTTCAATGCAGATGAGATCGTACTCGTCGATCAACGACTTCAGTTCCACATTGTCGAGTGGAAATCCATACAAGTGCACCGGAACGAAGAATCGGATCCCCGGCATGGCGCGCAGGGCGGCGCGGGCTTCCTCGAAGTCGATTAGTCCGGTCTCGGTGGTGTCGCAGAAGACGGGAATACCGCCGGCACGGACAATCGCCAATGTCGTGGCGAAGGCTGAGAGCGGCGTCGTCAATACCCGATCCCCGGCACGTATCCCGGCCGCCCGCAGTGCCAGTTCAATGGCGTCGAGTCCGCTAGCTACCCCGATGGCGTGCGCCAATCCCCAACTGGTGCCAAGAGCCGATTCAAACTCCCGCACCTGGGCGCCCAGAATGTACCAACCACTCCTGCCCACGGCGTCAAAGGCCCGGAGTGCATCGTCCCGGACGTCGTCCCACTGCCGCCCGAAGTCGTTCATCAGGATTGGATTGCTGGTCAAGTTTCCATTATCCCGCCTCCCGCGCCGCCCGGCGACCCGGTTCAATGCTTGCTGCCAATCGCCGTTAGCGGGGAGTGGGAAATCGTGCGGGTGGAGCGACTATTGCGCTGTCGCGCGCACCTCGTGGGCGACGCGGTCCAGAACCGGTCGCCAATCGCCCGGTTCGGACTGCCGGAACAGGCGGGCGCCGGAGTACCACGGCGAATCCGGCCGGTCGAGCATCCATCGCCAGTCGGGCGCGAATGGCAGCAGCACCCAGACCGGTTTGCCCAACGCGCCGGCCAGATGCGCCACCGAGGTGTCCACGCTGACGACCAGATCCAGATTCTCGATCAGCCCGGCTGTGTCCGCGAAATTGCGGAGTTCCCGGGCGGCGTTCCAGAGTTCGAGGGAGCCGGGAAGGGGATGTCCCTTCTGCAGATTGATCCAGTCCACTTCGCTGATGCCGTCGAGCGCCGCCAATAAATCGGATGGGATGCTCCGGTTTTTGTCGTTCTTGTGGTTCGGGTTCCCCGCCCAGCAGATGCCGACTCGACGTCGCCGGTTCCTGGGGCCCAGCCACTTGGCCCAGCGCCGCCGTTCCCGTTCGGGTGCGCGGAGGTAGCCATCGGGCGAAGGAATGGAGCTCAGTGTTGTGTTCACAACGGCTGGAGCACTGAGCATCGGTAGCTGGTAGTCAGTTGGTGGTAGGTGGTCGATCCCGGGTCCGGCGGCGGCGTGCCACTGTTGGACTCCCTCCATACCGTTCAGCAGCGGAAGCAGGGCCGCTTGGCATTCCACGTGGACCTCCGCACCCTGGGCGGCGAAGAGCCGGGCGTAACGGATGAACTGCAATGTGTCCCCGAGGCCCTGTTCGGCGTGAAACAACAGCGACTTCCCGGCGAGCGATTCGCCTTTCCAGAGCGGCGCGGAGAAAGGGCGCCGGGGCGTCGCGCCTTTCACCTCAAAACGCCTTTCGTACCCATTCCACCCATCCGCCAGCTCGCCACGCAACAACGACGAGATCCCCAGATTCCACTCTGCTGCCGGTTCCGAGGGGGTCAACTCCAGCGTTTTGCGATAGCAATCACTGGCGGTTTGGGTTTGGTTGCAGGCGAGCCAGGCGTTGCCGAGGTTCGTCCAGGCGGCGGAATGATCTGGCCTTCGTTTCAATACTTTGCGGTAGACGCAGATCGCGTTTTTGGCGTGGTTGGACTCCTGCCACGCCGATCCGAGATTGTAGATCGCCGCTTCGTAGGCCGGGTCGCGGCGGATGGCGGCACGGTAGTAACCGATCGCGCTTTCATAGTTGCGGCCGAGCTGCTCGAGGACACCCAGGTTGTTCGCCGCGCGCGCGTGCCCGGAGTCGAGCGCGAGGGTTCGCTGAAAGCCGGCAATCGCCTCCTCCCGTTTGCTTTCCTGCATATAGGCGACAGCGCGGTGGAACAGTGCTTCCACGTTGTCCGGGTCCCTGGTGAGCAGGAGGGTGTACTGATCGATGGCGGCCGCGCGGTCACCGGCGAGGGTGAGCGCATCGGCCAGGGCGGCCCGGCAGCGGCGTTCCTCGGGACTGTTCCAAAGTGCTGATTCTACGGCGGTACGCCAGATATCGGCGGCCTCGGCGTGCCGTTCTTCGAGGGTTAGAAGCGTGGTGAGGGCGACGCAGAGGTCATGGTCGGTTGGGGCCTCAAGGAGCGCTTGGCGGTAGCACCCGATGGCGCCACGCCGGTCGCCGCAGCGCTCGAGGACGATGCCTAAGTTTCTGCACAGCCAGGGTTTAGGGCCTTCGATGCCGATCGCGACGCGAATCAGCTGGATGCCGGTATCGAGGCGATTGGTATCGGCGTGGAGCAGGCCTAAGTGGTGGAGGCACTCGACATCGCCGGGATTTTGTTCCAGGAGCTGGAGGTAAATTGATTCCGCTTCCGGGAGGCGACCCTCCAAATGGAGCGATTTTGCGTGCAAAAAGTGACCACTTGCGACCGACATCTGTGTATAAAATCGGCGAAAGAACGGCGAAAGTGTACGGCTGTTTCGACAGGATTATCCCGGTAGGAGGAATCTGGCCGGACGGTGGGAAAGCCAGGAAGAAGTGACACGAAATACTTGCGCAGGGAGCCCCAACGCGTCGCCGGCCGGAGCGTCGCGCGGAGACTGTGTTTGACGAAGCAGTGGGACCCGACCCGGAGGAGAACCGGGCGGCGACCAAAGAGTTGCCGGGACTGCGTGGTGTGTTCCTCAAGAGGCGCCGGCGGCGGCGAGGGCATGGAGGGAGGGTTTCCCGATGCGCTGGACGATCTCATCGCCGTTGGCGTTGTCCTGGGAGGAGACGTGACGGATGAGCATGGCCAGGGCACTGGGGAGGATGCCGGCTGGCAACATCCGCAATGGAAGCGGCGCGTACAGGTAGATTAACTACTATGCGCGGTGAGGGCGGCGGGGCGGATATCTTGCATGCGTTTCCGGAGGCGGTGTCGACGGAAGAGGGGCTGGAGGCGTGGTGGACGCCGGACGGGGTGGCGTTCGCTTCGCGGATGCCGATTGGCGCAGGAGGCAGGCGGGGTTCCGGTTAGAGGAGCGGGAGGGGGTGATTGGGGCAGGGGTTTCGTATGTGGAGGCGAATCGGCACTACGGGGGGGCAGGCGGCGTTTTGTTGGGGGATGTATCTGCGGCTGTTGAAACGGTATTGCGAGATGGTGGCGGTGGCGGGGTATGCGGGGAGTTTGGGGGGGGAGAGGGGTGATCGGAATCGGGGGGCGGAGCATAGGGGTATTCCGGCATGCTAGGCTATCGACGTGGAAAGGCTCTGCGCACTTCTGTTGATCGCGGCATTTAGCCTATCGCCGGTCATGCCGTTGTTGTACGCAGAGTCCGAAGCTCAACTTCCCGCCTGTTGCCGCAAGGATGGCAAGCACGGCTGCGCGACGTCGAAAGCCAAGACGCCCGTCCTCTCGACGGATGTTGCGATGAGAAGCAAAGTAACTGCCTGCTCGCAGTTCTCGATGGGCAAATCGACCTGCTTCGGCGGCAAGAGTGTGCCCGTAATTCAGTTTGAGTCCTTGGGCGCGCCGCAAGTAACGATCGCGGCAACGATAGCGGAGATGGAAGCCCGCTGGCGGATTTCGCTAACGCGATCCTCACAAAAGCGCGGACCGCCCTACTCGCTTCAGGCCTAGTCGTTTTACGGGTTCCATCTCTCTGGCGGGTCCATCGACGGACACGCTTGTCGTGATTCTGGTTGTTGTCCAGGGCGGGCGCTCATGCGCCAGTGTGCCGCCTGCTGCTGCTCCATAGAGGGGGCGGTTGCCGACGATTTTCTATTTCGGCGCGGAAGTGAATGAGGAGCTTCTATGCAGGTGAAGGGTTTTGCCTTTCTATTCGCAGCAGTTTGTATTGCCGCCGGCACGGCAGGCGCGCAGAACATTAAGGGGTCGCTGGCGGGTGTCGTGAAGGACTCGCAAGGGGGAACCGTCAATGGGGCGGTCGTCAAGATCCGGGACGAACAGCGCGGGATTCTGCGTGACGTCGTAGCCAATTCCGAAGGCGGCTACTTCGCGCCCGGGCTGGATACGGGGACCTATCAGGTCAGCGTAGCGGTGGCGGGATTCGCTGAATTCAAGTCCGTGGTGTTTCCGATTCGGACCGGCCAACAGGTCAACCTGCCCATTACGCTTACCGTCGCTGGGGTGGCCACCGAGATCAAGGTGGCGGACGTGGCGAGTGGGGTCCGGACCGACGACGCAAAGGTTTCGCAGACGGTCTCGGCTGAGGAGTTGAATGACCTGCCGACCCGGGCGGGCACGCAAGGACGGAACTTCTATGGACAGGTTCTGATGCTGCCCGGGGTGACCGGAACGACGGCGGCGCATCAGCCGTTCGCGATCAGCGGGAACCGGTCCCGCAGCAACAACTACCTGGTGGATTCGGTCGATTCAAACGATGCGAACACGGGACTGGTTTCGGGGCGCGGGGCCTCGGAACAGTTGATCAGCCAGGAGGCGCTGGCGAGTGTCGAGGTTCTGACGCACAACTTTAAGGCCGAGTATGGGCGCAATTCGGGAGGCGTCATTTCGCTGATCACCAAGTCGGGGGGAATGAGGTGCACGGCAGCGCGTA
>JBIKOG010000423.1:0-4100 GCA_044358225.1 Bryobacteraceae bacterium | reverse complement strand
CTGTACCACAACAACTCAGCGCTTTCGGCGCGGAACTTTTTTGACAGCGCGGTGCCGAAGGAGCGGACGAATCTGCCCGGGTTCACCGTTGGCGGCCCTGTGGTGAAAAACCGGGCGTTTTTCTTTGCGCAGTACGAGCGGTTTCTGGTTCGGGGCACTGGCCGGGCCACCTTCCAGGGGCTTACGGACCAGGAGCGGGCTTCGGCCGCGCCGTCGGTACGGGCACTGGTGGCGCTCTATCAGCCGGTAGCGTCGGCAGCCTCGCGCATATTCACGCGAGGGGTGCCGAACACGATCAACCTGGACACCTTTCTCGTTCGCGGGGATACGGTGCTGACATCCCGCCAGACGCTGATGGCGCGGGTCAGCAATACCAAGTCGGGACTGCTGTATCAGGATACGGGTGGGATTGTGGGCAGTTCAACGGATGGCACGCGGCAAACGCTGGGCGCGACATTGCAACATGCCTACACGGTTTCGCCCAGCCTGTTCAACGAGGCGCGTCTTGGCTTCAATCGTCAAATCGCACAGGATTCGGACAATCCGAATCCCGCGTTTCTGGGTAACCCGGCCATTAACGGCTCCGTTGGGTCTCTGCGGGTAACCGGGTTGACGGCACTGGGCATACCCACGTTCCTGAACAGCTACAACTTCCAAAACAACTATCAAGTGATGGACGACTTGACGTGGAACCGTAACCGGCACACGTTCAAGATGGGTACTAGTGTCCGGCGGATTCAGGTGAACGATGGCAGTGTGACGAGTGCATTCCGGGGGACGCTCACGTTCAACAGCATCGCCGCGTTCCTGGCGGGAACGCCGAACGCGTATTCGATTGTGGCCGGGAATCCACGCATTGGCCTGCGCCGCACAGAGTGGCAGAGCTACGTGCAGGACGATTGGCGGATCTCGTCCCGGCTGACCCTGAATCTGGGGCTGCGCTACGAACTGAACACTTCGCCGACTGAGGTTGCCGGGCGCATCGCCTCGCAGTATCTATTGCGAACGGATCGCAATAATTTCGCGCCGCGGGCCGGGGCAGCGTTCCAGATGAATGATAAGACCGTGGTCCGAGCCGGCTATGGCATCTACTTCAACGTGTTGGAGACGAGTTTTATTGGACTGACGCGCTTTAACCCGCCGATGTTGCGGACGTTCGACGCAGTGAACCCGACGTTCCCGAACCTGGCCGCCCAGGCACAGTCGGGATTGCCAAGCGGGTTGGTGATACCCAACCAGGCCAGCGCCACGCCCTATGCGCAGCATTTGAACCTGTCGTATGAGCGGCAGATGTTCCGTCCGGATTCGACGCTTTCCGTTGCCTACGTGGGCACGTTGGGGCGCAAGCTGTCACGGACGCGACGGCCCAACGGAGGCGAGCAACTGGCGCAGAATCTTCGAGCGGATCGTTCGCAGGGGGTTATCAATGTCCTGGAGACTTCGGCGAATTCCGACTATCAGTCGTTGCAGGTGAACTACTCCCAACGCTTTGGCGCGGTGACCGTACGTACGGCCTATACGTGGTCGAAGTTCCTCGACGACATGTCGGACATCGCCGGCAGCAACACCAATGTGGACCGGGGGGCGCTGGCGCTGGATGAAAACCGGCTATTTCTGGATCGGGGCCTTTCGGCGCACAACATGCCGCACGTGGCCACCATCAGCTTCCTGTACCGGTCTCCGTTTTTCAAGAACAACCGGGCGCTGGGCGGATGGATTCTTTCCGGGATGAACTCGCTGCAATCGGGGCGCCCGTATACGATTTATACGGGCACGAATACGCCGCTGGGCAATAACAACCAGAGGCCGGTTGGGATTCCGGGATCGCTGCTCTTCTCGGCGGGCGATCCGACGGCGGTCCGTTTTGCGCCAGGGTACACGGCGCTCAGCCTCCGTCCCGGCGCTACCGAGTTCGGCTCACTTGGCCGAAATACAGGGGTGGGCGATGCCTTCCTCAATGTGAGCGGTTCGATCCAAAAGGATTTGAAGCTGGGCGAGCGCGTAACGACGCAGATCCGCGTGGAGGGCTTCAACCTGTTCAACACGACCAATTTCAATGCGATTGACTCGGTGATGAGTTCTGCTTCGTTTGGCCGCTACACGACGGCATTCGACGCACGCCGGGTCCAGTTCGCACTGCGCTTTGTTTTCTAAGAACGTAAAGGGAGAAACCGAATGAAAACGAATATTCTGGTGGCGGCGACGCTGGGCCTTGGCCTGCTTGGCGCAGCGGCGGTTACAACGCCTGGGTTGTTAGTGGAGAGTGAGAGCCACGCGGTGGCCAAGGGGCGCAATCCCAAGTTCGTAACCCGGCGCTCGCACGGCGTGATGCTGCTTTACTCGCAAGCGGCGGCGGGCGGGGGAATGGACTTGTACTATCAATCGTCGAACGATGTGGGGGAGACGTTCTCGCCGCCCCAACGGGTGAACCACGTACCCGGCGAGGTGTCCGATCATGGCGAGAATAGTGCGCAATTGCTGACCTCTCCGGACGATCAGTCGCTCTACGCGGTGTGGAACCAGCGAGACGCCAAGGGCGGATCGCACATCCGGTTTTCGCGGGCGGGCGCGATGCAGACGGCCTGGTCCCCGGCGATTACGGTGGATGACGATCCGGGGCCGAACTCACACGGTTTTCAAGGCGCGGGGGTGGGACCGGACGGCACAATCTACATTGCCTGGCTGGATGGCCGGGACAAAGAAAAGGCCAAGACCGGGGACTATACGAGTGCAGGTTCGGCGGTTTATCTGACGCGCTCGACGGACGGAGGAAAGACGTTTTCGAAGAACATACGGATCAGCACCGATGTCTGCCCGTGCTGCCGGGTTTCGTTCGCGGTGGTTGGACAGCGGGTCTTCTTCGCATGGCGTGGGGTGGACAGCGGCGACATGCGCGACATCTACGTTGCGTCATCGCAGGACAAGGGCGAGACGTGGAACAAGCCGACGGCTGTGAGCCGGGACAAATGGAAGATCAACGGCTGCCCGCACGTCGGGCCCAGCCTGGCATCACTGAATGGGAAGCTGCACGTGACGTGGTTCAGCGAAGGGTCCGGCAAACCGGGGATCTACACGGCGTCCTCCGGCGACGGCGGGGAGACGTTTGGACCGCGGCGGTTGGTTTCCGAGGGCGTGTTTGACCCGACGCATCCGATGACGGCGGCGTCGGAGGACCGCATCGGCGTGGTGTTTCAGGCTCGTGAGGGCAAGGATGGCTGGGGCAAGATGGCCGTCTTCTATCGGGAGCTATCCGCGACCGGGGTGATGTCGAAGGTTGTGCGTGTCGGCACGCCCAAGACGGGTTCCGTCGTCTATCCATCGCTGGCCCTGGGGATGTCCGGGCGGATCGTCGTTGGATGGACCGAGGTGAGCGAGGGGATTCCGACGGCGTATATGATCCGCGCCCGGCACTCCGACTAGGTGCAGGGGACGGGGGTGGTCCAGACGGTGGACCACCCCCGTCGCTATGCTATTTGGCGGGGGGCTCACTGTGGCGGCTCTGAAGGGTTGCGGGTTGGCGGTGTTGGCGGTGGTGGTGCTGTTGTGCGTGGTGCTATGGCGGTGTAACCGGCTGGTGCCGGATGCGGAATTGCGAACGGCGTTTTGGGCGCACCGGGGGGAGTTGGAACAACTGCGGCGGATGGCGAATGAGGACCACCTGACCGGGCGGGTGCATGCGACGTATGTGGATGCGAAGCACTTGTCCGAGGCGCGGGTGCGGGAGTACCGGCGGCTGATGAAGGAGTGTGGGGTGGTGCGGTTGTGGGCGCATGGGGAGCAGTTGGAAATGTTGGTGGACGCGACCGGTATGTTGGATGTGGGGACTTACAAGGGGTATGAGTGGGAGGCGGCGCAGAAGCGGACGCTGGCGCGGACGCTAGACGAACCTTGTGCGGGGGGGAAGTCTTGTGAGGCGGCGATTCCGTTGGAAGGGAATTGGTGGATGGTGCGGTACGAGTTCCGCTGAAATTGCTGGTTCGTACAATTTTTTGGGCGTTCATCCGTCTTCCTTGGTGTATGAACGAATTGGTGATGGAGCGGGAGCGGCTGTGGCGGTTTATCCGCCGGCGGGTTCCGGATGTGCGGGACGCCGAGGATAT
>JBIKOG010000285.1:0-8848 GCA_044358225.1 Bryobacteraceae bacterium | reverse complement strand
TGGTCCACCGCGAACGGGCTCGCGGCCTGCTCCGGGCTCATATAGGCAGGCGTACCCAAGGTCATGCCTGCCTGCGTCTGCCGCGTCTCGTCCACCGCTAGAACGATGCCGAAATCCGTCAAGTACGGCGTACCCTGCCGGTCAATCAGGATGTTCCCCGGCTTCACGTCCCGGTGCACAATCTGTCGCGAGTGTGCGCATTCCAACGCCGCCAACACGCCATACGCAATCGGCAGCGCCTGCTCCACAGTCAAACCGCCCACCCGCCGCAACCGCACATCCAGCGCCTCGCCATCCACGAACTGCTGAACCAAAAAGTGGCGTCCCTCCACAACCTCAAACCCAAAGACCTTCACAATATTCGGATGGTCCAGCGACCCCTGCCGCCGGCCCTCATTCAGGAACCGATCCACAATTTCCGGGTTCCCCAGATACTGTTCCCGCAAAAACTTCACCGCCGCCAGCGATCCCAAATGCTCGTGACGCCCCAGCCACACCTCCGCCATCCCGCCCTGCCCCAGCGGTCGCTCCAAAACAAACTGCCCGACTCGATAACCCGCTTGCATGTTCCCTGTCCCTACAAGTGGTGAAAAGGTTTGTTCCATCACGAAGATAATGTCCTCTTCCCGGAACGCGCAAACCCAGCCGGCATCCCATCTCCATTTCATTGGTGCCTGGCGCCAATGAAATCATCGGCTCGCCCATCGGCGGCTACGTGTCGGACGCGATGGTCCGCCGCCTGGGGCACCCGTGGGGCGCCGCGTCCCCGTCACCATCGCCGCCATCTGTTCCTTCGTCCTGCTCCTCATCGGCTCCCGCACCGAGGACCCGTATATCGCAATCGGCATCCTGGCCCTCGCCGCCGGGTGCAACAGCGTCGCCGCCGCCACCAGTTGCGTCGTGCCGAACGACCTCAGCGAACGCTAGGCCGGCAGCCTGAACACCTGCACCAATCTGGGTGGCGCGCTATCGCCCATCCTCACGCCCTATCTCGCCAACCGCTCGAACGCCGCATCCATGAATCTCCCGCCTAATAACCGCCGAATCCCTTTCAGCGCTTGCGAGGTGGTTTCGATTGGTTGAGCGCGATGGCAGCTTGAATCAGCGCCTTGAAGGGGTCCTCGTCAAGGGCGGCGCCTTCCGGGATATCGATAGCCCGGCGGGCATTTCCTTCGAGGCTCGCATTGAAGAGTCCCGCGGGATCCGGGAGAGCGGCGCCTTTGTGAAAAGTGAGCTTGACCACTTTCTTGTAATGCTCACCCGTGCAGAGAATGCCCGCGTGGGACCATACCAGAGTGCCCATCCACTTCCACTCCTCCTCCACTTCCGGATCTGCTTCGTGGATGAGCTGGCGGACGCGGGCGAGGGTTTCACCACGCCAATCGCCGAGTTCGGCGATGCGATTGGAGATGCGTTCCGATGGCGTTGGTGTCACTCGGCGACGTACTGTTCGAGCTGGCGAAGGATGCCGTCGGGGGCGACACCGGCTTCGGTGATGGCGTCGGCACGGCTCTGCGTGTCGGCGACAGCGTAGATACGAAGCTCGTCGGCGTTGCCGGAGGGGCGGATGTGGGCGACGTCACCGTTGGAGAAGATCATGCGGACGCCGTCGGTCGTATCGATTCTGCTCAGTGCGGTGAAGCCGTGGGCGGAGGTGAAGAACTTCTCGATCGTACCCGGATGGAGGACTTCGAGAATCTTCATGCTGGTCGGCCGGGGGAACTCCTTCAGCAGCGCCGCTTTGGAGAAGCGGGCCGGGAGACGGTCGAACTGGGCGGCGAGCGGTTCGTCCCCGGCGGCGAAGAGGGCGCAGAGCAGTGGCAGGAAGGCGTCGCGGGTGGCTAGCGCCTTCAAGTTGCCAATGTCGGAACCGAGGAGGAAGCCGCCATTGGCTTCCCAGCCGCAGACTACCTTCTTCCCACTGGCGCGGGCGGCGTCCATGCCGGCGATGACGAACGGGGATCCGATCTTGGTTTTGGGTTCGGTGACCGAGGCCAACGGGCCGCGGTCGATGGCGTCGTTGCAACTGATCGGGACGACGACGGCATCGGCCTGGAGATATTGCGCGACGATCATACCCAGCAAATCGCCGCCGAAGAAACGGACCTTCTGGTCGGCGTCGACGCCGAGGAGGAGCGGGCGGTCGCTATCGCCATCGATGGAGGCGACGGCAACGTAGGGCTCGGTGACCAGGGACTGGATGGCCTCCAACTGCGAGGCTTCGATGTTTTCGGTGTCAATGGGGACGAAGACGTCGCTGCGGCCGGCGGGAGTTACTTGGGCGCCGAGGCGGGTGAGTAAGTCAACCAGTAAGTCGCGACCAACGGAGGAGTGCTGATAGACGAGTACTTTGCGGCCGTTGAGTGACTTACCGGCGAAGAAAGTGGTGTAGCGGTCGAGGTAGGCGTCGGCCGCTTCTGTGGTGGGTACGGGGAGCGGGGCGGGTTCTGATTTAAACTGCCCCTCGGCGCTGAATGTGGACTCTTCGGCGGCCTGCGAATAGAGCTCTTCGCGAACCTTGGCGACCTGGGTGTTGATGGGACCTTCGTGATGTTTGAGGAGTTCGCCTACGGAGGTGTTGAGCTTATAGCCGTTCCGGTTAAACGGGATGTGGCTGCCGGTGACCATAAGCGAGCCCTTCCGCCGTTGGAGCGCAAAGTAGGTCAACGCCGGGGTGGGAATGGCGCCGCAGTGGACCGGGTTCATGCCGGTGTCGCGCAAAGCCTCGACGGCGGCGACAGCGAGGGTGGGGGAACTGGGACGAAGGTCGATGGCGAAGTAGAAATCGTCGCCTCGAGTGATGCCGCCTTCTGCGGCGGGGAGGGCGAGCAGGTACTCGATTTCGGCGCGGACGTTCAGGTAGATTTCGAGCGGGGTGAGATGGATGATTTCGCCGCGGCGGCCGGAGGTTCCGAACTTCAGGACGACGGGCGCGTAGGTGAGGGAGGAGAGCAGAGTCACAGTGGCTATTTTCGCATTGAACCGGAGCGGCGGTAGCACGGCCCTGTGGAAAACGTGTGGAAAACTGGCGAGTTAACGCGTAGCCAGCCACGGCAGGCGGCCGAGGAGTTTGGCCCGGTTGTCCAGATAGAACCGGCTGGTGACGAGCTTCGTCTTCCCCACCGAAAGCGCCAGCATCACAGCGATCACCGCCAGCGCCCAGAGAGCGGTTTCGCCGAGCGGCGTCTTCTGCTTGTAGGGTTCCGCCCAGCGGCCGTAGACGAGTTCGATGTGGACCCAATAGATGAGCAACGACGTCTGGCCCAGTTGGCGCGGAATGCTGAATCGTGGTCCGTAACCGGCGCCGGAGCGGATGCGCGGAATCCACTGGTTCCAGAAGAAGCCGAATGCGCAGACCATCAGGATCACGCCCACTTTGATGAGCGTCAGACAGGGACTATCGAGCCAAAACTCGCTGTGCGGGTAGATGTTATACGGGAGATTCGACACGTACTGACCGGCGAAGGCGAGGGCGAAGCCGGCCCATCCGGCCCACTGCATGAGGTCTTCCCTCCCCTCTTCGGAGACACAACGAAACACGGTGCCACAAGCCATGCCGAAGGCGACGAACGTGCCCCAGGGAAACAGAGCGAAGGCGCCGTAGTCCGGGGCGAGGTACATGCGCATCAGGCTTTCGGGCGCATCGGCCTTCCAATCGCTCATGAACGGCGCGCCGAAGGCGATGATACCGGCCACCGCCATGGCGCCGCGGATACGCCCCAAGCGGCCGAAGGCGGAGATGGGAGCGAGCATCACGCAGGCGGCGCCCATGCAGTTGAGAATGTCGACGCGGAGCAGATCGCGCCACGGCGAGTTGGGCCAGTAGAAGGCGAACATCTGCAGGCGGAATAGCAGCGCGAGCGAACCGAGGAAGGCCGCGCGTTTCAAGGCGGCGTAGCTGCGGCCACCGGGGCCGGCACCCTTCTGCTGGCGGCTATCGATGAGGAAGGCCAGGGTGACGCCGGAAAGAAACAGGAACACCGCCGGAGCGACGCCGCCGGGGAACTGCGACATCATGTAGACGCCGGTGTCGCGGAGATCCTTGTGCGTGAAGCTCTCCCAGACGTGCCCCTGGAGCATGACGAGAGTCGCGGCGCCACGCGTCCAATCGATGAATCCCAGCCGTTCGGCGCGCGAAGTTTTACTGGGCGGTGCCGGTGTTGCCGGCAATGTCTCGACGGGACTGCTCACTTTTAGCCTTTTCTCACGGTATCGTATTTCTGATGCCTACGGACTTCACACGCCGCACAGTTTTGTTCTCGGGGATGGCCGCGGCCCTTTCCGCTCAGACGCCCGGGGAACGGATTCTGGACCTGCACCAGCATTCGCCCTACTCCGGACGAACCGATGCCGAGCTGATCGCGCACCAGGAAAAGATGGGGATCCTGAAGAGCGTACTGCTGCCCGCGGGGGCGCGCTACGGGCTGGCGGCCGGGGCGGGCGGGAACGACATTTGCCTGAACCTGGTGCGGAAGCATCCGGATAAGTTTGTGATGTTCGCCAACGAGGGGCCGGCGCCGGACCAGACCAAGGCGGTCATAGAGAAATACCTGAAGCTGGGCGCGATCGGGATTGGAGAGCAGAAGTTTCCAGTGGATGCCGACGGCGCGCATGTGCACCTTATCGCCCAGATCGCGCGGGATTATAAGGTTCCTGTGTTACTTCACTTTGAACACAACACCTATAACATCGCCTTCCAGCGGTTTTATAAGATCCTGGAGAAGTATCCCACCGTAAACTTCATTGGGCATGCGCAGACCTGGTGGGGGAATATTGACAAAGATCTGCAGCAGGAAGTCCTCTATCCCCGGACCCGGGTGACGGCGGGCGGCATCACGGATCAGTACTTGAGGGACTATCCGAACATGTATGGCGACATGTCGGCGGGCTCCGGATTGAATGCGCTGTTGCGGGACGAAGACCACGCGCGCGGGTTTCTGGAGCGGCATCAGAACAAGTTGATCTATGGCAGCGATTGCAATGACGCCGTGGGGCATGGCGACCGCTGCAGCGGGGCGAAGCAGATCGAGACGATTAAACGGCTGAGCCCGCATCCGTCGGTGACGCGGAAGATTTTCTGGGAGAACGGAGTACGCGTGCTGGGACTGGCGTCGCGTGGGCTGGTAAAGGGCTAGCGCTAAACTAGTGACATGCGTCTGGCTCTGCTCCTCCCTCTGACCGCCGCTGGCCTCTTCGCGGAATTCCTCGAAATCCGCATCGACGTCCGGAACATGGACTGTGTCACCTGCGTGCAGACCATGGAGACGGGGCTGAAGAAAATTCGCGGCGTGGAGAAGGTCACCGTAGGCCCGCTAAACAGCGTCGAATTCATTCTCGTCCCCGGGAACAAACTGACGCTCGAACGCTTCCGGGACGCCATTAAAGGCGTTGGCTTCACCCCCGGCGCCGCTCAGGTCATCGTCCGCGGCAAACCCGCCACCACCGAAGGCCAATGGAAGTTCGAAGTCGAAGGCATTGCCAAGATCTACAACCTCTCGGCGCCGCACAACGACACCATTAAGGCCCTGGCCGCCCTCAACGGCAAACTGATCACCGTCAAAGCCGTCAGCGCGCCGCCCCCCGACCCGCGCACGATGCCATCGCTCGATGTCGACTCGGTGGTCGATCCGAAGTGAGCGAGCGCTCCCTCGCCTTTCGCGCCCTGCAATATCCCAACTTCCGCATCTTCATCGCCGGCCTCGCCATCAGCCTCATCGGCACCTGGATCCAGTCGGTCGCCCTCAGCTGGCTGATCTACCGCCTCACCCATTCGGAGTTCCTGCAAGGCATGTCGAACTTCTGTTCCCACATGCCCGTCCTGCTGCTCAGCCCCTTGGCCGGCCTCGCCGCCGACCGCTTCCCCCGCCACTACATCGTCCGCATCACGCAGACAATCTTCCTCGCCCACGCCTGCCTGCTGGCCTACCTCACGCTCACCCACCAGGTCACCGTGACGCAGATCCTCGTGCTCGCCAGCCTCCTCGGCTGCGCCAATGCCTTCGATATCCCCGCGCGCCAATCGCTCATGATTCTCCTCACGTCGAAGGAAGACCTCCTCGGCGCCATCTCGCTCAACTCCGTCGCCTTCAACACTGCCCGCACGTTGGGCCCATCGCTCGGCGGCGTCCTCGTCGCCACCCTCGGCGAAGGCGTCTGCTTCTCTGTCAACGCCGTCAGTTTCCTCGCCGTCCTAGCCTCGCTGTGGATGCTGAAACTCCCGCCAACCCCACCCCGACAACGACACAGCGAAGAAGGCCTCGCCGCCGGCGTCCGCTACGCCTGGGCCCGCCCCGCAATCCGCTACCCGCTGGCCCTCTGCGGCATCATCACGCTCACTAACGCCCCGCCTCTGGTGCTCGGCCCCTTCATCGCCGACGGCCTCTTCCACCAGGGCGCCACCGGCCTCGGCATCCTGATGGCCGCCTTCGGCCTCGGCGCCACCGTCGGCGTTGCCCAGTTGGCTGTCAAAAAATCCAGCGACGGGCTTCAATCCATCGCCGGCCAGGGCGCGTTCTTCTACGGCATCGCGCTCATCTGCTACTCCCTCGTCCCCTACTTCTGGATGGTCGTCCTCTGCAGTTTCATCGCCGGCTACGCCTTCTTCCGCCAGAACGCAGCGAACAACGCCCTCATCCAAGCCGTCGTCGACGAAAAGTACCGTGGCCGGGTGATGTCGTTCTACACCATGATGGCCGTCGGCATGCTCCCCATCGGCAGCTTCCTCGCCGGTTGGGCCGCCGAACGTTTCGGCCCCCGCCCGGTGCTCGCCGTCTCCGCCATTCTCGCCTGCGCCACCGGCGCCGCTTTCCTCATCTACACTCGTTCCATGGACGCTCAAGAATGTTCCGCCCAATAATCGCCATCCTTCTATTCCTCGCGGCCGCCCACGCCCAGCCCTCGAACAAGGACCTGTTCGATCAAATCGACCCCACCCTCAACGACCTCGCCGCACTCACGGGCCTCGCTCCCAAAACCAAGGTCGACCGCGATTTCATCACCCGCGAAAAGTTGAAGGAGTTCCTCAAAACTCGCATCGATGAAACGGTGAAGCCGGAAGAGATCCGCATCGAAGAGCTGACACTCCGTCTGTTCGGCTTCATCCCGGAAAGCTACGACCTGAAAGCCTCCACGGTCAGCCTCCTCACCGAACAAGCCGCGGCCTTCTACGACTACCGCAAGAAGAAAATGTTCCTCCTCGAGAGCGCCCCGGAAATCTCACAGCGTTTCGTGCTCATTCACGAGCTCGCCCATGCCCTTGCCGACCAGCATTTCCATCTCGAAAAGTACATCCAGCAAGGCCGCAACGACGATTCCGCCACCGCCCGCATGGCGGTCATGGAGGGCCAGGCCCAGTGGCTCATGTACGAACTCATGGCCAAAAAGGCGGGCCAGTCCCTGCGCAAGGATCCCGCCATGGTCCGCATGTTCGTTTCCAACTCCGCCGCCGGTCTCAGTCAGTATCCCGAACTCTCCAACGCCCCCGTCTACATCCGCGAAAGCCTGCTATTCCCCTACACCCGTGGCCTCGTCTTCCAGCAGGCGGTCATCGAAAAACTAGGCGACGCGGGCTTCGCCGAAGTCTTCCGTCACCCCCCTCTCAGCACCCGCGAAGTCATCCACCCCGAGCTCTACTTCGACAAGAAGAAAACCGCCAAAATCAAAGCACCCAAACCCGCCAACGCCGGCCGTTACAAGGAAGCCATTGACGGCGAACTCGGTGAATTCGACATCTACATCCTCCTCAAACAATTCGTCAACGAAGAGACCGCCGACAAGCTCTCCCCCGCCTGGCGCGCCGGCCACTACCGCGTCCTCGAAAACAAACAAAACCAGCACCCCCTCCTCGCCTTCGCGCTTGAATTCGACACCCCCGCCCACGCCGAAGAGTTCATGAACCTCTACGAGCAAAAGGTAATCCCGGCCAAGACGAAACGATCCGGAACCAGCAACGTCAAACAGCAAGGAACCCGTCTCTCGGTCCTTGAAGGAATAGAATAAACGGTATGCGCTTCTTCGCCCTGGCCGCTCTGGCCGCGTTCTCCCTCGTCGCCGCCGACGTCCCTCGTCCCGCCCCGGAATTGACCATCGCCATGCCCGGTAATAAGTCGGTGAAAGTCAGCGATTATAAAGGGAAAGTGGTGATTCTCGAATTCCTGCTCACCACCTGCCCCCACTGCCAGAAGGCCTCCCAAGGCATCAACAAGGTGTACCGCGAACTCAAGGCCCAGGGCGTCCAACCCATCGGCATCGCCATGAATCCCATGCCCAACATGCTGGTCGAAGATTACGTCAAACAGTTCAATCTCGACTTCCCCGTCGGCTGGTCCGAACGCGAACCCGCCGTGGCCTTCCTCCAGCACCCGGTGATGATGATGATGTCCTTCCCCAACCTGGTCATCATCGACCGCGCCGGCGTCATCCGCCACCAGATCCCCGGCGGCGACGACTTCTTCAACAACGAAGAAGAGAATCTGAAAGCCCTCCTGGCCCCACTGTTGAAGGCCCCCGCCCCGGCCGCGAAAAAGGCCGCGAAAAAAGCCAGCTAAGGCCGCTGCTTTCGTACCTCTCCGGCAAAGTATTTCCGCTCCACAATCCCGGACCGCGCCGCCGCCACCCGCCCCGCGCGGTCCACCAGGAATGTGGTGGGTAGCCGGTCCACGCCGCCAAACTGCTGCGCCATTACCGGCCGCACCGTCTCCCATCCGTCCTCCATCGCCACTCACATCACCACTAGCCTGACTTTCGCAGTTCGCACCGCGAAACAAAGCTAAACCCCATAGAATCATGGAAGCCCTCCGCTAGGTCTTCACCACAAATATCGCGATCTCAAGCCGAGCGCACAGAAGCG
>JBIKOG010000084.1:0-29165 GCA_044358225.1 Bryobacteraceae bacterium | reverse complement strand
TCAGCCGCGTGAACCCGTGCTTCCGCAACGGATGCCGCTCCAGAACCGCATCCGAATACACATCCGGATCCCCGGCTGTCGGGATCACCACAATCGGCGCGTCCAGGCCCCCAGCCAGCTTCGCGAACCGGTTCAGAATCTCTGGCCCCACCAACCCGCCGCCAATCGGCATCGCGTACCCTTTCACAGGCCCCGACGCCGGGCTATGAAAAGCCGCATTGGTTTGCAGCAAAACGAGCATCGAAAGGAGTGCGCCTGTCATGATACTCGCCATGGTAGCAGGCGAGACCATAAAGGAAGGGACGCCGGACCCTACCTCCAGCAGATCGCCAAGCTCTTCAACGAGCTCAAGCTGGATGCGGTCATGATCGGCAACGTGGCGACGTCTATCCAAGGCGCACCCGTCACCGCGCCCCCCCTTTTACCCGGCGGCGCAGATGTTTCCGGCAACCGCCGTAACCGTTGGCGAGCCGCTGGACGCCCGCAGGCTCTCACTATCCTGGTAACACTGGAGGACACGTACGCCAAAGCCAAAGCGACCGAAAAAGCCAAAACCTCCCAGCCTTAAGCAACAGTTCGAGCACATGCGGCTCGCGCTCATCGATACGTGGCTTGCCCTCCCGCCCGAACGCCGCACCAACTTCCTCCGCAGGCGCATCGGTATCACCTCCTCCGCCCTCTAATTACCCCGATTGACGTCGGCCCGATCGGGCGCTACAGTGTGGGCGAAAGGAGCTGGAACCACCATGCTTCGACCCATCCTAGTCGCCCTCCTGTTCACCTTCTCCCTCCCCGCGCAACAAGAAGAAGATGTCGATATTGCCTTCGCCCGATCCTCCCCAACATGGACCGTCGTTGAGAAATCCGGCGGCAGCCGCTGGGACGCCACCTGGACGCTCCGTCCCGATGGCAAGTCCTTTGATGCCCATTGGAAGCAAACGCCCGGCGGCGCCCAAGGCGACCTCCGCAACTTCGCCCGCATCATCTCCATGGCGGGCGCCCGCATCGTCATCGAACGCCCCGGCCTCGGCCGCTACACCGGCAAATTCTCCGCGGATCGTCAACGAATCACCGGCACCATGAGCTGGGCGCCGGGCTCCTGGACCGTTTCGCTCAGTGCACCCGCCGGCCCAACATCGGTCGCCACGCAAACCCCAGCCCCGGGCGGCAACACATGGCGCGTTGTTGAAACGGTCGGCTCCAGCGTCTGGACCGCCACCTGGACCCTCCGTAAAGATGGCACCAGCTTCGACGCCACCTGGACACACACGCCCGGTAACGACAGCGGCAAGCTCACCAACTTCGCCCACATTCGCTCGCGGACCGCTCGGGACATCATCATCGAACGCCCCGGCCTCGGCCAATACACCGGCACATTCTCCGCCAACGGAAAACGGATCACCGGCAAGATGAGTTGGGCCAATGGCACCTGGACGGTGACACTCCCCTAACCCGGCTATCCTGGTAGTCTCGGTGCCCATTCCCTTCTCCCAACGCCTCGATTGGACCCTCGCCACCAATCCCATCTCCCAAGCCCTGGCCGCAACAAAGCCGCGCTTCGACCTCACGGCCTCCAACCCCACCAAGGCCGGTCTCCACTATCCCGAAGCCATCCTCGCCGCCTTCCAAAACCCGCTAGGCCTCAAGTACAACCCCGATCCCCGCGGCATCGACGAAGCCCGCGCCGCCCTCCACCTCGGCTCCCATACCCTCCTCTCCGCCTCCACCTCCGAAGCCTACGGCTGGCTCTTCAAACTCCTCTGCAACCCCGGCGACGCCATCCTCGTCCCCCGCCCCTCTTATCCCCTCTTCGAATTCCTCGCCAAGCTCGAAGCCGTCGAAGTCATCCAATACTCCCTCCGCTACGCCGAAGGCTGGTGGCTCGACTTCCAATCCCTCGAAGCCCAACTCACCGCCAACACGAAAGCCATTCTCTTCGTCCACCCCAACAACCCCACCGGGAGCTACCTGAAAGCCGCAGAACTCGAACAACTGGCAACCCTCTGCGCCGCCAGGAACATCGCCCTCATCTCTGACGAAGTCTTCGCCGAATACCCGCTTTCAGACGATCCCACCCGCGCCGCCACGCTCGGCGACAACGGCCAATGCCTCACCTTCGTCTTGGGCGGCCTCTCCAAAACCGCCGGCCTCCCCCAAATGAAAGCCGCCTGGCTCACCGTCTCCGGCCCTCAGGCCGCCCAAGCAGCCTCGCGCCTGGAACTCATCGCCGACACCTATCTATCGGTGTCCACGCCCGTCCAATACGCGCTCCCCGCTCTGCTCGCCGAAGGCGAAAAGGTCCGCGCGCAGATCCAATCGCGCACGCAAACGAACCTGCGCACGCTGCAACAAACCGCCCTGCGCCCGCTCCACGTCGAAGGCGGCTGGTACGCCGTCATCCCCACGCCCCGCGCGCGCACCGAAGAAGAATGGGCCATTCATCTTCTGGAAGCCGAGGGTGTCCTCACCCAGCCCGGCTACTTCTACGACTTCGAAACCGACGGCTGGCTCGTCGTCAGCCTCCTGACGCCGGAAGCAGATTTCGCTTCCGGCATCGAGGCCATCGAACGTCAATTCACTGCTTGATGATCTGACCGTCGGCCTTACGAATCTCGCCCCAGCCGCCGTTCAATTTGCCGCGTTCCCCGCCCCGCTCGTTGGAGCCGAACGGATACTTCGCCGCCGCCTTGGTATCGATCTCAATGCCCCAGCCCGGCTTCTCGGTTGCATACAGGTAGCCATCTTTAATCTCCGGCACGCCGCTGAATACTTCGCGAACGCGCTCGTTGAACGGCGAATATTCCTGCACGCCAAAGTTGTAGCTAACCAGATCCAGCGCCAGATTAGCCGCGTGGCCGACCGGAGACACGTCACCCGGTCCGTGCCACGCCGTGCGCACCCCGAAGTGTTCGCCCATAATGGCCATCTTCCGGCAAGGCGTCAGCCCGCCCGCCTGCGACACGTGCACGCGGATATAGTCGATCAGCCGTTCGGCGATCAGCGGGCTCCATTCGTGCGGCGAATTGAACAGCTCGCCCATCGCGATCGGCGTCGTGCAAGCCTGCCGGATCAAACGGAACCAGGCGATATCTTCCGGCGACAACGGATCTTCCAGGAAGAACAGCTTGAACTTTTCACAATCTTTAGAAAACTGCAGCGCCTGCGTCGGCGTGATGCGCTCGTGCACATCGTGCAGCAACTCGATCTCTTCCGGCAACTCTTTCCGGCAAACTTCAAACAGATTCAGCGCCCGGCGAATATAGGCCGCCGGTTCAAACACCGGCTTGTTGTGCAGCGACTTCACACGCGCCTCGCCACGGCCGGACCCGTACCCGGCCATTCCCGGCACGCCCACCTGCACACGGATATGACGGAAGCCCTCGGCGATATACTTCTTCGCGCTCGCGACACACTCGGCCGCGTCGGCGCCCGATGCGTGGCCGTAGCAATCGGCAGCCTCGCGCACCTTCCCGCCCAGCAGTTGATACACGGGCATCCCGGCCATCCGGCCCTTGATGTCCCACAACGCCTGGTCCACGCCGCTGATGCCGTTGTTCAGCACCGGGCCGTTGCGCCAGTAGCTGGAGTTGTACATCGCCTGCCACAGGTCGTCGATCCGGTCGGCCTTCTGGCCAATCAGGAACGGCTTCAAATACCGCTCCACCGCCGCCACCACCAGGTCGGCCCGCTGCGTATAGGTGCCGCACCCGTAGCCGTAGAGCCCATCCTGATCGGTGACAACTTTCACCACCACCAGACGCAGACCGGCCGGAGCCGTCGCGATCACTTGCACGTCTTTAATGATCGGGGAACTCAGTCCCCGCACAGCCCGATCAGTCTGCGTCTGCGCGGCCAACTGCCGCTGCGTAAGCATCGTCGCGGGCAACGCGCCCATCGCCATCTGCATCAATTTCCGGCGGTTCATTTCTTCTCCTCCACCATGCGCTTCAAAGTATCGAGCTGCTTCGTAAGATCACGATCACGCAGCCCCAGCAGCACAGCATATACCGCCAGCAAGCCCCACGCCACCGCGAGGCCATAAAACATGAAAGTTATATTGCGTTCGTCCATCGGAGTTCCGTCCTAGTTCAGCGCGTGCGCATAGCGCCGCAACGCATCGATTTCCCGCTGCACTTCTTCCTGCCGCAGCCGGACCAATACAAAGATCAAACCCAACAACAACAGCGCGATCGTGTTCACATACAGCATCTGTTCCATCATCGGATCGATCTTCTGCACGCCCCCCGTCCGGATCGAAAGCACCGGCCCGGGATGTTGCGTCCGCCACCACTCAATCGCCTTCCACGTCACCGCCACCGACGCCGACGCAAAGATACTCAACACCGCGCTGTTCTTCGCCCGCTCCGTCGGATCGTCAATCGCCGACCGCAACATCAGATAGCCGAAATACACCAGCCAGCAGATCAACGCCCACGTCAGCCGCGGATCCCATGCCCACCAGATGCCCCAGCTGATCCGGCCCCAAATCATCCCCGTAATCAGATTCACCGCCGCGAACGCCAAACCAGTCTCCGTCGCCGAAACCGCAATGGCGTCGTACTTCTGGTCCTTCTTCACCAGATACAAAATACTGGTTACCATCGCGGTCAAATAGCACAAAGCCGCCGTGAAAAACGCCGGCAGGTGGTAATAGAAAATCCGGTAGATCGGCCCCTGCTCCATCTCGTCCGGCACCAGAAACATAATGACGTATAGATTCCGAAGCAGCAGCGGCAACGCCACGGCGCCAAGCGCCAGAATGATTTTTCTTCGCATCGTCTAGAACTCCTATCTCACCAGAACCGTCTCCGCCAAGTAAACCGACAGCGTGGTGAACATCACATTGAACCCGATCAACAACCGCAGCCAAACCATAAAATCGGAGGGAATCGGCTGCCCGGTCAGCAACGTATTCGTCAGCATCATCGCCGGCAGGATCGCCGGAATCAGCACGGGATACACCAGCATCGGCAGCATCACCTCCCGCAGCCGCAGGTTCACCGTTAGCGCACTGATAAAGACGCCCACGCACGCCATGGCCCACGTCCCCAGCGCCAAAATCCCCAGCAACCCGCTCAGGTTTCGCCACCACGTCACGTTATACAAAATCCCAAACACCGGCAGGCAGATACACTCGATTCCGAACAGCAGCACAAACGCCGCCGTCGCCTTCCCCAGGAACAGCGAGGCTCCCGAAGCCGGCGAGGAAACCAACACGTCAATACAGTCGTTCGGCAACTCCCGCGCAAACGCGCGGTTCACAATCAGAGCCCCCGCGAACACGAATACAATCCACAGCAGCCCGCCCCCGAACTCCACAATCATGTCCGGCGACGGATCAAACGCAAACGCGAAGAGCAACAGGATCACCACACTGAACGACAGCGTCGAATTGATCGACTCCTTCGTCCGGAACTCGCTCCGCAAGTCCTTCGCCGCAATGGCCGCCGCATGTCGCAACATCGTCATGCCGCGCTCCCATACGTCCGGTACAAGTAACCCGCGTCCTGTAGCATCGCCTCCGTCCGCTCGCCAAAATGAACCAGCTTTCCCCGGTCCAGAAGCGCTACCTTACTCGCCAACTCCATCGCCTCGCGAATCTGATGCGTCGACAAGATAATCGTCGCCCCGCTGCCCCTCGCCTCCGCCAGCAAACCCTGCAACAGAGCAATCGCCTTATCGTCGAGCGAAGTAAACGGCTCGTCCAGCAACAGCAGCCGCGGGCTGTGCTGAAACGCCCGTGCCACGGCCAGTCGCTGCCGCATCCCTCGTGAATACTCGCGCACCGGCGCATCCGCCACGTGCGTCAGGTTCACCTTCTCCAGCCACTCGGAAATCGTCGCCCGCGTCACGCCATACAGCGATCCAAACGTCCGCAAATTCTCCCGCGCCGACAGCTCGTCGTACAGCCCGATCGAATGACCCAGCCATCCAATCCGTGCCCGCGTCTCCGACGCCCGCACATCCCCGCCGTTGATCTCGACCGCGCCCTTCGACGCTCCACTCAACCCGCCCAATATCCGCAGCAGCGTCGTCTTCCCCGCCCCGTTCCGGCCCAACAGCGCCAGGCACTCACCCGGCTGCAGTTCAAACCGCACATCCCGCAACGCCGGATAATCGCCAAAATACTTCCAAACGCCCGCCGCGGCGACGGCAGGCGCACTCATTTTTTCGCCTCGCTACGGTACAACAGCGCGAACCCACAACCCAGAATCGCAAACGCCAATCCCAGCACCACGTAGAGCTTATCGTAGGGCTTGGCCTTGATCTGCTCAATCTCCGGCCCGCGCGACGCTCCCTCTTCTCCACCACCGCCACCAGCGCCAGTCAACTCGCCCGTGCCCGACATCTCCAGATCCAGCGACTGCGCGTCCACCCGAAAAATGCTCGCCTGCGTCGTCGGCTCTTTGCCTTCTTCTTTAATGCCGGCGCCCTTCAACTCCACGCCATTCGGCACCGCAATCATCGCCTGCGTTGCCGGCAACAGGAACTTCGCCTGGAACTTAGACGGGCTCGCATACGGCAGCGTGTAAGCAAGATCAATCCGCGTCTCCCCGGGCTTAATCGGGAAGTCCACCTTCATCTCGCCCGGGCCCTTGCCCTTATCGGCCACGCGCCGCACCGGCATGCCCTGCGGCGCCGTCGCGTTCACTTCCACCTGGCCCATCGGCTCCTTGCCCACAATAAACCGCAGCGTCCCGTTCACGCCGTCGTTCCACGTCGTCTTGCCCTCATTGGCAAAAAAGTACGACTCCCTCACGGACAATTTATCGCCCTGCGGCTCCAGCAGCAGCATGTGGTTGGTGACTTTGATATCGGCCCCCATACGCGGCGAAACGTTGAACACCGACAGCGCAATCCCGCTCAACGCCGCATTCGGCCGCAGCGTGTGGTTGTAGGTCACACCCTCAAACGCCGTCTGAATGAACCCCATCCCCTGAAACGGCTTATCAATCTTCCAAGCGCCATTCGCGCCCGATTTCACACTCTCCAACGGTTCCGGCCCCGCCGCCGTGTTCGCGTACAAAGTCACCGTCGCCCCGGCCTGCGGTTTCCCCGTCGTGGCGTTGGTAACCGTTCCGTCCACCGCCGCCATCATCGGCATCAGCGCCGCTAACAACCACACAACCCGCCTCATGCCTGCGCCTCCATCGGCTTGCCGCATTCCCCACAGAACTTCAACGGATCTTTGAACGACGCCCCGCAATGTGGGCAAATGTAGCTCGGAGCCTCGACCGGCTCCGGCTTCGCCACTTCCGCCTTCACTACCTCCGCCTTCGCCTTCCCGCCCTTCGGTGCCGGCGCAGCCGCATCCATCTGGTGCAACACCCGCGCCAACTCCTGCTGCAAAGACTGCTTCGACGCCTGGTAATCGGCGTCCGACAGTTTGCCCACCCGGTACTCGAACTGCAAGTCGCGGAGAGCTTCATAGATTCGGACTTTGGCTTCCTCCAACGGTTTAATCGGGGTTTCCGATTCCGCCGGGGGAAGACTCTTGTCGCTGATCCGTAGGGTGAGAAATAAAGCGCCGATCACAATCAGCGCCGCAAGGGCAATAATCATTCGTCGAAGCGCGAGAGCTCCCTTTCCGCTGCTTGCTGGTACTTCGCCACATCGGCTTCGTTCAATTCCGGAGCCGCCGTTACTACCGATTTCCGGCTACGCCGGATAAACCATCCAATAAATCCCAAACCCGCCAATGCCACCACCGGCGTCGCCAGCCAAGCGGCCAGCCCGAAACCCTCCGCCGTCGGAGCAGCCAAGGCCTTCTTGCCTTCCCGCTTCACAAAATCGTCGATAATCGCCTCGTCGCTCACACCGGCTTTCGACATTTCCGAAATCCGTGCGCGCGCCGGAGACGTGTAGTGGCACCCCAACATCTGACACGTCGCCACCGTGTTCTTGCACGACCCGCATAAACACGCCAAACGGTCGCCAATACGCCGCACCTCGGGCTGAAC
Source organism: Bryobacteraceae bacterium (assembly GCA_044358225.1). GTDB lineage: Bacteria > Acidobacteriota > Terriglobia > Bryobacterales > Bryobacteraceae. The sequence goes on along the minus strand of JBIKOG010000084.1, from coordinate 21,204 downwards.
CATATCGCCCGTCTGCGCCACGCTCAGCCCCGCCATCAAAATCAATAGCAGGCTATTTCGCCACTTTTTCATGTTTCCCCGCCATGCCAACCACTTCCGTCCGTGCGTAGGTCATCTTCACCTTGCTCGGAATCAGACAAACCAGCGTTCCCATCGTCAGAACCCAGAACCCAATCCAGATCCACGTCACCAGCGGGAAAATGTACACCTGAATAATTGGCTTCTGCGCCTCGCTCGAAAGCGCCGCGAAGTTGATGTACAAATCCTCGTTCAAGCGCCGGTGAATCGCCACCGCGCCCACCGGCTGCTGGCTCTGCGAATAGATCCGGCGTTCCGGATGCAGCGTCGCGTACGGCTGCCCGTTCACGGTCGCCTCGATCACCGCATTCTGCCACACATAGTTATCGGTCTGCCCGTTGTTCACCGACGTGACCTTCAGATCATACCGGCCCAACTGGAACGACTTGCCTTGTTCCACTTCCACCGTCGAATCTTTATTGAACGCCGCGCCCGCGAATCCGATGAACATCACCACGATTCCCATATGCACCAGATACCCGCCGTACCGCCGCGTATTCCGATGCGTCAACTCGATCATCCCGCTTAATACGTTCGTCGCTTCCTTCTTCGCAATCGCCGATGCACCCTTCCAGAACTCCTGCGCAATCGTCATCGTCACAAACAGGCAAAGCCCGAAGGTCATCAACGCATACACATGGTGAATCCCGGCGGCGAACAACCCGCCCATCAGCGCCAACATCCCCACAAACGGCCACTGGAAGTTCCGCCGCAGGCCTTCCGAAGACGCCCGGCGCCAGGCCAGCAACGGGCCCACGCCCGTCAGAAACAGCAGGAACAACCCAATCGGAATATTGATCCGGTTGAACCAAGGCGCGTCCACCGAAACCTTCTCGCCCGTCACCGCTTCGCTGATCACCGGGAACAACGTCCCCCACAGTGTCGCAAAGCACGAAGCCAGCAAAATCAGGTTGTTGAACAGGAAGCTCGACTCGCGCGAAACCACGCTCTCCAGTTCCGATTCCGACTTCAAATAATCCAGCCGCCCCAGAATCATGTAGATCGTGAACGCAATGCCAATCGTCAAAAACACCAGGAAATACGTACCGATATTCGAAGAAGCAAACGCGTGCACCGAAGCCACAATGCCGCTTCGCGTCATGAACGTACCGAAGATGCAAAGGAAGAACGTCGCCGCCACCAGCACGATGTTCCAAACCTTCATCATGCCCTTCTTCTCCTGCATCATCACCGAATGCAGATACGCCGTCGAGGTCAACCACGGCAGGAAGCTGACGTTCTCTACCGGATCCCAAACCCAGTAGCCGCCCCATCCCAACACCGCGTACGACCAACCCGCGCCCAGCAAAATGCCCGTCGATTGGAAGAACCACGTCACCAGCGCCCAGCGCCGCGTCGTGAAGATCCACTGGTCACCCGGCTGCCGTGTGATCAGCGATCCCAGCGCGAACGCGAACGGCACCACGAATCCGACATATCCCAAGTACAACACCGGCGGATGGATCAACATCGTCCAGTACTGCAGCAGCGGGTTCAACCCGTTGCCGTCCTGCACTTCCACAATGTTCTTACCCTGCGCCAGCATCTGGAACGGCGAAGCCGGGAACACGTTCAGGATCAGGAAGAACACCTGCGTCGACATCAGCGTGGCCACAACGTACGGCATCATCGCCCGGTGCTTCTTCTTGTTCTGCAGCACCACCACGAACCCATACGCCGCCAGCAGGAAGTTCCATAACAGCAGCGACCCCTCCTGCCCGCCCCACCACGAAGAGATCTTGTAGTAGAACGGCATGTCGCGGTTCGAATGCGCCGCCACATAGGCGTACCGGAAGTCGCTGTTCACCAGCGCGTAGATCAAAATGCCAGTCGCGATGACGATCAAGCCGAACACCGCGATCACCGCCCGTTCGCCACTGGCGATCAGGAACGGTTTCTTCTTCCAAGCCCCAACCAGCGATGCCACGACCGAGTAGATCGCCAGGCAAAAAGCCAGCATTATCGCTAACGCGCCAATGTTCTCCATGAACCGATGCTCCTCAATCGCCCCGGACTAAAACGAATTACGACTTCTTCTCGTACGACGCCGTGCCCTTATAATTCTGCCCCGGCTTGGCTTCGTACTTCGATGCGCACTTGGCCGCAATCTTGGTCGCATGAAAAACCCCATCTCCCATGCGTCCGTCGATCAACGCCTGCGAACCATCCTTAAACGTATCGGGCAGCGGCTCGTTGCTCGCGTAGGTGATCTTCATTTTCCAATCACCTTCCTGCAACACGAAGTTCACCGTGTTGCCATTCCGCGTAATCGACCCGGGCTCTACAATCCCGCCCACGCGCAACTTCTTCACCTTATCCGCCTGCGACAGCTTCTCGACCTCAGGGATCGTCTTAAAATAAGAAGCCGACTCCGTCGTACCACCAATCGCCAACCACGCCAGCGTACCGACCACCAGAGTGATCACCATGCCGAACTTCATCGTGCGGTTCATACGATACCTCTCAACCATGAGTATATACCTGAATACGCTTTCATTAAATGAAAACCACTACGCCTGATCCCTCCAGCATGGTCCGGCAGTACGACCTCCGCCGCCGGTTTCAATGGCTCCTCCCCCCGGCTCCCGTCTGGCACAACCCCGCCGAAACCCAAATAAACGCCCCTCTCGGCCGCTGGAATCTCTACATCGGCTCCGCCGGCGCTCACGCCCCCGGCTACGTCAATCTCGATCTCTTCCCCCTCCCCAACGTCGACGTCGCCGCCAACGCCGAAGCCCTCCCCTTCGCCAATAATCAGTTCCAACGCGTCGAATGCGACGCCGTCCTCGAACACGCCGAATTCCCCGAAAAAATCATGCGCGAAATCGAACGCGTCCTCGCCCCCGGCGGCTTCGCCCACATCGTCGTCCCCTTCTGCCACCCCTATCACGCCTACCCCACCGACTTCCGCCGCTACACCCCCGAGGGCCTCCTCCAGCTCAAGGGCAACCTCGAAGTCGTCGCCCAAGGCTGGCGTACCGGCCCATCCGCCACCCTCATCGTCACGATCCTTGAATACGCCAAACTCTGGATGCCCAACAAAGCCCTCCGCGGCATCGCCCACATCACCCTCGGCTGGCTCCTCTTCCCCCTCCGCTATCTGGACTTCTTCCTCCTCAAAAAAACCACCGCCCACATCCTCGGCAATCATCATTATCTGTGGTTACGCAAACCCTAGTTGCTAGACTGAAATCCAATGGGCGCAATCTTCGCATCGGCATCCCGCAATCTCGACGCCCTTGCCAGCTCCCGCGGCGTGAAAGAGGCTCTCCAGCAGCTTTCCCGCGATAAACAGTGGATCAACGAAAAGCACCTCGAACTCTGCCGCATCCCCTCCCCGACTTTCCAGGAACAGCGCCGCGCCGAATGGATGCTCGCCGCCTTCCGCCAGCTCGGCTGTGACGCCAAAATCGATCAGGCCGGCAACGTCGTCGCCTTCCTCCAACCCGCCGCCCCTCCGCCCTACATCGCCATCACCGCCCACCTCGACACCGTCCTCTCCCCCCGCTCCCCCGACGACGTCCGCACCGAGCCCGACGGCGCCTTCGTCGGCCCAGGCGTCAGCGACAACGGCGCCGGCCTCGCCGGTCTCCTCGCCCTCGTCCGCGCCATGAAATCAGCGCCCCCCTTCGGCGGCCTCACCGCCTCCCCCGTCTTCATCGCCAACGTCGGCGAAGAAGGCGACGGCAACCTCTGCGGCATGCGCCACCTCTGCACCGCCTCCCCGCTCGCCTCCCGCATCCGCACGTTTCTCGTTCTCGACGGCCCCGCCACCGAACACATCACCAACGAAGCCCTCGCCTGCCGCCGCTATGAAGTCGCCTTCCAAGGCCCCGGCGGCCACAGCTGGATCGACTACGGCGTCGGCAACCCCGTCCACGCCCTCTCGCGAATGATTACCATCTTCGCCGAAAACCTCCCGCCCCCCACCGCCAAATTTTCCTTCAACTTCGGCATCATCGAAGGCGGCGTGTCCATCAACGCCATCCCGCCTCTCGCCCGCACCCGCCTCGATCTCCGCAGCGTCGACGAATCCGTCCTCGAACGCATGACCATCATTCTCCATGCCGCCCTCACCCGCGCTTGCGAATGGGAGAACGAAAAAGCCCCCCTCGGCAAAGTCACCGGCAAAATCCGCGAAACCGGCTCCCGCCCCGGCGGCCGCCTGCCCAAGGACGCCCCGCTCATGCAAGCCGTCCAAATGGTGGACGCCTATCTCGGTATCCGCTCCATCTCCGATTGCGCCTCCACCGACGCCAACATTCCCCTCAACCTCGGCATCCCCGCCATCTCCATCGGCGCCGGTGGCTCCGGCGGCGGCGCCCACACCACCGGCGAATGGTTCAAACCCGACGGCCGCGACCTCGGCCTAAAACGCCTGCTCCTCCTCCTCGCCCTCCTCCTCGGAGAATAAATGCGCGCCGACCTGACGCTGGTCTTCATCGCCCTCATCTGGGGCACGACCTTCGTCCTCATCAAACGCGCACTCAACGACGTCACGCCCGTCTTATATCTGGCCATCCGCTTCTCCCTCGCCGCCGCCCTCCTCGCCCTCTATTTCCACAAACGAATCCGCCTCGGGTTCGGCCGCCAGGAGTTCTGGGTTGGCCTCCGCGTCGGCGCCATCCTCATGCTGGGCTACATCCTTCAAACGGTGGGCCTACAGACCACCACGCCCGCCAAAAGCGCTTTTCTCACCGGAATTTATATTGTTCTGGTACCTTTTGTGAACTCGCTCGTCTATCGCACAAGACCCCGGTTATGGGAAATCGCCGGGGTGCTCACTGCTGGTCTGGGTATGGGTCTGTTGTCCATGCAAGGGGAAACACTGTCAATCGCCAAAGGCGATCTTCTCACCATCGGTTGCGCCGTGGCCTTCGCCGTACACATCGTGCTGCTCGGCCATTGGGCGCCCATCGTTGGCTTTGAATCGCTCAGTCTGTTACAGATCGCCGCGGCCGCCGCCGTAGCGTGCATCGCCGTTCCGCTCGTCGAATCGCCCGCTATCCATTGGTCGCCAATGGTTTGGTCGGCCATCCTCATCGGCGGCGTCTTCGCCACGGCCGTGGCGTTCGTTCTCCAATCGTGGGCCCAACAGAACACCACACCCGCCCGCGCGGCCGTGCTCTTTAGCATGGAGCCCGTCTTCGCCTGGATCGTCTCCTGGACGTTCGAAGGCGAAGCGCTCACCGCCCGCGCCGCCACCGGAGCCCTGCTCATATTAGGGGGAGTATTACTGGTGGAATTGAAACCAGCGGCGGGCGACAAACATCCATAGAGCTGTAACAACACGTAAAATAGGTTCCAAGGCACAAGCAGGAAGGTACAAATATCCATGCGCTGGTATCAGAATCTCAAGCAACAGAAACTTCTCTCCCTCTCTCTCCTCGTTTTCACCCTGTCGGTCGGTATCCTCATCGGAACCCTCGTCAGCGGCAGCGTCAGCGCGGCCAAAGGTCAGGCCGTCGCGCCCGATGCAACCCCCCTCGTCATCCCCTCGGCGGCCGCCTCACCAAATGAATTCACCAAACTAGCCAAGCTCGTCGAGCCCTCCGTCGTCAACATCACCGCCGAAGTCACCGCCAAAGCCACCGCCGGCGCTCGCCGCGCCCCCCGTGGCGGCGAGGACGAAGAGGAAGGTGGCGACGAAATGGAAATGTTCCGCCGCTTCTTCGGCCGCCAGGGCGGTGGCCAGCCCAACGCCCGTCCCCGCCCCCGCGAAGCCACCGGCTCCGGCTTCCTGGTCGATAAGAACGGCTACATCGTCACCAACCTGCACGTCGTCGAAAAGGCCGACTCCATCAAGGTCAAGGTCTCCGGTGACGACAAGGAATACAAGGCAAAGGTGATCGGCACCGATTGGGAATCCGACATCGCCGTCATTAAGATCGATGGCGCCAAGCCGTTCCCTGCCCTCAAAATCGGCAACTCCGACGCCGTCCAGGTCGGCGATTGGGCCGTCGCCATCGGCTCTCCCTTCGGCCTCGCCGCCACCGTCACAGCCGGCATCATCTCCGCCACCGGTCGCGATCTCCCCAGCGCCGAACAGTTCCAGCGCTTCATCCAGACCGACGCGGCCATCAACCCCGGCAACTCCGGCGGCCCGCTCGTCAACATCCACGGCGAAGTCATCGGCGTCAACACCGCCATCGCCACCCAGTCCGGCGGCTACCAGGGCATCGGCTTCGCCCTCCCGGCCAACCAGATGGCGAAGGTCTACAACAGCATCATCCAATATGGACGCGCCAAGCGCGGCTCCATCGGCATCTCCTGGGACAAGAACCAGAAGCCGGAAGTGCTGAAGGCCGCCGGTCTCGGCAACGGCGTCCTGGTCACCCAGGTCACGCCCAAAGGACCCGCCGAAAAGGCTGGCCTCCGCGCCGAAGACGTCATCATCGCCATCAACGGCAAGACCATCAAGAACGGCGACGAACTCGTCAGCATCGTCTCGGAAACCCCGGTCGATAACTCCCTCAAAGTCACCGTCGACCGCGGCGGCAAGAAGGTCGACATGAACGTCATCGTCCAGGACCGCGTCGAAGTGTTCAAGGATGACGAACGCTTCGCCCGCCACCGCGAAGACGTCGAACTCCCCACGAAGGCCGAAGGCACACCCGCCAAGTTCGGCATCTCCATCCGCAGCATGTCCGTTCAGGAACGGGAACCGCTGAAGCTCGGCGACGAGCGCGGCGTCTACGTCACCCGCGTCGAAGAAAACTCCTTCGCCGCCGAAATCGGCATCCAGGAGAAGGACATCATCATCAGCGTCAACCGCCAGCCGGTCACCTCGCTCGATGATCTGCGCAAGGTGCAGGGAACGCTGAAACCCGGCGACGCCGTCGCCTTCCGCGTCATGCGCCCCATCCCCGGTGCTCGTAAGGGTGGCGATCTGGCCTTCCAGACCTTCTTCGCCGCCGGCACGCTCCCGGAAAAAGAGTAACGAACAAACCAACCAAAAACAAACGGGGGAGGCCAACCAGCCTCCCCCGTTTGTTTGGTTCCAATGGCACCAAAAGCCCCATAGTCTAAACTGGAAAAGGACTATGAGTCACCCTTTTCTGGCGCTCCGCCGCCACTTTTTGTTAGCCTCTCTCGCCTCCACATTCCCACTCACTGGCCAACCCAAAGCCCCTCGTGTCACCACGCGCCAGGCCTCCATCCTCGCGTCCAAACAAGCCATCGAACAGGAATGCCGCCTCGCCGCCAATGGCGATTGGAACAAGTGGCACGAGTCCTCCAAGCCCTACCGCCAGGCGCTCCTCAAGGTCTACGATGACGCCGTCGCCAACCAACTCCCCGCCCGCTCCATCCCCGGCGAAAAAATGGGCTTCATCTTCTGGAACAGCGACAAGGCCCGCATGGCCCACGCCGGCTCCGCCCTCGCCATCACCGCCTCCGGGGACAGTCTCCCTGCCTACATCGCCGGCGACCGCCTCCTTCCCATCTCCAAGTCCATCGCCGAATGGCTCCGCCCCCAGGGCATCGACCTCATCTTCGTCCCCGTCCCCACCGTCGTCCAAACCTATCCCGAAGAACTCGTCGCCGATCCGTCGCTCCTCCCCAAAGACAACAACGTCATCCCCCATCTCCGCCGCAAGCTTCTCACCCTCCTCGAAAACGACCTCGAAGTCATCGACCTCTACCCGGAGTTCATGCAACTCCGCCAAACCGAAAAACGCCCGCTCTACATAGCCGCCGATAAACACTGGACCGAACGCCCCCAGCGCCGCGCCGCCGAACTCATCGCCGCCCGCATCGCCCGCTATCCCTGGGCCAAAGCCGCCATGGCCAAACCGCCCCTCTTCCGCCAGGCCGAAGAACGCTTCACCGAATCCATGGGCTTTGCCGACTATCTCCCCGACAACACTCGCCGCCTCTCCGAACTACAAACCAAAACAACGTACTGGAACAACATCTCCACCGGCCCCCAACCCCTCTCGGTTCAGTCCGCCACCTCGCCCGTCCTGGTCACCGGAGACAGTTTCGTCAACTATAGCTATCCGCTCAGCGGCGGCCTCGTCGGCCACCTCGCCCGGGAAATCAACCAACCCGTCAGCGTCGCCCAGATCTCCGGCAGCATCGTCCAAACGTTCCAGGACATGTTCCGCGACCCAGAAATGCTGAAAGGCAAGAAGGTGATCGTCTGGATCATGAACTACGACCCGTTCGACTGCAACTGGATGCTCCCAGAAAAGTTCAACGTCCCCCGTCCCAAGCCCTGACGAACTTACTTCGTCTTCGGCACCCACTCCCGCTTCACTACTTCCGGTAGCCCGGCCCAGTCGTGCAGGTAGAAGATCGCGTAGTTCACCACCCACACCACCACCTTGGCCTCGGCCAGCGCACTTCGGTTCCGCAGCAACTCTTTCACTGGTTGCACCGTCCCGCCCGGCACCGGCATCATCGCCACCGGCGCGTTAATCGCCTGCGCCAACTGCGGTCCCAATAGGTCCGAATAGCTGTCGCCAATCAGCAGCACCGGCCCGCTCTCGTAGTTGCCATACGGCTGGCCGTTCAGCCGCGAAATGAAGTCGTACTCCGGATGCAGATACGGCTCCACGGCAGCCTTCTCCTCCTCCGTCAACAGCGGCATCGCGCTCATCGGATACTGCAGCGTCGACTTCGCCACTGTGAACATCGGCGCCGCCTTCCGCGCCGCCTGCAGCACCGGGTAACGCGCCAATCGCTCCGCCAGCATCCGCACCGCCACCGCCCGCCCCACCGGCGACCAATGACTGTCCGCCGGCAAATACAGCGGGTACGGAGCCGTCTCGCGGGCCTTCAACATCGCTGGCAGCAGGTCGACAACCTCCACATCATCGGCCAGCAAATCAAACAGGCTCTTGCGCAGGTGCGGCGCCACCAGCCGGTCTGCCGGCACGCCACGCGGCACAATCCGGTCCATGTAGACGTCCGACATCTTCGGCACCGGCACAAACAGCAGGTCGATCCCTTGTTTCTTCAGCCAGCGCGATGTCGCCCGCACGGCATCCTGTCCCAGCAATCCGGCCGTCCACACAAAGGCATCGGGCACCTTCGGCGTCACATACTCGCCCGTGTACAACTCGTTGAACATCGGCGGCGTCCCCGCCGCGCGGAGCAGATAATGCTTCGTCGCCGGATCGGCCGCCAGCGTCCGCGGCGCCTCGGCGTCCATCACCGCCCGCAGTTCCTTCCGCACCTCCACCAGCGCGTCAAACCACTTCGTGTAGCTCCCCTTGCCAATCTTGTTCCGCTCCGCCGTCATCGCCGCCATCGTCGCCGAAATCGAAGCCTTCCGCGCGCGCTCCACCGCCGGCAGTTGACCGCACGCCATGCCAGCCCCCAACAGCCCGGCCCATTCTCTCCGCGTCACGGCAACTCCTCTTCCACAAAATACGGAGTCAAATCAAAATCCTCCGTATCGTCCGACCTCTGCATCGACCGGATTTCCTCCGGTGCCGACTTCAGTCGAACCAACCGCAACTGCAACGTGTCACCAACTTTGTGCCCCGCCCCCGGCAACAGAACCCGCTTCCGCATCGCCAGAAACACGACAATCGCCTCCGGCTTTCCGTAACTGCCGGAGACGACCTGTTCCACCTTAACCTTCCCATAAATCAGCGCGTCCTCGTACGGCGCCGTCCCCGGCTGGATCGCCCGCGACATCTGCACAATCCGCCCGCGCAAGACAACCCGCTCCGAATCCGCCACCACCGGGGCGGCCACCGGAGCCACCGGCTTCTCCTCGGCAACAGCCACCGGCTCGGCCGACTCCACCGGCTTCGTCTCCCGGGAAATCAACTTCCGGTCCACATCGCCTAACGCCACCACCGGCCAATCTTCCAAATACAGATCCCGAATCGCAAACTCGTAAACCAACACCCGCGTCGCCGCCAACCGCCCCGTCCGCGCCGCCCGCAACAACTCGTTCCGTACCGTCGCCCCCGCGCCATTCATCGCAATCACGTCCACCGGCGCGTTCAAGTGGTACGCCAGATGTTCTCCCAGCCCAGCCTTTTGCCCCCACTCCAAGGACGGCGAGGAGTAAATGTTCGTGAAGCTATCCCCCAACAACAGAACCTCCGCAGGGCCCACATCCCCCACCGGCTCCACCACGTCAATCGCCACCCGCTCGGTCCCGAACAGCGTTTGGTCCGCCGGCAGTTTCAACATCCCCACCAGGTCCCCCCGGCTCTCCGCCGTCGCCGCCCGCAACCGGTACAACGGCGCCGGCGCCGCCCACACTTTTCCCTTCAAGGACTCCGCCATCCCCCGCGCCACCCGGTCCATAAACCGCGGCGTCCAATGCGTGTCCTGACGCAAATACCACGGCGCGTCCCCGGTCTCCATCCATTTTTCCAGCGGCAATACCGTCGCGCCATATCCCTCGACAGCCGCCCGGAACTTCCCGAAATCCGCGTTCTGCGCGGCGCCAATCAACGTCCCCTTATCTGGCACCGGCGCCACCACGAGTTGGATGCCCAGCCGTTTGCAGTCTTCCGCCAACTGCCGGAACGCCGGCAATGGATCCGGATGCGCCACCGCCAGCCCGTCCTTGTCGATCATCCCTTTCGCCTTGGCCTTCAGGTAATCGGCGTCCAGAAACGGCTGCCCGAACAGGTAGCGCAGCCCCGGCGCATAATACAACCACCCATCCCGCCCAATGGTCACCTTTTCGTTCCCAAAACCGCCCCACCCGGTCAACACCATCTGCAACCGCGGCTGCACCCACTTCTTCAGAACAGAACCGTCGTCCACGCTCCGCCCCAGCGCCGCCAGCGTCTCCCGCGTCGGCGGAAACCCAACGCCCGCAAAATCCCCCAACCCCGCGCCCCCGGCCAGTTGCGCCACCACCGGCACCAGCAGGGCCACACAAAACCCAACAGCCAGCGCCCGCGCCACTCCGCGCCCAACGGCGGTCGTAGCCAGCTCTTTCTGACTCGCCTCTTCGGTCACCAGCGTCGGATTGTTAGGAATCGGGTCTTTGGACATATCAGAACTGGCAGTACAGGAACGGATTCACCGTCTGCGTCCACATAAACAAAACACTCAACGCCAGCGTCAACAAGCAAACGCCAACCTTCCACGGCGTGATCCGTTGCGTGAAGTTCCAAGCCTGCGGCATCGCCCAAACCACCACCGCGCAAACCGCGAAACAAAACAGGTGGTACTTCGTATAAACCACCGCGCCCAAAATCGCCCCGTCTCCGGTTCCGCTAAACATCGCCCCCACAAACCGCCAGGCAATCGACAACGATTCCGCCCGGAAGAACACCCACCCCACGCAGACAATCAGGAACGTCACCGCGCCCTTCAGAACACCCGGCAGGCGCGAATAGAAACTCTTCTTCCCCTGCGCCCGTTCCAACCCCAGCATCGCCCCGTGAATCGCGCCCCAGATCACGAAGGTCCACGACGCCCCGTGCCACAGCCCGCCCAGCAGCATCACCGTGAACAGGTTGCAATAGGTGCGCGTCTCGCCCAGCTTGTTCCCGCCCAACGGAATGTAGAGGTAGTCCCGCAGCCAGGTGGAAAGCGAAATATGCCACCGCCGCCAAAAATCCGTGATGCTCTCCGCCCGGTACGGGTCGTTGAAGTTCTTCGTGAACAGGAACCCCAGCATCAGCGCTAAACCGACAGCCATGTCCGAATAAGCCGAGAAATCAAAGTAGATCTGGAACGCGTAAGCGATGACGCCAAACCAGGCGTCAAACCACCGCAACCCCGCTGCGCCAAATACCGTGTCCGCAATATGCGCCATCGGATTGGCCAATAGAATCTTCTTCCCCATCCCCAAACAAAGAAACGCCGCCCCGCGCGCGAATTTTTCCCACGTAAACTCCCGGTGCCGGATCTGCTCGGCGATGCTCCAGTAGCGGATAATCGGCCCCGCCAACTGGTGCGGGAACAGTGCCACGAAGCAGGCAAAATCCACCGGGTGCCGCAGCGGCCGCGCCTCCCCACGGTAGACGTCGATCGCATAGCTCATCGATTGGAACGTATAAAACGAGATCCCGATCGGCAACGCCACGTGGATCAACGGCAGCGGAAGAGGACCGGCGCCCAGCCATCCGCTCAGCGCGTTCAGGTTCTCCAGGCCGAAATCGTAGTACTTAAAGAAGCCCAAAATGAGCATATTTGTCGCCAAACTGACGAATAATGCGCACTTTTGAGCACGATTTCGGGGCTCTCCTTTGGGCAAAAACGGCAAATCGCCGTCCTCCTGGGGCTTCAGACCCGAGTAACGAACCAACGCCAATCCGCAAAAATAGTCGACCAAAGTGCTGGTCAGCATCAACACAATCCACTTCGGGTTCGCCCACCCGTAAAAGGTGTAGCTGACGATCGTCAGCATCGTGGTCAGGAAGCGGAACGGCAATAAGTAGTTCAGCAACAGCACGATAGGCAGGAAGTAAAAAAGAAATATGTGGCTGCTGAAGACCATTCGCTGAAGGGTTAGTACTAACAGTGTACCTCTCCCACACTTGCTACCATAAAGACGTGCAGCTGAGAAATTTTGCTTTATCCATCGCCGCGCTCGCGCTCGGCTTCAGCCTCACCTGGGCCGCCGCCGCTCCCAAGAAGAAAGCGGCCACCTCCACCAGCAAAACCACGGCCGCGCGGCCGGCGGCGAAGAAGGCCGCGACCAAATCCACGGCCCGTCGATACACCCCGCCCGCCGCGGCTCGCGGCCGGGCCACCACCACGTATGCTCGCGGTCGGACGCGCGGGCGCAGCCCGCAGCCGGTTCCTGTCCGTCGTTATTACGGCCAGCAGGCGCCGACGACGGACCGCTACATGGAAATCCAGCAGGCGCTCGTCACGCGCGGCTACCTCACCACGCCCCCATCGGGGACGTGGGATCCGGCGACCGTCGATGCGCTGAAGCGGTTCCAGGAGGAGCAGAATTTGCCGCCGACCGGGAAGATAACCTCTCTTTCCCTGATCGCCCTCGGCCTGGGTCCGAAGCGTACCCCGCTTTCGACCACCACGACTCTCAACCAACCGGTGCCCTAACATGAAAATCGGAGTTCCCAAGGAAGTCAAAGACCACGAATCCCGCGTGGGTCTTGTGCCTGCCGGAGTAACCGCTCTGGTCGAAGCAGGTCATGAAGTGATCGTCGAGACCGGAGCCGGCCGCGGCAGCTCCCTGACCGACGCGGAATACGTCGAGGCCGGCGCGCGGATCCTACCCACCGCCGCCGAGGTCTGGACGCAGGCCGACCTGGTGATCAAGGTGAAAGAGCCGCAGCCCTCGGAGTTTCAATTCCTCCGGGCGGACCTGGTGCTGTTCACCTATCTGCACCTGGCGCCGCTGCCGGAGCTGACCAAGGCGCTTCTCGATTCGGGTACCAACTCGGTGGCCTACGAGACCATCCGCGAAGAGAACGGCGCGCTGCCGTTGTTGACGCCGATGAGCGAAGTGGCGGGCCGGATGTCGGTCCAGATCGGCGCGCAGTATCTGGAAGCGCCGAATGGCGGCCGGGGGATTCTCCTCGGCGGCGTTCCTGGGACGGCGCCGGCAAACGTGGTCATTCTCGGTGGTGGCATTGTCGGGAACAACGCCGCCAAGATCGCCGTCGGCATGGGCGCCCACGTCACGATCATCGACCGAAATTTGAACCGGCTCCGCGAGCTGGACGACATCTACAACGGCGGCGTAGTTACGCTCGCCTCCAACGTCCATACGATTCGCGAATCCCTGAAACTGGCCGACCTGGTGATTGGCGCGGTTCTCATCCCTGGCGCCGCCGCCCCGAAATTGGTCCGGCGGGACATGATCAAGCTCATGAAGCCCGGCTCGGTCATGGTCGACGTCGCGATCGATCAGGGCGGGTGCTTCGAGACATCCCGCGCGACGACGCATACCGACCCCATTTACTACGTGGATTCGGTGCTGCACTATTGCGTGAGCAACATGCCGGCCGCGGTGCCACATACGTCCACCTTCGCGTTGAACAACGCGACGCTACCGTATCTGCTGACGCTGGCCAATAAGGGCCTGGAGGCGGCAGCCCGCTCCAGCCGTGCGATCGCGGAAGGCGTTAACACTTATAAACATCACTGCGTCTATCGCGCCGTTGCCGAATCGCAGGGATTGGCTTACACCGAGCTCTCCGAATTGATCTAGACTGTAACGCATGAATCCCGAATACGCCGAGCGCGTAATCGCGGACGTTGCCGATACGTCCACGGTTCTGCCCGCGGTTATAGCAGCTATTGCTGCCGGTAAATATGAAGAAGCCGGCGCGTTTCTGACAGAGGATGTCATCCTCGACATCAAAGGATTCGACCGCATGAACGGCCGATGGCATGGCCGGGAAGCGGTCGTCGCCGCCATAGCCCGGAACTTCGGCATGGTGCAAGACCAGCGCCCGGTGATCGACGCCACCATCCACTCCGGCTACACGACGGCGCTGCTCTTTCACGAGACGGGCGTTTTCACCGATGACGGCACGCCGTACTCCATCCGCGCCGTGATGTGGGTGACCTACGACAATGGGTTAATCCACCGCGTCGACGAGATCGGCGCAGTGGCGTAACCTAGACCGACAGGGCGTTGCGCAGCTTCTCCTGCGCCTTGGTGATTTCGTCGCTGGTTAGCGTACGATCCGGGGCGCCGAGCGTGAAGCGGAACGAGAGGCTCTTGGTGCCCTTGGCTTCGTCGAGATATTCGTAGAGATAGCTGACGTTCACCAAATTGTCGACCGCCGTTGCTGACACCTTCGCCAGCACGTCGGCGACGAGGCTGCGCGGGGCGACGGAGACGGTGATATCGAAATCCGAAGTCGGGAAGCGGCGGAGCGGCACGTACTTCTGCACGCCCGGTTGGGTGGCCAGCATCTTCACCAAATTCAGATACAGCACCTGAGCGCGGCCCGTTTCCACCTGATTGGGATGGAACTCGAACAAGCGGCCCAGTTCTTCGCCTTGCCACCAGATGGCGGCGGAGCGGTGGGGATGTTCAAACGAACGGGCTTCGGCGGGTCGCGTTTCGCAGCCCGGCATCAGCACGCCGGCGACACGCTTCAACTCGAACAGGCCGGCTTTGCCGTCGCCGTCTTTGGCGTAGAGCACGATGGCGCAGCTGGGGATCTCTTCCGGCAACGACGCTTCACGTTTGTGGATCTCGCGGCCGATTTCAAAGAGCCGGAAGTTTTCGAAGTTGTGGCGGTTGAGCTCGATGTTCTTCAGCAGGTTGGGCAGAAGGCTGGTGCGGAGAAGCTCCTGGCCGGCGGCGATAGGGTTCAGGACCTTGATGTGATCGGCAATGGGCAACTGCAACTGCGCGGCCTGTGCTTCGTTCACGAACGAGTAGTTGTAGACCTCGTTAAAACCTTGGGCGGTGAGCGTGGCGCGTACCTTGCGCTGGAAGGCACGCTCCGGCTCCAATGGCGGAACGCGGCTGGGCACGCTGGGGGCGACAGGCGGAATGGAGGCGTAGCCGATCATGCGGCCCACCTCTTCCACCAGATCATCCTTGATGGAAATGTCCTTGGTGGCGCGCCAGCTGGGCACGGTGACGGTGAAGACCCCGTTGGCACGGGAGACGCCGAAGGCGAGTCGCTCCAGGATGCCGGCCACCTCTTCTTCCGAAACGTCGCGGCCGAGCTTGCGCTGCATCCAGGTGAGCGTGAACTCGATGGGCGCGGGCGCGGCGGCTTGTTGCCAGGAGTCCGACAGGCCGCCGACCAGGCGGATGCCGGGGCTGACCATCTCGAGGAGCGCGATGGCGCGGGCCAGGCCGCGCACGGTGTTGGCCGGGTCCTGCGACTTTTCAAAGCGCATGGAGGCGTCGGTACGCAGCTTCACTTTGGTGGACGTTTTGCGGATGGACGAAGCGTGGAAGCTGGCGCTTTCGAGTAGGAGCCGCGTGGTCGAGGCGGTAATGGACGACGGGCCGCCACCGATGACGCCGGCGAGGGCAACGGGCCCGGCGGCGTCGGCAATGACGAGATTCGACGAATCGAGCGTGTACGTCACGCCGTTCAGCGCTTCGCAGAGTTCACCGTCGCCCGCGGCGCGGACGATGATCGTATCGCCGGTGATCTTATCCAGATCGAAGGCGTGCATGGGCTGGGCGAGCTCCGCCATAACCCAGTTGGTGACGTCGACGATGTTGTTGATGGGGTTCAGCCCGATGGATTCCAAACGGTACTGCAGCCAGAGCGGCGAGGGGCCGATGGTGACGTTTTCAAACACCAGGCAGGAGTAACGGGGGCAGAGGGCGAAGTCGCGGATGTCGACCTTCATCACACCTTCGCCCTGGGGCAACAGGCCCAGACTCACGGGGTCCTTCAGCGGGCGTCCGGTGATGGCGGAGACTTCGCGCGCCATGCCGTAGTGGCCCCACAAGTCGGGCCGGTGGGTGAGCGATTTGTTGTCGATTTCGACGATCGTATCCGGGCGGAGTCCGGCGATCGAAGTGCCTGGCTCGACGCCGGTGAACTCCAGAATGCCGTCACCTTCGTTGCTGATGCCGAGTTCGACGGCGGACGACAACATGCCATCGCTTTCGACGCCGCGCACCTTCTTCTTGCCCAGCGGCCAGTAGGCGGTGAGCATGCCGGCGCGGCAGTTGGGCGCGCCGCAGATGACCTGTTTGACGCCATAGCGGCCGGTATCAACCGTGGTGAGCGTGAGGTGCGTGCCTTCCACTTTTTCGGCGGTCAACACGCGGGCGACGCACACATCGTCCAGCATGGCGCCGTGGGCTTCGACGCCTTCGCATTCGGCGGTTTTCAGCGTGATCAGCCGGCCGATTTCGGCGGCGGGCACATCGAGCCCGTCCACCAGTTCGTGAATCCAGTTGTAGGAAAACTTCATGGCCCCTCGTCTAGAACTGCCGCAGGAAGCGCAGATCGCCGCCCTGCAGTTGCCGAATGTCATCGATGGCGTAGCGCATCATCACCAGGCGTGTGAGGCCGAGGCCGAAGGCGAAGCCGCCGTACTCTTCCGGATCGATGCCGGATTTGCGCAGCACGTTGGGGTGCACCAGGCCGCAGGGGAGCAACTCCACCCAACCGCTCTGCTTGCACACCGGGCAGCCGGAGCCGCCGCAGATGAGGCACTGAATATCCAACTCAAAACCGGGTTCGACGAACGGGAAGTAGCCCGGGCGCAAACGAACCGTTACGTCGCGTTTGAAGATGCCGGAGAGCAGCGTCTTCATGAAGTAGAGCAGGTGGGCGACGCTGACGTCCTTGTCCACCATCATGCCTTCCAGTTGATAGAAAGTATGTTCGTGGGAGGCGTCCACTTCCTCGTTGCGGAAGACGCGGCCGGGGGCAATCATGCGGAGCGGCGGGCCGAGCTTGCGCATGCCGCGCACCTGGACGGGCGAGGTATGGGTGCGGAGCAGCCAGTTGCCTTCCAGCCAGAAGGTATCCTGCATGTCGCGAGCGGGATGATCGGCCGGGATGTTCAGGGCGTCGAAGTTGTGTTCGTCCGATTCGACTTCCGGACCGTCGAGAACGGTGAAGCCGAGGGAGACGAAGAGGTCTTCAATCTCCGTTTGAATCTGGGTGAGAGGATGCAGCGCGCCGCGGGCGGGATCGGGGGCGGGCGCCGTGAGATCGACCCATTCGCTTTCGAGACGGGCGGAGAGCGCGGCACTATCGAAGGCCGCTTTCTTTTCGTCGAAGACGCTTTCGAGAGCCTGTTTGGCGGCGTTGAGCAGCTTGCCCACGGTCGCGCGCTGCTCCGGCGTCATCTTCGCCATCTCCTTGGAGACGTTGGCGAGGGCACCTTTGCGTCCGAGCACTTCGACGCGGACGGCTTCGAGCTCCTCCACCGAGGTGGCGGCTTCAATGCGGGCCTTGGCGGAGACCGCCAATTCCTCCAGATTCGCTTCAATCATCGCGCTGTTCTTTCCAGTAAGTCGACCACTGCGGTGTGTCCGCGCTGTTTGGCCATGTCGAGCGCGGTTTCACCCTTTTCGCTCCGGGCCGTGGCACTGGCTTCGTGGGCCAGCAGCAGACGGACAATTTCCAAATCGCCATTGGCGGCCGCCGAATGCAGGGCGGTGTATTGGGCCTGCTGGGTGGCGTTGACGTCGGCGCCGTTTGAAAGCAGCAGCGCGCAAATGTCCTGATTGCGGCTGGCGGCGGCGGCATGCAGCGGGGTGTTGTGCATGGCGTTGGCCGAGCGCACCTTGACGTCGGCGCCGATTTCCAGAAGCATCTCCACCGTTTGCAGATGGCCGAAGAAGCAGGCCAGGTGGAGCGGGGTCCAGCCATCGGAACTGGCCATTTCGAGCAGCACGTCGTCGGCCTTGATGAACTGGCGGCAGGCTTCGGTTTCGCCCATGGCCGCGGCGGCGTAGACGTCCAGCTTCGCGCCACGGTTCAGCAGAAGCTTCGCCATGATGGGCCGCTTGGTGTAGATCGCGAGAAGCAGCGGGGCCATGCCGGCCGCGCCGCCGCCATGCACGAGGGCGGGATCGGAATCCAGCAACGCATGGACGCGCGCTTCATCGCCGACGCGAATCGCTTCGTGCAGTTCCTGCGCGGGGGTCATTTTGCCGCTGTCGCCAAGGGGTTGAACAGAACCGGGTCCTTGGTCATCTCCAATGCGAGGTGGTTCAGGTAGAAGGCCAGCACGGCTTTCGGGTGCTTGTCGCTGAAGCCGTCCCAGGCGCGCTGTTGCCAGTCGCCGGTGAGGAACTGGGACACGTCGGCATCCTTCTCGAAGAAGCCTTCCTGGTGGGGAATCTCCAGGTGGTTGAGGACGTCGATGATGCAGTCCATGTGGCACACGAGTACCGCCTGGCCCAACTCCATCGCAAACGCGTCGTCGCGCTCCGTCACAATCCGCTCCCACTGGCGAGGCGCCGATTTGGCAAGCGACTCCGTGTTGAGCTTGTTCAGCCGGAGCCGAACCTTCAAGCGTTCAAAAAGTTGGTAGGTCCGGAGCTTGCCCAGCGAGATCTGTTTCAACAGATCGCGGAACGCCTGGTCGCCAAGCCCCTGGTAAATGTCGCACAACTGCATTGAAAACAAGGATACCATCGAGGTTTGGTGATGACCAGACGCGGTTTACTTGCGCTCGCCCTTGCTCCGGTCTCCTATGAGGTGGAAACAATCGAATCACCTCGGCAGGCGACGGCGAATTTCCTGCGCATTGCGCGGCCGCGGAAGCGTTCGGACCGGACGGTTTTGATACTGCCGGTGACGGCGAATATCAGCGGCCAGTGGGGCGACGGGTTCTATGAGGCGCTTCGGCTGGACTGGGTGAAGCGGTATAACGTCACGATCGCGGCGCCTTCCTTTTCCCATCTACCGTGGTTTGCCGATCATCCGACGAACCCGAAGATTGCCCAGGAATCCTATCTATTGCAGGATATTTTGCCGCGGTTGAGCGGACGAATTCTGCTGCTGGGGTTCAGCAAATCCGGCAACGGCGCGGTGACGCTGCTGTTGCGGCATCCGGAGCGTTTCGCGGCGGCGGCGGCGTGGGATGCGCCGTTGTTGTTGGATGCACCGGGGAAGTATGGGTCGGGCGAGATTTACGGGACGGCCGAGAATTTTGCGGGGTATCACGTGCCGACGTTGCTGGAGCGGCATGCGGGTTCTCGCAAGTTGAAACTGGCGATTTCCGGGTATGGAAGTTTTCAGACGGAAGTGGCCGGGGCGCATGAGCGGATGGCCGCGTTGGACATTGCGCATGCCTACGACAACACGGTGAAACGGGTTCATCACTGGTCGAGCGGGTGGATGGAACCGGCCATGGCAACGCTCGACCGATTAACGCGCTAAAATAGAGAGTTTGGTCTGTTCATGAGCAATTTAATCGTGTTGGGTGCCCAATGGGGCGATGAAGGCAAAGGCAAGATGGTCGATCTCTTTTCGGAGAAATTCGACTATGTGGTCCGCTATCAGGGTGGCCATAACGCCGGCCATACCGTCTACGTGGGGGCACAGAAGTATGTGCTGAAGCTGATCCCGAGCGGGATTCTGCGCCCCGGCGTGCAGGCGGTGATCGGCAACGGTGTCGTCATCGACCCGGCGGCGCTGCTGGACGAGATCGCGATGCTGGACAAGCTGGGCATTGCGGTGGAGAAGCAGTTGGCTATCTCCAACCGCGCGCACGTGATCTTCCCGATGCATCGCGTGGTGGAGAAGATGAGCGAGGCGCGGAAGGACCGCACTGCCATCGGCACGACCTCGCGCGGCATTGGCCCGGCGTATGAGGACAAGATCAGCCGCCGCGGTATTCGCATTGCCGACTTGCTGGACACCGACAATTTCCGCAAGCTGTTCGCGGTGATGGTGGAAGACAAGAAGACCATTGCCGATGCCTTTGGCATTCCGTGGGACTTGGATACGGACGCGCTGCGGACGCAGTACGAAGGCTTCGCCGAGCGGATCCGGCCGATGGTGCGGGATACGTCGTTCCTGTTGCGCGATGCGATGAACGCGAATAAGCCTGTTCTGTTTGAGGGCGCGCAGGGGACGATGCTCGACATCGACCACGGCACCTATCCGTTCGTCACCTCTTCGAGCGCGGCGGCGGGCGGGGCTTGCACCGGCGCGGGCGTGCCGCCGACGCGGATCAATGGCGTCGTGGGCGTGTCGAAGGCCTATATTACGCGCGTGGGCGGCGGGCCGTTCCCGACCGAAGACCATACGGAGATGGGCGAGCGCATTCGCGCGGCTGGCAAAGAGTTTGGCGCCGTGACCGGGCGGCCGCGCCGGTGTGGCTGGTTCGACGTGCCGTTGTTGAAGTACACGACGGCGGTGAACGGGTTCGACAGCTTGATCATTACGAAGCTGGACGTGCTGGATGAGTTGGAAACGATTCCGGTTTGCGTGGCTTATAAAGTGAATGGCAAGTTGACGGACGAGATGCCGGCGACCAATAGCGAGTTGGAATCGATCGAGGCGGTGTACGAAACCCTGCCGGGCTGGCACTGTTCGACGCGCGGGTTGACGACGCTGGATGCGTTGCCGGCGGCGGCGCGCACGTATCTGGATTTCCTGCAGGAAAAGACGGGCGTGGAAGTGGGTTGCGTGTCGCTTGGACCGGAGCGGAGCGAGACGATTATTGTGCCGGGGTCGAAGCTGGAGCGATTCCTCGCGTAGACGGAGCCGGGGCTTTCGTCCGTTCAGCAAACGAAGGACAAGGGCGGAGAAAGGCCTGGGG
>JBIKOG010000083.1:0-29171 GCA_044358225.1 Bryobacteraceae bacterium | reverse complement strand
GGGGTTTGTTTGGGCTAGTGCTTGGGGTTGTGCTTGGTTTTCTGTTTGGGGTTCTGGCTCGGTCGATACCTTGTAATCGTCCCAATCTAAAAGGGTTAGGACCGAGTACTTGTTTGTGGTTTCGATTGTGCCTGCGTTTGCCTTTTGAATGGCCTCCAGCGCGGCTCTCGTTTGGTCCACACTCACGCCGCATTGGCGCGCCAGATTCGCCACCGAAAATGCAATTTGGCCGGGGTTTATAGTACGGCCAAAGAACATTCCGGGGCGGATGTTTGCATTGATGGCAACGTACAGCCATACCTTGACCCACGCGGGCGGAGCAGTTGCCAGCGTGTTCCACCATCGCCTCGGGATCTTTACAAATCCATAATCGAATATCATACGCTCCCGCCCTTCGCTTCTGTTCGCGCCAGGATGCCGCCGCCGGTCCCGCTGGCGTGATCAAACCACGTTCCCTTCGTCGCGTCGATGGCGATGTTGTAGCCGTCGCCATCCCTCCAAAACGCACGGCCGCGGGTACCCCGTAAAGGGGCGCCGCCCGCGGCCGTCCAAACTTCGAGAATGTCGAGGTCTTCGATACGCGGCCCGGTGACCGCCGCCGCCATCAGATGAACCCCCACGCCACAATCGCCACCACGCAGAACAACAGCGCGGCGCCGTCGAGCAGGTCGGAGCGTAGGGGGAAGGGAAGCGGCGTCCCTGCCGCTCCCTTCCCGATATTCCGGTCCGTACTACTGCCCCTCCGGGGCGAGCCTGCCGTAGAAGTCAGGGATAACGTCCGGGAGATCATAGCCGCGCATCTCCGCCAGGCGACGCTTTAGCGCGATGAACTCCCGCCGGTTTAGTAGGACATCCTGTTCGTTGCCGCCCTCTTCGTCCCACATCGTAAGGGTGTAGTGAGTCGGCATCGGAGTTTCGAGCAGCCATTCAGGCGCAGGTGTTTTCCCTTGACCGGCCGGGCTCGGTTCGGTCATAATCAAGGCAGTCGGCAGACTGTTTTTGGAATCGCTCGGGCGTGAGACCCCGAGCTTTTTCGTTTTTGTGGGCATGGTTTTCTCGTTGGGTTGGGTTGCAGGTTACGC
This sequence comes from Bryobacteraceae bacterium, assembly GCA_044358225.1. Taxonomy (GTDB): domain Bacteria; phylum Acidobacteriota; class Terriglobia; order Bryobacterales; family Bryobacteraceae. The sequence goes on along the minus strand of JBIKOG010000083.1, from coordinate 28,089 downwards.
CGCCTATGAAGGGCGCGCGCTGGCGACTGGAAGTGCTGCGAGCATGAGGACCTGATCCAACAACGCCGCCGCTTCTAAAACAACGGCGTCGTGTTCTTCTTCGAGTTCGGGCAACATCTCGAAGGTGATGTTCAGCACCTCATTCAATTGGGCGCCGGTCAACTGACGCAGGTTGGCCAGAATCCAACGGATCATGCGCCGTTGGTACTTCGGGTTATCGATGGCGAGGCCGGAAGTGGGGTGGGTGTCCATACCGTTTGCCTACTGCGCCGCCAGCATCCCGCCGCAGGTTTCCAGATGGCGATGCCATGCGGCCTTCGGGATGACGAACGAACGGCCATGCCGGATAGCCGGGATTTTGCCTTCGTTCAAAAAGCGATACATGACGGTCCGGCCCCAAGGGCATTGGCCGCTGGCCAGAAACTCGTCGGGTGTCCAAAACAGTTTGTCGTTCACTGGTTGCTCCTTACTTTGAATTGTATCCCGGGGTTGTTGATGGTGTCAATAACCACCGGCTGTAAATTCTGCTAAATTTTTGAGAGTGGCAAGACCAAGAACAGTCGAGCGGGATTTGAGCCCAGTGAATAGCGCAATCGTGGGGCTCCGGAATGTTTTGGGACTATCCCAGCAGGATTTCGCGGTTCGGCTGGGCGTGGCTATCAACACCGTGGCGCGTTGGGAGACTGGCCGGACGCCGGATCTGTTGGCGCTTGCCAAACTGGAGCGGTTCGCATCCGACAACGGTCAAGCGGCACACGCCAACGTTTTCCAGGCCCTCATCGACTCGCAAGTTGGCGACCTCTTGATGACCACGCGCAACGCCAGGATTGCCGCCGGCCGTATCAAAAAGGCCATCGATGGAATATCGAAGATCATCGAAGAACACCCGGAACTGATACCACAATTCGGCCCAGTGTTCGGAGACCTCAACGTCGCGCTCAATCGAATGTGGGAAATTGACACGCCGAAGGGGTTTGAGAAATGATCTCCCGCATAGACCGCCGCCCCCGAAAGAACGGTAAAGTCTCCTGGCGCGTCCGGGTCGAGGTCGGCCGCGACGGAGAAGGGAAACGGGTTTTTGACTCCCACACATTCGAGACGAAGGGAGAAGCCAACGACTTCCTAACGGACCTGAACGCCGGCCGCCGTGCGGGATCGAACTCCACAGCCATCAACGTGGATTCGTACCTGGACGAATGGTTGAAGACGGTGGAAACAACCAGGACCTACTACACCTACCGGCGATACAAGACGCTGGTGAAGCCGATCAGGGAAGCCGTTGGAAAGGTCCGGTTGGACAAGCTCACCGCCGCCCAGCTCGAAGCCGTTTACGCGCCCATGTACGCCACGCATTCGGCGCGGTCGGTGCTACATGCACATGGGGCGATCCGCGCCGCCTTGAATCGGGCAGTGAAGCAAAAACTCATCCCCTAAAATCCCGCCATAGGTTGTTCATTGAGGCCCAGCGACACGGGGGAGATGCGGATCATTGAGCAGGACGAAATGCAGAAACTCGAAGCCGCGGCGAAGGGCGAACTTGCCGTGGTTATCCGGCTTGCAACGGACACCGCCGCCAGGCGCGGGGAGCTATGCGCCCTCCGGTGGCAGGATCTCAGCGACGACGGCCGGTTGCGTATCTGGCAAGCCGTGTGCCAGCGCGACGACGGCAGCACGTTTTTGAAGCCGACGAAAACGCGGTCGGAACGGCAGGTCAAGCTCTCGCCGGATACCCTTGCCTATCTGGAACTCCACAGGGAGAAACAGCGCCGTGACGCCGCTCTTTTCGGCGTAGATTACCACGCCGATCTGGACTTGATTCTTGCCGGTCCGGATGGTGGATTCCTCCAGCCGCAGGCGTTGACGGTGGCCGTTCGTCGGTTGGCGGAGAAAGTCGGCCTCAAGGGCGCCGGGCTCCATACCCTTCGTCACAGCCACGCGTCCATCATGCTTTCAAACGGCGCGCCGCTGGCGGCCGTCTCGAAACGGTTGGGCCATCGGGATACACACACAACGGCCAGGATCTACAGCCATGCTCTTCCATCAGATGAGGAAATGCTCGGCGACTTGTGGGGCTCAATCCGCAAGGGAGAGGGGAAGAAAATGGTCACATCTGGTCACACGCCCCCCGTACAGGATGAAACAGCCGGTCAAACAGAGGACTAGTAAGCAGTATTATCAACGGTTTAGCACTACTCGGTACGGTGCATTAACCCTATAAGGGAATTCGAATCCCTCTCTCTCCGCCACTATCTGGACCTGTAACAGAGACCTGCAACAGGCGACGGTTCTTAGGCCAGCTTGCCTAATTGAATGATCGCCGTACAGACCACCGCCACCGCGAACACGATTCCGGCGAAGATGGCCTTTCGCTTAGCGAGTTCGGCCGGGGAGAATTGCTCGTCGTTCATACTTCGAGTTTGCTACCCAATCGCCCCCGGCACACTACAGGAATCGCCTGACCGATAGTACGATTTTGACTGAGGTACTATTCTTGGCCCTCGGTAGTACTGTGCGACAAATGTCTTGCTAAGTCCTTATTCCGCAAGGAATTAACGGATTTTCCGTAGAGTTGTCCACGCGTTTCTCGGCTACGCTTGGTCTAGCAACGCCCATGAAACACCTCAAATTGTCGATGCTTTCTCCTTCGCGGTCTTCCTGCTGCCCGGCTCTTCAGCCAGCGCGGCCGGCGTGTCGGGAGCTATCTTCACCACCGATGCCAATGGCACCATCGTGAACGCCAATCAATACCCGTCCAAGTGCGCTGTCTACCTGGACGGCGGGCCCGGGCCGAATGCCCCGGCCAAAGCAGCCGGGCTGCCCGATGGCGAGTACTTCTTCCAGGTCACCGACCCCAATGGCTCCACACTGCTCAGTACCGACCCGGTCTCCAACCGGCGGTTCCGCGTCACCGGTGGTGTCATCACCGCCTACACCGGCACCGGCGGCCCGGCCCACCGGACCGGCATCGATCAGGACCACGCCGCCAAAGGCGCCATCACCATCCAACTCGGCAACAACACCTGCCCGGACGACTTTCTGAACACCACCAACTCCGGCGGCGTCTACAAGGTCTGGGCCACGCCGGTCTCGAGCTACGTCGGCAACCCGGCCAACGTCGGTAACCCGTGCGGCAACGGCTGCTTCCACGGCTTCGTGGCCTCACAGTCGAAGACCGATAACTTCAAGGCTCTCTCGGCGCCGGCGGCCACCTTCTGCCTCACCGTCCAGAAGCAGTTCAACGACGGCTCGGCCACCTACGCCGATCTGTTGGGCTGGGGCATCAGCATTACGGATGCGCTGGGCGTCACCAATCAGTACACCACGGACTCCACGGCCGGCCAGGTCTCCCTGTGCCAGTTGCCGGTGGGCACCTACACGGTCACGGAAAACCCCACGGGCCCGGTCACCAATAGCTGTTACCTCGACGGCCCGCTGCAGACCACGCTCAACAGCGTCGTGCAGCCCGGCCAAAGCACGGTTACCTTCACCTGGAACTCCAACGCGCCGGTGAACGTCACCTTCGTCACGTCCATCTTCTGCACGCAGTAACCTCAGAGCGCGGCTTCGATCCGGTCGCGGTAGGTGTCCAATCCGGGCACCACCGCCGCCGGATCCTTGGCCGCCTCGTCCCAACTGCGCAGTCGCAGCAAGTCCCGGAAATAGGGGCTGGCCGCGAAGGCCTGCGCCTCCTCGTCCGACATCGCCCCGCCCTGCAGCGCCAGCGTCTTCGTGCTCGCCTCCGACAGCCGCTCCCGGTATTCGGGCCGCGTGGCAACCAGATACCGCTTGGCCGCCACGTGGCCAGACACCAGCGCAATTAGCCGTTCGGAAAACCCACGCGTCCGCAGCCACTCCACGCAACTGCTGTCGTGGTCGATCACGCCAATCTCGGCATGCAGATTGCCGCCCAGCAGATGCCCTACATCGTGCAGCAGCGCCGCCACCACCAGTTCGTCATCGGCGTGGGCCTGCACGGCACAGTGGGCCGATTGCAGCGCGTGCTGCAACTGCGTCACCCGCTCCCCGAAATACGCCCCGCTGCCGCCTTCGCCGAACAGCGCCACAATCTCGTCCACTACGCTCATGACAGCTCCTCCCACAGTTCGGCCACCGTCCCGATCACCGCATGCGCGCCGGCCACAGTCAGCAGCGCCCGCGCCCCTTTGGCGCCGTGCAGCACCGCTTCATTCGAACTCTCGCACACCCCGATCGAGGTCATCCCGGCGTTCCGGCCCTCCAACATGTCCGAGGCCGTATCGCCCACCTTCACGCAGACTTCCGGCGGATAGACGCCCAGCCGTTTCATGTTCTCAAAAATCATCCACGGCGCCGGCCTCCCGCCGCCCACCTGGTCCGGCGTCACCAGGCAGTCCGGCGCATAGCCCTCCCGCGCCGCTTGCGGTAACAGTTGTTCCATCATCGCCCGCGTATACCCCGTCGTCGACCCGATCCGGACCCCGGCCGAACGCAGCTTCTCCACCAGTTCCGGCACGCCTGCGATGACATGCGAATGCTCCAGAATGCACTCCTGCTGCACGGGCAGGAACTCTTCAAACAGCGCCACCGCGTCCCGCTCGACGGGCGCGGCGCCGGTGGCCGCCAGCCACGCCGCGTGTACCCGCGGCAAACCCAGAATGGCCCGGATCTGGTCCAGCTTCAAGAGCCCCATGGCGTGCCGGCTTTCGGCGGCCTCCAGCTCCACGCCGCGCGTGGCGAAGATGCGCGTCAACACCGCCGGCGGCGCGTTGCACCCATAATCCACCACCGTCCCCGCCCAATCAAAAATCACAGCCCGGGTTTTCATAGAGCATCTCCGCCAATCCAAACGAAACCGTCATGCCTTTACCGGATGACGCGGTCACAATCGATACGCCCGGCTCGGGGCGCGCCAGATAGAACGGCCGGTCGAAGTGCCGCGCGTAGACGCCGTGCCAGCGCTCGGCGATCTCCATCGACGGGAACTTCGCGAACCCCTGCAAATAGGTCAGAATCAGCCGGTCGATCTCCTCTTTGTTGAAGATGTCGACGTCCAGGCCGTACTCGTGCGAGTCGCCGATGGTGACGGCGCCATCGGCCGTCTGCGACGCCATCACGTGGATGCCGTACTTGTCGTACTCCGGCAACTCGGCGGCGATGCGGGCTTCAAGAGCCGGCAGCGTCGAGCACACCTTGAACGACTGATAAAAGCGCAGCGTCAGACCGCCGGCCAGCGCCGGGCCCAGCTCCCAGCCCGCCGGTTGGCGCACGGTGCGCATCATCTGCAACTTGCAACGGGTAACCCCGCTGGCGGCGAACACCTCCGGATACAACGTCTCGAAATCGTCGCCGGAGCAGACGAAGACCTGGTCGGCCGCCAGCTTCTGAACGTCGGTGACGACGGTGCCGAAGTGGAACTCGACGCCGTACTTCTGCTCCAGAAACTTCGGCAACGCGCCCACGATCAGCCGCGGATCCACCAACAGTTCATGCTCACTGAACAAAGCGCCGCGCAGCCCTTCGGCCACCACGCAGCCGCTGCGGGAAAGTACCTCGGACGGCCCGATCCACCGCGCCCGCGCCGGTTCCAATTCGGCGAACTCGCGCGCCACTGCCTCTTCATCCTCGCGGTAGGCGGCGTGCAGCGAACCGGTGGGGAAGTACGGCAGCCCGGTCTCCTGCAGCACCTCCAGCCACAAGTCGCGGCTGCGCATGGCCAGGTCGCAAAGTAGCCCGGCCTTCTGGCCGATGGGCCAGATCATTCCAAAATTCCGCACCGACGCGCCCGCGGCGCGCTGCGAGCGCTCATACACGCGCACCTTGTAACCGCGTTTGGCGTGGGTATAGGCCTGGGCCAAGCCCAGGATCCCCGCGCCCACAATCGCAATCTGCTTCACGGCAAAACCTCCACTTTTTGTTTCGGCACTCGAATCCACTGCGTGGTCAGCGCCAGGGCGCCGCACAGCACCACCGCCGCCAGCAGCCCGAATAACGATCCCCACCCGTAATGCGACGACAGGTACGACACCGCGTACGGCGACACCACCTGGCCCAGCGAGCCCACGCCATTGACGAAGCCCCCGGCCGACGCCGTCGATTCCGCCGGCACCACCTCCTGCAGCGCCGCCGCCGCCATCAGCGTGTCGGGCCCGAACGTGAAAACGCCGATCAGGGCAATCCACAGCAGGTTGTGCGCGTAGCCCATGGCGCTCATCATCGGGTACGTCCCGCACAACAGCGCCAGCACCAGCATCATCACGCCGCCCACCTGGAACCGCGCCCCGCCCATACGCTCCGAGATGTGCCCGGCGCCGAGCGCGCCCAGCACACCCACCAGTTCAAACACCGACGACGCGTAACCGGCCTCCGCTTTGGCGTAGCTCAGTTGCTCCGTCATGTAGAGCGGCAGCCAGAACAGGAAGGCGTAGCGCGTCATCTTCACGCAGAAATACATGCAGGCGATGGCGGCCAGCGGCGGCGTGATCTTCAACTTGCCGGCCTCGGTAACGCGGTGGCCGCGGGGCGCCTTTTCCTGCACAAAAATCACAAACAGCAGCGCCACGCCGCACAGCACGATGCCGGGCACCCAGGCGCCGAGCGTCCAATGAACCTCCGCGCAGCGCACCGCCAGCCACGTGCCGGCGAACCCGCCCACCACCAGATGCGTGCTCCACCAGCCCAGCCACACGGCGCGCTTTTCCAAGGGGAATCCATCGCGCGTCAGCTTTAAAACACTCGGCCAGCCGGTGGATTGCGCGGCGCCATTGACGCCCTGCACCACGGCCAGCGTGCCCGCCAGGCCGACCCACGCGGGCCACGCCATCAGGCTCGACATCGCCGCCGAAACCAGCATGCCGCACCCGGCCACCCAGCGGGAGCCGACGCGGTCAACCAACCGGCCCATGGCGAACTGCCCCAGCGAGTACATCAGCGCATAGCAGAACAGCGCGTTCGCCAGATCGTTCGAACTCATCCCCGTCTCGCTTTTGAGATAGGGCATCAGGACGCTGAAGTTCTTCCGGCACAGGTAGTACCCGAAGTAGGCCAGCCACGAAATCAGGAATGTGCGCGCGAATAGGGACAGCAAGGGCAGGTCCCTTGAGACTAGTCGCGCGAAGTTACAGTGTTATTTCGATTGGCTCAATTTGCCGTTACCGGCTAGGCACCGGGGAAGGCGGCTCACATCTTGGGGGCGTGCGGGAGGTGGCAGTCGCTACAGGTGGTGCCGTTGTAGTGCTCCGCCTTGTCCACCTGCGGACGGCCTACTGAGGATTACTGGGAGAGCCGCGCTGCTTGACTACCACTTTTATGTCGCACACCCACGGCCTACCGGTTTGGTGGGGTCCTTTTCGTGGCAGTTCAGGCAGAGTGGGATGACGGCGGGCTTAGCCGGTTTTTCCTTGCCGTCGCTGGCGATGTGCTTCGCCTGTGGGCCGTGGCAGGTTTCGCAGTTGATGGCCTTGTGGCTGCCGGCGTTGCGGGCCGCCACCTGCGATTCGTGGCAGCGGGCGCACGATGGCGTGGCCGCCGGGGCTTGGCTTGCGGCCTGCGCAAGGAACTGTCGAACGACGGGATCGGTGCCGATCAGCGGATGCGGGCGACCGGTCCGCTCCGAGGCGTCTCCGGCCTGCGGCGGCGCCGCCAGCGCCGGGAGCAGGACAGACAGGCTGCCACCGCCCAGCATCGTCGCCAACACGATCAAGCCCCTGATACGCTTCCGAAAATCCCGCATGGAGACCCCCTGACACCGTCCTTCTCAGCAGTTTGCGGGCCATCCGCGCATGGCGTAGCCCCTGCGATTCCGCTCGCTGAATCGGGGCATTTCACCAGTATTGGCGAGCGGACGTGGGGCTTATGCCCCGCCGCTGACGACGTTGACGCTCAACAGCCGCGACGTGAAAACGCGCCGCGTCCCGACCCGAAACTCCATCCGCATACCGGGCGCCAGATACCCGTCACAAACCGCCCCGGTCAGCAGCACCGACCCGACCGACACCACCTGCGTCGGCTCCGGGCAGTGTTCCGGATGCCCGGCCAGCAGAATACGCCCGTCCTCGCCGATCCGGATCGTGTAGACGGAGTTCTTGGTCCGCGCCTCCACCACCGCTCCCACCGTCAGCGCCTGCAGGTCAACGCCGCCCTCCACCCGCTCGCGCGCCATACTGTCCCGTCGCGCGCCGGTCAACCCGCCCACGGTCATATTCGCGATGGTCATCTCCGGGACGGACTCAGCCCTTTCCGGTGTTTCCTTCCGCCTCCAAAACTGGGAAAAAATGCTCAAGACGTTTACTCTGCTCTTTTATCGTAGCCAATATTCGGGAGATGGTTGCCCCCCTACTAATGGCGTAACGGGGAGGCCAGAGGGATCATGCCGAAGTAAAAAAAACGAAATTTTCTTGCGCGTTCCCTACATTTGGTACAGCATCAGGTACACCACCACGCCCGTCACACTGACGTAGGCCCACAACGGGAACGTGATCCGGGCGATTTTGGCGTGGGAAGGGAAGCGCTCGCGCAGCGCGCGGATCAGCGTAATCGGTGCCATCACCCCGACAAAGGCCGCCAGAATGGTATGGCTGAGCAGGATGGCGAAGTACACCGTCCGGATCGGCCCCTCCTTCTGGAACTTCACTGAGCCCACCTGGAAGTGGTAAATCAGATACGACGCCAGGAAAACCGCCGACACCGAGAACGCGGCCAGCATCACCTTCCGGTGCGCCTCCCGCTTGCCCTGCCGGATGAGCCGGTAGCCGATCATGAGCAGGACAAACGCCGTCGCGTTCAGGGTGGCGTTGATCGCCGGCAGGTCACGGAGTTCCATTACGAACCTTCCTCATACAGTTGGGAGATGCCGCGCAACAGCGCGTCGAGCTCTTCTTTTTCGTTCACCGGATAGTGGCCCCGCACGCGGCCCTGCCCGTCCACCAGCATCACACGCGTCGAGTGGGTCCGGGAGGTGTCCAACTCGCCCACCTGGAAGCCGTCGCGGGCGATGGCGCTGATCGTGTCGCGCGCTCCGGTCAGGAACCGCCAGCGGGCCGGGTCGGCGTTGTAGCGTTTGGCGTAGGCGGCCAGCGCCTCCGGCGTGTCCTGCGCCGGGTCGACAGTAATCGACACGATCGGCAGGCCTTTGAAGTTGTACGTCCGCTCCTGCAGCTCGTGGATCTGCCGGTTCAGGCGCGGGCAGGGCCCGGTGCAGGTGGCGAAGAAGAGCGAACCCAGCCAGGGCTTGCCCGCCAGCTGTTCACTGCCGAAGGGCGCGCCGTCCTGCGCCGTCAGCGAGAACTTCGGCACGGTGGCGTACACGGGCAGCGGTTGCCGCTTCGCGCAGCCGAACAAGCCGAGGATCGAGCCGAGCCAGACGCGCCGGTTAGAAGCGCGGCCGGTCGAGGAGCAGTAGCCCATACAGCACCGGCAGGTAGACGACGGAGACCAGCAGCACGCTGCGGGCCTTCAGCAAAGTCCGGTCGCTCGACATCCGCACGCAGGAGGCGACGAAGGCGATCCCGGCAATCAGCGTGCCGACGACGTAGATGTTGCCGGTCATATCCAGATAGCGGGGCACGAGGCTGATCGGGATCAGCAGCGCGGAGAAGAACAACATCTGGCGCACGGTGGATTCGCCGTCGGGTTCGACCACGGGCAGCATCTTAATGCCGGCGCGTTCGTAGTCTTCGCGGTACATCCAGGCGATAGCGTAGAAGTGCGGGAACTGCCAGACGAACAGAATGGCGTAGAGGATCCACGCTTCGGCCGTCAGCGTGCCGCTGGCGGCGGCGAAGCCGATCAGTGGCGGCATGGCGCCCGGAACCGCGCCGATCGTGGTCGACACCGGCGAGATCTGCTTCAGCGGCGTGTACAGGCACAGGTACGTCATCAGCGTGAACAGCCCGAGTCCGGCCGAAAGCCAGTTAACGCCCAGACCCAGTTCCACAAAGCCAAGCACGGAAAGCAGAACGCCAAACGCGAAGGCCTTCCGCGCGTCCATCTGCCCGGTGGGCAGCGGCCGCTGATCGGTGCGGCGCATGCGCGCATCCGCTTCGCGTTCATACCACTGGTTCAGCGCGGCGGTGCCGGAGGCGATCAGTCCAGTGCCCAAAATGGTATGGAACAACGCCCATAGGTTCACCGCTCCGGTCAGGCCGAAGAAGTAGCCCATGCCAGTGCTCATCAGAATCAGCCACGTTATGCGGGGCTTTGTGAGGGCGATGTAGTGCTTCATTGAGCCACCACGGCCGGGTGAACGTATCGCTTTATTTGCATTCCCATCAGCGCGGAGCAAGCCGTCGTCATTGCTCCGACGGCGACATGGATCACTGTAAAGGTTAACATGGCCGCCTGTCCTGTTGCATGGTCCATCACTTCCATCCGGTATAAATACGCCGCCAGCCCGAAGAGCATCTGCACGCCCGTCATGATCAGCAGGATCAGCGCTGGCCGCTTCACTGCCGCGGGCGCGTTCGCGGTGGAGAACGCCGCGATACCCGCATACATCACCATTCCCATCACCAGCATCGCCCCGGCCACGTGCGCCATCAGGCCCACAATCTGGTGCCGGTACAGCGCGCCCAATGCCGTCTGCATCAACAATCCGATCCACGTCGCCCGCGCCAACTTGGCCAGCGACGGCGACCCTTCGTCTTCCACCGTGGTGACTTCGCCCTGCCAACCCGCCTGCAGCGCCGCCACCGCGGTCACCGACGCCAGAATCGACGCCGCCACCGCATGCAAAACGCCCGCCGCCTGCACCGCCACCTTCGCTTCCAGCATCCCGCCCGGCAATGCCGACAGCGCCACCGCACCAAACAACCACGTCCGCAACGCGCCGCTGGCCTTAAACGCTAACGCCAACGCGCCCAGCACCACCACCGTCGACAGGCCCCGGTGCAGCCCCTTCCACATGCCTATGTCCAATCCAGGCATCGTATTAGCGCTGGTCACGCGGGCGCCGGTGACCACCGCCGCCATCGCACAGGCCGCGATTCCAAACGCCAGATATTGTCCACCGGTGTTGCGCATCTGCACCTATAGATTATCGCAGACCGGGAATGATTCTAGTCTTACAGGAAAAATTCTTGTCCGGCGCGCTAGTTTTTGAACGCGAAGTCGGCTGTCTTCGCATCCTTCGCCGCCACGGTGACCTTGATTTCCTGCGTCCCCAGCTTCTCGTGCCAGGCTTCCAGCGTGTATTCCCCCGGCGGCAGACCCTTCAAAGAGAAGCTGCCATCTTCGCCGGTGACGGCGAAAAACGGGTGCGAAACCACGCCCACCCAGGCCACCATCCACGGATGGACGTTGCACTTAAAGCGGACCATGATCTCCTCTTTATCGAACTGCTTGACGATCTTCTCGCCCTTCGGCGCCTGCGAGGTGTTCCATTCCTTGTTCTTGGCCGGTAGCGGGTGCACGTTGTGCATGGACGGATCGTTATTCGAAATCTCCAGATCCTGGCCCACCATGATGCCAATCACGCGCGGCGAATAAATACAGCCCTTCTGGTCGAGCGTGACGGCCGTCTTCGGCGCCGCCCACTGGCGCGCCGGCAGGCCGGACTTCACGTAGACGAAGACGTTCTTCAGCGTTCCGTTGCCATTGACGACGGTATCTTCGGCCTTCACCGGCCCCTTGTACTGGTTGGCGCACGCGGGCACGGCGTCCATGCTGATCGTCTTCGCCACCGGTTTTTCGCCGGCGAAGGACACTTTTCCGGTAATCGTCGCCTCCGAAGCCGGGTCCACGGCGGCCGGGGCCGGCGCCTCCGCTTTCTTTTCCTCAGGCTTCGCGCCGCCACCGCAGGAGGTCAAAAGCAGCAACCCGGTTCCCAGAGCCAGAAAAGTTTTCGATACAAACGCCATAGGGTACATCATAGTATTCAATCCTTCGTAATCGCTATGAAACGCGCAAAACTGCTTCTCTTTTCGGTCACCGTGACCCTGCTGGCTGCCCCGCGGCCCCTCACGATTGACGACATGCACAAGTTTAAGGACGCCGCCGACCCGCGCTGCTCCCCCGACGGCAAGTGGGTGGCCTACACCTTGGCCACCACCGATACGACGGCCGACAAGCGCGATACCGACATCTGGATGGCGTCGCTCGACGGCAAGGAGCAAATCCGCGTCACCACCTCGCCCGAAGCCGAAACCTCCCCCCGCTGGAGCCCCGATGGCCGCTACCTGGCCTTCCTCTCCGGCCGCCCGGGCACGGGCAAGAACAAGGGCGCGCAGATCTGGCTGCTCGACCGCCGGGGCGGGGAAGCGCAGCAGATCACCGATTCCAAACCCCGCATCAGCGGCTTCGAATGGGCGCCGGACTCGAAAAAGATGGCCGTCCTCGTCCGCGACGAGGAAGAAGACGTAAAGAAGCTCGCCGAGAAGGATCGCGAGAAGCCGCGGCCCATCGTCATCGACCGCTACTCCTTCAAGCGTGATGGCGCCGGCTACGTCAGCGGCACGAAGAAGACCCGCATTCACCTCTTCGATATCGAGTCCAAGAAGTTCGAACTCCTCACCACCACCGATTTCGATGAGTCCTCGCCCGTCTGGTCGCCCGACGGCACCCGCATCGCCTTCAGTTCGAACCACGCCCCTGACTGGGACCGCGTGCCCACTTCGGACATCTTCGTCGTCGACGCCAAGCCCGGCTCCGCGCCGGTGAAGCTGACCTCCTTCGCGGGGCCCGATTCCAGCCCCGTCTGGTCTCCCGATGGCAAACTGATCGCCTACCTGAAGGGCAGCGACCACGGCCTGGGTGAGTACAACATGACCCAACTCGCCGTCATCCCGGCCGCGGGCGGCGCGTCCCGTATCGTCACCGCCGCGCTCGACCGCGGCGTGTCCCGCCACGACTTCACGGCCGACGGCAAGTCGCTCCGCTTCCTGGTGGCCGACGACATGTCGGTTTACCTCGCGCAGGTGCCCGTCACCGGCGGCGCCGTCGAACGCCTCACCACCGGCCAGCGCGTACTCGGGGCCTGGGACCAGTCAGCCTCCAGCGCCGTGGCCATCGTCTCCACCGATAACTCCCCCGGCGACCTCCACGCCTTCGATAACGGCGCGCTCCGCAAAATCACCAGCCACAACGACGCGCTACTGGCCGAGATCCAGTTCCCCCTCACCGAAGAGGTTCGCTTCAAAGCCAAGGACGGCAACGAGGCGCACGGCCTGCTCACCAAGCCCGTCGGCTACGAGGCCGGCAAGAAGTACCCGCTCCTCCTCCGCATCCACGGCGGCCCCAACGCGCAGGACGCCCACGGCTTCCAGTTCGAAAAGCAGATGTTCGCCGCCGCGGGCTACGCCGTGCTGCAGGTGAACTATCGCGGCTCCAGCGGCCGCGGACAGCAGTACACCGTGGCCATCGCCAAGGATTGGGGCAATAAAGAGGTGCTCGATCTATTGGCCGGCGTCGATCACGTCGTCGCCAGCGGCGTGGCCGATCCCAACAAGCTTGGGGTCGGCGGCTGGAGCTACGGCGGCATTCTGACGGACTACCTGATCGCCACCACCACCCGCTTCAAGGCCGCCACCAGCGGCGCGGGCGTCGCTTTCCCGCTGGCGTTTTACGGCCACGACCAGTACATCCGCCAGTACGATAACGAGATCGGCCCGCCCTGGAAATCGGGGCTGGAACCGTGGCTGAAGATCAGCTACCCATTTCTCCACGCCGACCGCATCAAGACGCCCACGCTCTTCCTCTGCGGCGACAAGGACTTCAACGTCCCGCTGCTCGGCAGCGAACAGATGTACCAGGCCCTGCGCAACGTCGGCACCGACTCGCAGCTGATCATCTACCCCGGCGAAAACCACGGCATCGCCAAGCCCAGCTTCCAGCGCGACCGCATGCAGCGCTACCTGGACTGGTACAAGAAGTATCTCTAGAACGTGTAACTGAGTCCGATCATCGGCGCCACCCGGTCCCGCAGGCCGTTCTCATCGAGAGCGATCAGCAGGTTGAAGGTGACCAGCAGTTCGGTGATCGGATTCACTTTCAGGCCAAGCGACGCGGCGTTCTGCATCAGCCGGGCCCGCCGCACCTGGACGTTCGGGAAAACGGAGCCATTCGCCGCCCGGAAATCCACCAGCCGTACCCGGTTGCCCTGCAGCTGCTGTTGGCCCAGGTAGTCGGCGGCGAAGGTGAACTTCTTCGTCACGCCCATGTCGAAGCCCACCGCGTACTGCAGTTGATCGGACTGGTTGCCGGTCGTACCGGTCTGGAAATTGCCCGCCAGAATGGAGTTCCCGTTCCATTGATAGGCGAAATTGGCGTGCGGCGAAAAGTTGCCGCGGCGCATCGAAAGAGCCAAAAACGGCCGCGCGCCGAACGATCCGGCGCCCAGGAAGTTGTATTCGTCGCCAGTCGGCATCCGCGCATCGAGGCCCGTGGCCAGCGCGCCGTTCTTCCAACGCAGCGCCGTATACTTGGCGCGCACCAGAACGTCGCCGATTCCCTGCGCCGAACCGGACGCGGAGAACGTAGCGCGGTCCTTGCCCGGGAAGGCGGAATCGAAGTAGTGAATGTCGGGCTCGGTCGAGGTGCCGATGCGGCGGATGGTGGCGTCGCTGACGATCTCAATGTTGGCGCTCGCCATCGGCAGCGCCACCGAAACGTCCAGACGGTCCGACAACCCGTACGTGAAATAGGCCACCGTCTGGCCTACCTGAATGTCGAAGGCGTTATCGGTGGTGATGACGTCTTTCTGGAACTCGGGATTCGCCGCCGGCTGGTGCTCGAATAGCGCAGGGATCTTTTTTATACTCAGCCCGTCCAGCCGATCAAAGTTGAAGTGCTGATAACTGACGCCGGCCAGGAACTTGTTCTTGCCGATGGTCTCGGCGCGCTCGGCGAAGATGGGACCGAAGCTCTGCCCGGACCGCGTGTAGACGCCCAGCGACGAGTCGAAACTGTACAGGAACCCGGAGGCCGGCGAGGGGATCGGTATCGACGTCAGCTGATTGACGATCGAACCCACCAGCGGGCTGAAGTTCGATTGGAACGCGCTGGTGAAGTGGGCCGCGTGTTCGGCGTTCGGCAACACGATGCCGGTGGGGCCGTACAGGTTCGGGAACAGCGAGATCAACTTTTTGGAGGTGCCATTCGCCCCGGTCGCAGCGGGGGCGGCGGGGTCATGCGGCCAGAGGGCGAGACCCGCAAATAGTGCAATATAAAGGAATTTCATTGGATAGTGTCTATAACCCAGGCATCCGCCTGCCGGCGTAGCTTTACGGTGACGGCCTGGTCGACGGGGCGCGGGCTACCGCCGTCGTTCGACCGCATCTCCACTTTCAATCGGCACTTTACCGTCGCCACTGTAGGCTCGATGGCGGGATCGCCTGTTGGCGTGAGCGAATACCGGATCGATTTGAACTCCCGGAACGCCTGCTCCAACCGTTTTTTATCCGCCGCCGCGAACCCGGGCCGTGCCGCCTGCATCGCCTCCACGTCCTTGTTCTCGTACGCTTTGGCATAGCGCGCGATCACTTCCAGAACGGCCGTGTTGACATTGGCCTTCTCACTGGCCTCATGCGCCTTCAGCCACTGCAGCGCTTCTTGCTGTTGCGGAAAGCGGGTCAGAAACTGCCGCACGCTGCGTGCGTCCGGGGCTGCTTTCACCCGTTCCCATTCCAACTGCTCCACGCGCCGGCCCGCTTCAATTGCCAGCGGATCGCCGGCGAACTTCTGCCGGAACGCCTCAAACGCCGCCGGGTCCTTCAACCCCGCCACCCGGTCCCACTCCATCGCCGCCGCCGACCGTGGCTGAAACGCAAACTCGTTCACCAAAGTCGAAATCTCCGCCGGCACCTGTTCGCCCCCGGTCGCCTGGCTGAGCTGTTGCTTAATCCGCCGCATGGCCGCGTCCAACGCCACGCCCGGCTCGCTGGCCGCGTTCACCCACGCCTCCGTAAACCGGCCGATCTCCCGCCCCGGCGCCGCCGGCACCGCCCGCCCCGGCAAATTCGCCATCGCCAGCACCAGGTTCGCCGCCCGAATGTCCATCGACGCCAATCCCGGCTCCGGAAACTTCTTTTCCAATGCCGCGTTCCCCGGCGCCTGATCCAAAATCACAATCCCCGTCGCCAGTTTCTTGGTTTCCAAATACCGCACCAGCCGCTTCACCGAATAGGATTGATACTCGATCCCGTCCGTACTCGACGGCGCGTAGCCTACCGGAAGCAGGTAGTTCTCCCCCATGTCCTGCACCGCGTACCCGGCAAAGTAGAACACCGCCACGTCGTTGGGCTGCAACTCTTGCAGGAAACGGCTAATCTCCCGGCCCAGCGCCTCGGCCTCCACGTTGATCGCCGGGGCTACCTGAAACTGGCTCGCCGTTAATGCCCGCGCCATCGCCCGCGCGCTGGCCGTCGCCTGCGCCGCTACGGGCACGTTCTTATAGTCGCCGTTGCCGATAACGAGCGCGCGCCGCGTCTGCCCAGCCAACGCCAGTCCAGCCCACAGCAATAGGACGAAGCCCGTTCTCAACGCGTCTGCTCCCGCCAGAGGACCGTGAAGGTGGAGACGTCGTGACCGGATTGGTTTACCAGTATCAGCCGGAAGCCGTTCGAGGCGGCAGGTTGCTGCATCACCCGAATATCGGCAGGACGGACCTCAACCTGTACAGGGACCCCGGCGGGAAGACTGTTTCCGGATATCGAACCCATACGAACGCGATTGCGAACAATGACCAGCCGCTCCCCGGCGGGCAGCGCCCCGGACCAGGAGAACCGTCCCTCCGGCGACCCCATATATGAGGAAGCGGGTTGATCGGGACCCGGGTCGGGCGCGGCCGCCACCACGGGCGGCGGCTTGGGCGGCTCCGCCTTCGGCTCCGGCGTCTTCGGCTTGGTCTCTTTTTTGACTGTTTTCTCCACCGCCACCGGTTCTGCCGGCTTCACCGGTTCCGGCCGCGGCGGCACCGCTTCTGGGACCACCGCAGCGGCGGAGGACGGAGGCGCCGGAGTAGCCACCGGCGCCTGGTGGCTTCGCGAATAGACAAACGCCGCTAACGCGATACTAAAGGCCAACGCCAGTCCAGCCTTGACCGCAGCGCCACTAGATTGTTGTGTTAATGCTGGAGATTTGTTTTCAGTAGTTTGTGCGGGAATTGCCACCGGAACCTGGAGCGTCGGTTCCCGCCGGATCAACGCCGCCTCCAGTGCGTCCACAAAGGCCGTACAGTTGTCGTATCGCTCGGTGGCTTCCTTGTGGAGTACCTTCCGCAAAATGGACGCCGCCGGTTCCCCAACCGCCGCATTGATCTCCGCCGCCGACGGCGGTTCCACCGACAATATCTGATGGATCAGCCCGGGCAGGGAATCGGCATTGAACGGTTTCCGCCCCGTCACCATCTCAAAGGCGATCACACCCAGCGAAAACTGGTCGCTCCGCCCGTTCAGCGGTTTCGTCAGGATCTGCTCCGGGGACATGTAGGCCGGGGTCCCAATCGCCACCCCGGTCGTCGTCATCGTCGTCGATTCCAATATCTTCGCCACGCCGAAATCGGAAATCTTCGCGTGGCCCGTCGACGAGACCAGAATGTTCGCCGGCTTCACGTCCCGATGGATAATCCCTTTCGAATTAGCGAAGTCCAATCCACCCGCCACCTCGCGCAGCAGCTGGATCACCCGCGGGAACTCCAGCGCCCCGCCGTTCATCATCGTGTCCAACGGCGGCCCGTCCACGTACTCCATCACGAAGTAGGTGACGTCGTTCTCTTCCCCCAACTCGTACACGGTCACGATCGCCGGGTGGTTCAACGATCCCGCCGACTGGGCTTCCCGCTCCAACCGCGTCTTCAAATTCTGCCCGCCCGAGGAACTCTCGAGTTCCCGCGTCAGAATCGTCTTAATCGCCACCAACCGGTTCATTTTCAGATCCCGGCCCAGGTACACGATCCCGCAACCCCCTCTGCCGAGTTCCCCTTCTACGGTATAGCGACCAATCCTGTCCATGTCCCTAGTTGAATACGGAGTTGCCTACGTAGTTGTAGTACTAGTCTAGCTGAACCTCATCCACCAGCAAATCAATAATTTACAAAATAATCCACTTCCTGGAGGGGCACAGCACTAGCCGCCGGTGGTGGTACTTTCCTCCTGGGGTGGGTTCCACCCGCCACTAGTGACACGGGGCCGATTGTCACACTTCATGAAGACCGTTTTTGTCCGCGTTCGGAGCAAAAAATTTCAGACTCTAACCGCTTTGCTAGTAGTTTTATGGGAATTTTGTTGACACAAATGTATGCTGCGGCTACTATTAGCTAACGCTCTGGTGTAGTCAATTTAACAACTCTCAGAAGGTGTAACTATGGGTCCCTGCACGACCTTCCACATTGGCGATAAGGTGGTTTACCCCAACCATGGTGTTGGGACGATCGAGAATATTAGCACTCGCAACTTTGGCGCCCAGTTGGAGCGCTTCTACCTTTTGCGACTCAGCTACAACAGTATGACCGTCATGGTCCCCTTCAGCCACGCAGGCGATGTAGGCCTACGTAAGGTGACTAAGGGTACTGAGGTCAATCGAATTCTCACCTTCCTCGCCACCGGCGAAGTGAAGCGCACGCAGGATTGGAAGGACCGCTTCAAGGAGAACTCTGAGAAGATGCGCGTCGGCGGCCTCATGGGCCTCGCCGAAGTGTTCAAAGAACTGGTGATCCTCCAGACCGCCAAGCCCCTCTCGTTCCGTGAGAAGAAGATGCTCGACTGCGCCCGCCGCATGTTGATCACCGAAGTCTCTATCGCGCGCGCCATCGTCGAACGCGAATCCATCGACCTGCTCACCCGCTCCCTGGCCAAGGCGAATCTGCCGATGCCGGTGGCGATGTAGTCATCCGCGCCTTGCGGATCACAGCCGTAGAAACTCTCTACCTGGCCGGCGGCATCACGGTGCACGCCGGCCCTATCCAGTGGCTCTGGGTAAAGATTCATACCGAAGACGGCCTCTACGGCCTGGGCGAGACGTATCCCGCCCCGGGCGCCGAAGAGGCCGTTATTCATGGCCGTCTCGCCGCGCGCCTGCTCGGCCAGGACGCCGGCCGCATCGAAGGCCTCTGGGCGTCGATGTTCGACGCCGTGTCGTACTCCGGCTGGGCCGGCGCCGAGATGCGCGCCATCAGCGCCGTCGACACCGCGCTCTGGGACCTGAAGGGCAAGGCGCTCAATACCCCCTGCTACGAACTGCTCGGCGGCGCCACGCGCGACCGCATCCGGACGTACAACACCTGCTACGACCACATCTCGTTCAACGATGAACCCGTCCGCCTCGCCGAAAGCCTCCTCGACTCCGGCATCCGCGGCATGAAGATCTGGCCCTTCGACCCCATAGCCAAGGTCACCGGCGGCAACTACATCACGCCAACCCAAATCAAGGAAGCCATCCGCCCCCTCCGCCTGATCAAAGAAAAGTTCGGCGACCAGATGGAAGTGGCCATGGAGTTCCACGGCTACTGGTCGCTGCCCTGCGCCATTCAAATCGCGAGAGCCTGCGAAGAGTTCCAGCCCATGTGGTTGGAGGAGATGCTGGGCCAGGACAACATGGCCGCCTACCGCGAACTCGCGTCATCCACCCATCTCCCCCTAACCATCAGCGAACGCCTCATGACGACGTGGCAATACCGCGAACTGCTAGCCAACGGCGCCGCCCGTGTCGTCATGCCCGACGTCGCCTGGTGCGGCGGCTTGACCCAGGCCAAGAAAATCGCCGACATGGGCGCGGCCCACTATCTCCCGGTAGCCCCCCACAACTGCGGCGGCCCCATCCTCCACGCCGCGACGATGCACCTCGCCGCCGCCGTGCCCAATCTCTACATCGCCGAATCCGTCCGCCGCCACTATGCCGACGAGTACATCCCCATCGTCGGCCAACTCGCTACCCCAAAAGACGGCTTCTTCGATCTCCCCCAAGGCCCCGGCCTCGGCATGGACCTGGCTCCCGACGTCCTCACCCGCCCCGATCTCCACCGCCGCGTCAGCGAGTAACCACTACTCCTGCAACAATTTCAAAAAGCTCTCCGTCGCTCCGTTCAACTTCCGCTTCCGCCGGTGCAAAATCCCCAACGGCCGCGTCAACGGGTCCGACAACGCCACCGCCACAATCCGCCCCGCCGCCATCTCGGAAACCAGAATCCGCCGCGGCGTAATGCTCACCCCGTGCCCCAGCACCACGGCTTCTTTAATCATCTGCAAATTGTCGAAATGCATGACGAGGTTGACGCTCACATTGTGGTCCCGCAAGTACCGGTCCACCTCCCGCCGGATCGGCAACTCCTCGTCAAACCCGATAAAATCCACACCCTCCAACGCCCGCACCGACAGCCTCGGCAACCCCGCCAACGGATGGCTCGGCGTACACGCCAACACCATCTCCTCCTCCCGCCACGGAATCACCGCAATCTCCTTGGTCGGCTCCGGATAACTCACCAACCCCAGGTCCGCCTGCTCCGCCGCCACATGCTCGTACACTTTCTCCGGCCGCAAATAATCCACCCGCAACACCGCCTCCGGCCACCGGCTCTGGAATTCGCTCTCCAACCGCGACATCTCCGATAAGCCTACCGAATATATACTCGCTACCCGGACCGTTCCCTCCACGCCGTGCAACAACCCGCCCAACGACGCGTCAAACTCTTCCTTCCGCCGCAACACATCCCGGCACAAGTCGTAATACAACCGCCCCGCCGCCGTCAGCCCCAACGGACGCGTCGACCGGTCCAGCAGGCTAACCTCTAGATTCTTCTCCAGTTCCTGCAAATGCTGGCTCGCCGCCGACTGGCTGACATCGTTCAGCAACGCCCCCCGGCTCACGCTCCGGGTCTGCGCAATATCGCGAAACAACTTCAGGTGGTCGAAGTTCACTCCGGCCAGAATAACATAAGAAGGGCTTATGTCAATATTCGATGAATCCTGATTTTCTAATTTTATCAGTATAAGCCATGCTGATAGTCAGAATTGCCGACTTCCTGATTGACTTATACTGTGCGTGCCGTTATTCTAAAAGGCAATCCTCCGTTCGAGGTCCATTGTTCATGTCCAACTCCTCACAAGAAGATTTCCAAGTCGCTCGCGGTTTGCCCCCCGCACAAGGTCTCTATAGCCCGATGAACGAACGCGACGCCTGCGGTATCGGCTTCGTCGTCAACATCCACGGCCAGAAATCCCACGACATCATTACTAAAGGCGTCCAGATTCTCATCAATCTCACCCACCGCGGCGCCTGCGGTTGTGACCCGGAAACCGGCGACGGCGCCGGCCTGCTCATCCAGATCCCCCACGCCTTCTTCGCCCGCGAATGTGCCAAGGAAGGTTTCACCCTCCCGCCCGCCGGCCAGTACGGCGCCGGCCTCGTCTTCCTGCCCGTCGAACGCACCGCCCGCCTGCTGGTCGAAGGTATCCTCGAACGCATCACCCGCGAAGAGGGCCTGGAAGTCCTCGGCTGGCGCGACACCCCCCTCAACGTCGACGCCATCGGCCGCGTCGCTCGCTCCTCCCAGCCCTACATCGAACAGGTCTTCATCCGCGGCGCCGTCGGCATGACGGAAATCGAGCTCGAACGGAAGCTCTACGTCATCCGCAAGCGCGCCGAACACGAAATCCGCGCCTCCGACATTCGCGACAAGGACTTCTTCTACGTCCCCTCGCTCAGCTGCCGGACCATCGTATATAAAGGGTTGCTCCTCGCCCCGCAGATCCAGAAGTTCTTCAAGGATCTGGCCGACCCCGAGTGCGTCTCCGCCCTCGCCATGGTCCACCAGCGCTTCTCGACGAACACCTTCCCCACCTGGCCTCTCGCCCACCCGTTCCGCTACATCTGCCACAACGGCGAAATCAACACCGTCCGCGGCAACGCTAACTGGATGGCCGCCCGCCAGGCCGTCATGGCCTCCGGCGTCTGGGGCGACGATCTGAAGAAGATCCTCCCCATCGTCGAACCCGGCGGTTCCGACTCGGCCACGCTCGACAACGCCGTCGAACTGCTCTATCTCTCCGGCCGCTCCATCCCGCATGTCATGTCGATGCTCATCCCCGAAGCCTGGGATGCCGATACCACCATGCAGGCCGAAAAGAAGGCCTACTACGAGTTCCACGCCTCCATCATGGAGCCCTGGGACGGCCCGGCCGCCGTGGCCTTTACGGACGGTCACGTCCTCGGCGCCACGCTCGACCGCAACGGCCTCCGCCCGTCTCGTTACTTAGTAACGAAGGATGGCCTGCTAATCGTCGCCTCCGAAACCGGCGTCCTGCCCGTTAAGCCCGAAGATGTCACTTACAAAGGGCGCCTGCAGCCCGGTAAGATGCTGATCGTTGATCTCGATCAGAAGCGCATCATCCCCGACGAAGAAGTCAAAAAAGGTCTCTGGGAGCGCCAGCCCTACGGCCAGTGGATCAAGGATAACCAGATCTCGCTCGACGTGCTGCCCGAACCCGGCCGCGTCTACGCCACCGATCACGACACGATTCTCCAACGCCAGCGCGCCTTCGGCTACTCCGACGAGGATCTGAAGACCATCCTCACCCCCATGGGCGAAAAGGGCGAAGAGCCCATCGGTTCCATGGGCACGGACACGCCGCTCGCCTGTCTCTCCGACAAGCCCCAGTCGCTGTTCCACTACTTCAAGCAGTTATTCGCCCAAGTTACAAATCCGGCCATCGACCCCATTCGCGAAGAACTCGTCATGTCCCTGACGAGTTACATTGGCACGGAGCGAAATGTCCTCGATGAAACACCGCAGCACAGCCACTTACTCAAGCTGAAGAACCCGGTTCTCACCAACCGCGATCTGGAAAAGATCCGGCGCGTCAGCTGGGGCGACTTCCTGGCCTACACGCTGCCCATTCTCTATAACGTGCACGGCGGCGAAGCCGAACTCGAACGCTCGCTCGATTCGCTCTGCAAACGCGCCAGCTGGGCCATCCAGGCCGGCTACTCGCTGCTCATCTTGAGCGATCGCGGCGTCGATGGCGAATCCGCTCCCATCCCCTCGCTCCTCGCTCTCACCGCCGTTCACCACCACCTGATCCGCGAAGGTACCCGCACCCAGGTCGCCCTCATCGTTGAATCCGGCGAACCGCGCGAGATCATGCACTTCTGCTGCCTGATCGGCTACGGCGCCAGCGCCGTCAACCCGTATCTGGCCATCGAAACGCTGGACAACATGGCGCAGACCGGGCGCCTCAACGTCCCCTTCGAAACCGCCCTCAAGAACTACAAAAAGGCGGTCAGCAAGGGCCTGTTGAAGGTCTTCTCGAAGATGGGCATCTCCACGCTGCAAAGCTACCGCGGCGCCCAGATCTTCGAAGCCATCGGCCTCAATAAATCGCTTGTCGACAAGTACTTCACCGGCACCGCTTCGCGCATCGAGGGCGTGGGCCTGGAAGTCCTCGCCAAAGAAGCGAAGATGAAGCACGAACACGCCTTCCACCCGCTCACCGAAGCGGATCTGGAATTGAGCCCCGGCGGCAACTACCAGTATCGTGTCCGCGGCGAATATCACCTGCTGAACCCCCAAACGGTCAGCAAGATGCAGCACGCCGTCAACAACGAAAACTACGCCACGTTCAAGGATTACTCCAAGCTCATCAACGAGCAGAACGCCCAGCTCTGCACCCTCCGCGGCCTGCTGCAGTTCAAGCCCGGTAACCCCATCCCGATCGACGACGTCGAACCCGCCAAAGAGATCGTCAAGCGCTTCGCCACCGGCGCTATGAGCTTCGGCTCCATCAGCAAAGAAGCCCACGAAACGCTCGCCATCGCCATGAATCGCATGGGTGGCCGTTCCAATACCGGTGAAGGCGGCGAAGACGAAGAACGCTTTAAGATGTTGCCCAACGGCGACTCCAAGCGCTCCTCCATCAAACAGGTGGCCTCCGGCCGCTTCGGCGTCACCGCGAACTACCTCGTCAACGCCGACGAACTGCAGATCAAAGTCGCCCAGGGCGCCAAGCCCGGTGAAGGCGGCCAGCTCCCCGGCCACAAGGTCGATGAGTTCGTGGCCAAGGTACGCCATTCCATTCCCGGCGTCGGTTTGATCTCCCCCCCGCCCCACCACGACATCTACTCCATCGAAGATCTCGCCCAGCTCATTTACGATCTGAAAAACGTGAATCCGCAGGCGCGCATCTCGGTCAAACTGGTGTCCGAAGTCGGCGTCGGCACCGTCGCCGCCGGCGTCTCCAAGGCCCATGCCGATCTCGTCCTCATCGCCGGCGACTCGGGCGGCACCGGCGCCAGCCCGCTCACGTCTCTCCGCCACGCAGGCGTCCCGTGGGAACTCGGCCTCGCCGAAACCCAGCAGGTGCTGGTGTTGAACGATCTCCGCTCCCGCATCCGCGTGCAGACGGACGGCAAACTGCAAACCGGCCGCGACGTCATCATCGGCGCGCTGCTCGGCGCCGAAGAGTTCGGTTTCTCCACCGCGCCGCTCGTCGCCCTCGGCTGCATCATGATGCGCAAGTGCCATTTGAACACCTGCCCCGTCGGCATCGCCACCCAGGACCCGGTCCTCCGCGCCAAGTTCACCGGCACGCCGGAACACGCCATCAACTTCTTCTTCTTCATCGCCGAAGAAGCTCGCGAAATCATGGCCCAGCTCGGCTTCCGGACCTTCGATGAAATGGTCGGCCGGGTCGACATGCTGGAGATGCGCGACGTGAAGGATCACTGGAAGGCCAAGGGCCTCGATCTCTCCTCGATGCTCTTCAACCCGCCGGTGCCGAAGAAGGTCTTCCGCCGCTGCGTCACCTCGCAGGATCACGGCCTGGAAGAGGCGCTCGATCACAAGATCATCGAACTCGCCCAGGACGCGCTCGAACACAAGATTCCCGTCGAGTTCAAGATGCCCATCCGCAACGTCCACCGCACCGTCGGCGCCATGCTGTCCGGTGAAGTGGCCAAGCGCTACGGCTCCGAAGGGCTCCCGGCCGATACCATCAAGATCAAATTCAACGGCTCCGCCGGGCAGAGCTTCGGCGCGTTCCTCGCCAACGGCGTCAGCCTCGAACTCGAAGGCGATGCGAACGACTATGTGGGCAAGGGTTTGAGCGGCGGCCAGGTCGTCGTTTACCCGCCCAAGAACGCGGTCTTCGTCCCCGAACACAACATCCTCATCGGCAACGTCGTCCTCTACGGCGCCACCTCCGGCGAGGCCTTCTTCAACGGCATGGCCGGCGAACGCTTCGCCGTCCGCAACTCCGGCGCCACCTCGGTCGTCGAAGGCGTGGGCGACCACGGCTGCGAATACATGACCAACGGCCTCGTCGCGATTCTCGGCGAAACCGGCAAGAACTTCGCCGCCGGCATGAGCGGTGGTATCGCCTACGTGCTCGATGAAACCGGCGAGTTCTGCCGCACCAAGTGCAACCGCGCCGGCGTCGATCTGGAACCGGTGGAGAGCATCGAAGATATCAACGCGCTCCG
Source organism: Bryobacteraceae bacterium (assembly GCA_044358225.1). Lineage (GTDB taxonomy): Bacteria > Acidobacteriota > Terriglobia > Bryobacterales > Bryobacteraceae. The sequence goes on along the minus strand of JBIKOG010000083.1, from coordinate 2,712 downwards.
CAACCTGATCGAACGCCACGTGCAGTTCACCGATAGCCGCCGCGGCAAGTGGGTCCTCGAAAACTGGGGCGACCTGCTCGACAAATTCGTCAAAGTCTTCCCGCACGAGTACAAGCGCGTGCTGGGTGTCGCCAAGCGCGAACAACCGTATTTCGTAGCCTCGTCGCAGGGAGAGCAGGTGTTGCATGGGTAAGGTTACCGGGTTCATGGAGTTCCAGCGCGAAGTCGCTTCGCGCCGCCCCGTTGAAGAGCGGGTCAACGACTGGTTCGAAATCTACCAGCCGTTCAGCTACGACAAGGTGCGCACCCAGGGCGCCCGCTGCATGGACTGCGGCGTGCCCTTCTGCCACACCGGCTGCCCGCTCAACAACATCATTCCCGATTGGAACGACCTCGCCTTCCGCGACCGCTGGAAGGACGCCATTCGCACCCTCCACTCGACGAACAACTTCCCCGAATTCACCGGCCGCGTCTGCCCCGCGCCGTGTGAATCCGCCTGCGTGCTAGGCATCAATGAGCCGCCTGTCGCCATCAAGTTGATCGAGCGGTCCATCATCGATTACGCCTTCGAACAAGGCTGGATCAAACCCGAGCCGCCCGAAGTCCGCACCGGCAAACGAGTCGCCATCGTCGGCTCCGGCCCGGCGGGTCTCGCCGCCGCGCAGCAGTTGAACCGTGCCGGCCACACCGTGGTCGTTTATGAGAAGGCGGACCGCGTCGGCGGCCTCCTCCGCTACGGCATTCCGGACTTCAAGATGGAGAAGCACCACATCGACCGGCGCACCCAGCAGATGGAAGCCGAAGGCGTGGAGTTCGTCGTCAACGCCACCGTCGGCGGCAACGTTCTGGTGGAGGACCTGAAGGCGAAGTTCGATGCGATCCTGGTCGCCGGCGGCGCCGAAGCCTCGCGCGATCTGCCCGTCCCCGGCCGCAATCTGAACGGCATCCACTACGCCATGGAGTTCCTGCCCCAGCAGAACCACAAGGTGGCAGGCGACGCCGTTGAAAACCAAATCATGGCGACGGACAAACACGTCATCATCATCGGCGGCGGCGATACCGGCGCCGACTGTCTCGGCACCTCGCACCGTCACAAGTGCGCCAGCGTGCACCAGTTCGAGCTGATGCCCCAGCCCCCGGCCGAGCGCAGCACCACAACCCCCTGGCCCCTCTGGCCCGTGATGTTGCGCACCGAAAGCGCCCACGAAGAAGGCGGCATCCGCGAGTTCGCCATCTCTACGAAGGAATTCGTAGATGACGGCAACGGGAACGTGAAGGCCCTGAAAACGGTGCGCGTCGGCCCCCCGCCGACCTTCACCCCCATCCCCGGCACGGAGCAGGAATTCAAAGCCGATCTGGTCCTCCTGGCCATGGGCTTCACCGGCCCGGTAAAGAACGGCCTCCTGACTGACTTAGGAGTCGAGCTCGACAACCGCGGCAACGTCAAGACGGACGACCACTACATGTCCTCGGTGTCCGGAGTATTCGCGGCGGGCGACATGCGCCGCGGCCAGTCGCTGGTAGTCTGGGCCATCGCCGAAGGCCGCAAAGCCGCCCGCGGCGTCGACACCTTCCTCATGGGCGATTCCAAGCTGCCGTAACGGCGGCCGAACGTGGTATCTCTTAAACGTGGAAAAGCACCCAGTCCGTCGGCTGAAGGTAGAAGGCTGGAAGTCATTTCGTAGCCTGGATCTCACGTTCGATAACTGCACTGTTCTGATTGGTTCCAACGGCGCGGGCAAGTCAAACCTTTTATCGGTGTTTGACCTGTTCCGCGCCATTACCGAACGGCGTCTGGGTTCGTATTGTGCTGCCCACGGGCGGGCTGCGGCGTTGCTTCACTACGGTCCGAAGCATACTCCAAATATGGGCTTGCATCTCGAATTTGCGCCATCGGCGCAGTTCTATGTCGGGCTAACTGCTCTCCAGTCCGGATTGCTCGGCGTGGACTACGAAGGCTTGGTCGGTACAGCAATACCGCCCAAAGAGGCCCGATCAGATTTGCAGGAAACCCGATATCTCTGGGACCTCGATTCCTTCGACCGCCCACGTACCTACCAGTTTCACGACACCTCCACCCACTCCCGGATCCGCGGCTTCGCCGACATCCATCAGACCCAATACCTCCACGAAGACGGTGGAAACCTCGCCGCCATCCTCTGGCAAATGCGACGCAGTCACCCGGCGCACTTCTTCGAAATAGAACGCCACGCGCAGGCTGTGATTCCAGGCTTCTCCCATTTCGTTCTGGAACCTGCCCGCGAATCCAAGGACGAAGTCCGGCTCGAATGGCTCGGTTCCATGACCGACTATCCAATGACCCCGCACCAGCTTTCCGACGGCAGCCTACGCTGGATCGCCCTTTGCGCGTTGCTCCTTCAACCCGCCGAATGGGCCCCCGGAGTGATTCTCCTCGACGAGCCCGAACTCGGCCTTCACCCCCATGCGCTCGAGCGCCTCGCCGGCCTCGTTCATGCGGCCTCGCAAAACACCCAGGTAATCCTCGCGACCCAGTCCCCCTATCTCCTGAATTTCTTTTCCCCGGAGCAGGTCATCACCATCGATCACGACGGCCGCGAGAGTTCCGCTCGCCGTCACGATTCTGCCTCGCTTCAGGTTTGGTTGAAAGACTACTCGCTCGGCGAGCTCTGGGAGAAAAACCTCCTCGGGGGCCTCTCGCACGCATGAGAATCTACGCGCTCGTCGAGGGCC